>CAZPLZ010000160.1:0-7633 GCA_964587525.1 uncultured bacterium | reverse complement strand
GGGCCAGGGCGCCGGCCCAAGGGGGGGTGGGCCCGGTCAGTGGCCAGGCCCGGCCGGCGGGAGCGATGCTGGACACCGACGGCACGAACCCGGTCGCCGTCTCGGCGCCGTTGTTGGTGACCGTCAGCACGAGGGTGAGCTCCCAGAATTCCGCCAGGCCGGTGTTACGCTGCCGGTCGCTCACCGGCACCAACTCCCTCGTGATGGACAGGGCGCTGGCGAGCCCGGTCTTGGTTGGGTCGCCCGATGCCGCGGTGTCTGAGGCGCTGGTGAACACGGGCGCGCCAGCCGGCGTGAGCGCGGCGTTGACCCCGGCTGCGAGGGTGATCGGGAGCGTGCCGGAGACCTTGTAGTTCCAGGTGAAGCTCGTGCTGGCGTTGGGGTCGGGCAGCGGCTTCAGCGGCCCTGCAAAAAAGGTGGACGAAACGGGGGTGACATTAACCGTACCGGGCGGCGGGAAGGGATCGGCGTAGAGATCCACGATGTCCTTCGTGCCCGTGTTCGTCACCGTGAGGATCACGGTGAAAAAGTAATCGTAGCCGCTACTGGGGCAGGCCTCAATCGTTTTCACGGACAGGGCGCTGTCCAGGGGGGGATTGATCAAAAAACTCACTGTATTCGTGTCTTGAGACTTTACGTTGTTGCACGCGTCGACCGCGGTCACGTTCGCCATGTTGTTTACCGTCGTCGGCGCAGTCACGGACTCCACCGTCCCCGCCGCCGTAAACGTGAAGCTTTGACCCGGCGTCATGTTCAGCGGTGCGCTGTTGTTCCACACAATCTGCACCCCGTTGCTTACCTGTGTCACTGACGGCGCCGCAAACCCCGCTGGCTCCTGCATTGTCGTCGACGTCAGCTGCGGCGCCACCGGGTTCACGACCGCCGAATCCGCCACCGTCATGTTCTCGATCGTCGCCGCCCCTGTATTCGTCACCACGAGCCGGTACGTCACCGTCTCGCCGATGTCCGGACTCGCCGGTGTTTGGTTCTTCACTGCCGTGAGTGCCACCGTTGGCGGCTGCACGACTGATCCTGCCGTTGCCGAAGCACTTGTCTGGCTGCACATGTATATGTCCTCGCCGGTCACCAAGACGGGCCGGCTCAGCGACGTGGGGTTGCACACTGGCCCTACCTTCCCCGTGATCGTGAACGTGTAACTCGTCCCTGGCGTCATGAACAACCCGCTGTCGGACCACCCGTACCATGTGCCGCTTGGCACCTGCGCCGGCCCCAGCGCCGTGAACAACCCAAGAGGCTTATCCCGCGTCACCCCAGTCACCACCGGTGATTCCGTGTCCACCACCCTGAGGCTTCCTATCGTCGCCGACCCCGTGTTGGTTACCACGATCTGGTGCGTCACCGGCTCGCCGACCCTTGCGCTCGCCGGTATCTGCGTTTTCGAAACCGTGAGGCTCAACGGCGTCGTCGGCAGCGAGAACGTGGTCTGGTTCGTGAGTTTCGTGATCGCCCGGCAGTCGCTGATCGCGCTGATGTTCGCCCTGTTGTTCACCGTGGTTGGCGTACAGACCGTGGCCACCGTTCCGTCGATCTGGAACGTGTAGCTTGCCCCCGGCGTCATGTTCAGCCCGCTGCCGCTCCACACGTACCGCGTTCCGCCCGCCACATTCGTCGGCCCCGTTAGCGTGAACCCGGGTGGCGCCGGTGCCGTCGTCTGGTTCAAGATCACCGGCGACACCGTATCCACCACCATCAGATCGGTCACCGTCGCGGCGCCCGTGTTGTTCACCACGAGCTGGTAGGTCACCGGAACACCGGGTCCTGGGCTTGCTGGCGTCTGGGTTTTCGTCACCGTAATGTCCAGGAGCGGCCCCGGCAGCGTGGTTGTGCCGGAGGCGGACAAAGTGATAATTGAGGGCGAGGAAGAATCTGTGTCCTCGCCCGAGGCGGTGCCGTTGAAGATGACCGGGTAACACCCGGTGATGGTGTAGGACCACGTGAAAAATGCCGGCCCTCCGGGCGGCAGGGTGGTAGGACATGAAGGTGAGGCGGAGCAGTAGTCCGTTCCGCACACCGGCCAGGAGGCGCAGTTCAGGTCCGGATTGGCGTTGCCGGGGGGCACGCTCACATTTGTCGTCAGGTTCCGGAGCGGGACACCTCCGGTGTTGGTCACGCTCATGACGACTTCCACCCACTTGCCGCTCTGGCTATAGGACAGTGAAATTTCCAGGTTGGCTGGCGATATCGGGTTCGGATCGGTCCAGTGCAGAATCGTCCCGTTGTTCCCGACCGCCCACGCTTCGGTAAACTTCGTGATGAAGACGTCGTAGAGACGCGGCCACGCTGCGGCCTGCCAGAGCGTGATCGAGTTCGGCGAGGTGTCCGGTAGTTTGTTGATATCGGACGCGTTGATAAATGCAAAGTACGCGTCCGGTGCGTTGCTGCCGGTGCCCTGCGCCTCGTTGAAGTCTGCGCCGTTCGGGTCTCCGAACCCCACCCCGATGCCGAAGCCCCAGGTTTGCAGGAAGTCCATGCCCCGGATCGTGCCGTACTCCGTGCTGCTCAGGCCTCGCGCGAGCGCTTTGATCACGGGGGAGACGGTTCGCGTATAAAGGGAAAAGTTCGCGATCGGGTTCGTACCCGCACCTGGCGGGGGGCAGTACCCGATTGAGTCGGTATCGCCGGCCACGATGGCGAAGTTGCCGATCTTGGCGGAGGCGTAGTAGCGCGGGAAGGGGGAGGTGGGAGAGACGACGGTGCAGCCGTTTTGGCCTACCAGGTTGTCCCACTCCAGGGTGGAGGGCTTTAACCCCAAGTTCACCCGGAGCGTGCTTGAATCAATTCCACCGCCATCGAGATCGGTGGGGATGGCTGCGCTGGTGAAATTTGTGATGAGCCCCGTGTACATCACGCCGTTGTCGCATGCGTACAAGGCTATAGGCCAGCCCGAGGGGTTGAGATTATACGGTGTGGTCGCTGTCGTAAGTCTGGTCCATGCGTTTGCGACGGCGTCCCACATCAGGATCGTTGGGTTGGCTCCGACCACAGGGGGACTGGGATCCGGGGGGTTACACTGGGCCTGACCGACGATAACCAGTGCTGAGTCCGGATTGCTCGGGTCGGCCGGAAAAATTTCGTACAGGGTCGCGCAGATCTGAAGGGGGTCGCCACCCCCAGCTAAGCATGACGTCGGGGCGTTATACGTCGTCCACGCATTCAAGGCATCCATCCGGAGTATCGTGCCACGTTCACCCACCGCCCATCCTGCGTTTCCGTTGGAGTCGGCCTGCGGCAGGATGTACACGGCGTAGAGGTTGATGGATACCGGGGGGGAGACGGACTGCGGGCTCCAGGAGGCCCCGTTGAACCGCAGGATCAAGCCGTTGTTGCCCACTGCCCAGATGTCGGTCAAGTTGACCGTGGTGCCGGAGTTCGGCCGGGACCTGCCATGCACCGCGTTGAGCTTCGTGGTGACGCCAGAGCAAGCCAGTGGATCAGTTAAGCAATCCTGCCAATCGCTGGGAGAGGTGGGTCCCAGAGCATGCGCCGCCGGAGCGACGGTGAGTAAGAGCAGGGCTGTCCACAGAAACGAAAAACTGTTCCCCATTAATTTCCCCCTTTTAGAATAGCGCGGCCCTTAAGGGGGGTCAATCTGGCTAGAATAATCCCTCCAGCAGCACCGCATGCCCAGCACGATCAGGCTCGAATTCAGCGATGTGACCTTCACCTACCCGGAGCGCCATTCGCCGGCGCTTCAGGGGGTTTCGTTTGCGGTTCAAGCGGGGCAGCTTGCAGTGGTCAGCGGCCGCAACGGGGCGGGGAAATCCACGCTGGCTATGGCGGTCAACGGCACCATCCCGCACCTCATCCGGGGCACCGGTACGGGGTTGGTGCGGATTTCCGGGCGCCCGGCGGGCCCGCCGCGGGAGCTGGCGCAGGACGTGGGGGTCGTATTCCAGGACTTTGAATCACACCTGGTGTCTTCGTCCGTAGCCCTGGAGGTCGCCTTTCCGCTGGAAAACCTCGGGGTGGATCCCGCTGAGCAGCGACGGAGGGTGAGCGACACCCTGGCGCTGGTGGGGCTGGCTGGGTTCGAGGAGCGGGCGCCGGTTGAGCTCTCCGGCGGCGAAAAACAGCGACTCGCGATCGCAGCCGCCATCGCATTGAAGCCGGACGTGCTGGTGCTGGATGAACCACTCACCGACCTGGACCCGGTTGGAAAAACTCAAGTGCTGAACGTCATCGCCCAGTTGAGGGCACAGGGTATGACCGTGCTGCTCATCGAGCATGACCCCCAAGCGCTTTTGGCAGCGGACACGTTGCTCTTGCTCAAGGAGGGCCGGCTGGCGTACGCGGGGCCCCCCGGCGATATCCTGATAAACCCTCAGCGCTGCGCTGACCTGGGGCTTCCCGTGTGGCCACCGGCGCTGGTGGCTCAGAGGCTGGGGCTGCCCGGTGGCGATCCCAGCATTGACGCGATTGCGTCCCGGATCAAAGCGCAGCGTCTCTCCCCTCACCCTACCCTCTTCCCTCAAGAGGAGAGGGGGAAGAGGGAAAAGGGAGAGGGAAGCGGTGAGACGCACATCGAATTCCGTGGGGTGACGTCGGGGTATCCTGGCGGGCCGGATGTGCTGCACGATGTGTCGCTGGCTTTCCGCGCCGGTGAGTGTGTGGCGCTGCTCGGGCAGAACGGATCCGGCAAGACAGCGCTCGCCAAGCATGCCGTGGGTCTCATCAAGCTGCGGCGGGGCGAGCTTCTGGTCAAGGGCAAGTCCGTGAAGGCGTACACCTTGAGCGACCTGTCCCGGACGGTCGGGTACGTGTTCCAGAATCCGGACCATCAGATTTTCTCCGATACCGTTGCGGACGAGGTCGCCTTTGGCGCACGCAACCTGGGGCTGAACGCGCAGGACTTGGAGGTACGGGTCCGTGAGGCGCTGGAAGCGGTGGGGCTGAGCGGGCGTGAGCGAGATGACCCGTTCGCCCTCGCCAAGGGCGAACGGCAACGGCTGGCGGTGGCGTCCCTGCTGGCCTACCGGCCTGAGGCGGTCTTTTTCGACGAGCCAACGACCGGGCTGGATGCGGCTGAGGCGGAGAGCATGATGATCTTCATCAGGGGGCTGAACGCTTTAGGCATGACCGTCATCTTGATCACGCACGCCATGTGGGTCGCCGCTGAGTATGCGGACCGGGTGGTGGTTCTGGCCCAGGGGCGCGTCGCGGTGGACGGCCCGTCCCGGGAGGTGTTTGCCCGGGAAGAGGTGCTGCGCGGGCTTTCGCTGAGCCCGCCTCCTGCGGCGGCTCTGGCAAACCGGCTGGGCGTGAACGCCCTGAGCGCGACTGAATTACTAGAGGCCTTGGGGCCACCGCGTCACAGCAGATGAAACTTACTCTCTATCAGCCTGCGGGCTCCGCGGTTCACCGGATCGATCCCCGCGTGAAGCTGCTGGCCTTGACCCTGTGGTGTGGGGCGCTGCTTTTCTTCAGCAACCCTGCCTTCCTGATCTGGCCGTTCCTGGGCCTTATCACGCTCGCAGCCGCGGCCCGGGTGCTGAAGGCCTATCTGGTCGGCGTCCTTGTGATCGTCATCATCGGCGGACTTTCGTTTCTCCTGTGGCCTCTGTTTCTGTCCCTGCGTGGTCAGGCCGGTCCGGCGATCTGGATCTTTGGGCTTGGCATGGGGCTGCGGCTGATGGACATGCTCCTGGCTGGGTTGATCCTTTTGCTGATCACTCGTACGGAGGAACTTCTCGCGGCGTTTTCCCGGCTGGGGTTTCCGTACCCGGCGGTGTTCTCCCTGGGGCTGACGTTCCGGCTCGTTCCCGCCCTGCTCGCCAACGCGCGCCACGTGGTGGAGGCGCAGCGGCTGCGGGGGCTTAAGTTCGATGAAGGAGGGTTGATCACCCGGACCCGGCGGTACGTACCACTCCTGATCCCCATCCTGGCCTGTTCGCTCCGCTCCGCGCACCAGATGGCTTGGGCGCTGGAGGCGAAGGGGTTTGGATCGCACCGCACTCGCGTGCCGTTTATTGTGCTGAAGATGCGTGTGGCTGATTGGGGCCTCGTGGTGTTGGCGATGGCACTTTTTGGCACAGCTATGATGATGCGGCTTGAGGGAGTCGGGATTTGAAACTCCACGAGCCTTCCCGTATCATCGTTCCATGGAAGGGGTCCCCAAGCTACTTTTTTCACTTTCCTTAAGGCCGCTATGAAGTTCTCTACGGTTACCTTCGGGTGTAAGGTCAACCAGTACGAAACCCAGATGATGCGAGAGATGCTCGGTCAATTTTTCGAGGAGGCGGATCCCGGGGAGCAGTCGGACCTCGTGTTGATCAACACCTGTTCGGTCACCGCTGAAGCGGACCGGCAGGCCCGGCAGGCCATGCGCCGGGCGCGGAGGCGCAACCCGGGCGCACAGATCATCGCGGCCGGGTGTTACGCCCGGCGTCCCGGCGTGGACCTGGTGAAGGAGGGCCTGGCCGACCGGGTGGTGGAAGCGCCGATCGCCGAGGCGCTGCTTTCCGTGCTGAGTGACTTCACCCCTGTCCCCCCTCACCCTACCCTCTCCCCCCTTCGGGGGGAGAGGGAAAAGTCTAGCGGTGAAGCACATGTTCGCGGGGAGAGGGAAAAAGGAGAGGGGGGGCGACAGGCGGGGATAACCCGGTTTGACGGCCACGTCCGCGCGTTCGTGAAGGTGCAGGATGGATGTGACCGTCGCTGTTCCTTTTGTGTCATCCCGCTCATCCGGGGAAATTCAGCCAGTCGCTCTTGTTCGGAGATCGTCGAAGAGATCCGTGGGCTGGCGGAGCGGGGTGTGCCGGAGGTGGTGCTGTGCGGGGTGCGGCTGAACGCGTACCAAGACCCCGAGACCGGTGGCCGATTGTTCGCGCTCCTCAAGCACGTGCTGGAGATTCCCTCGCTTCGCCGGTTGCGCTTGAGTTCACTCTATCCCGGTAAGCTGGAGCTGGAGCTTCTTGAACTGATCGCCAGCCATCCCAAGATCTGCAAGCACCTGCACCTCCCCATTCAAAGCGGGAGCGATCCGGTGCTCAAAGCCATGCGGCGCGGGTACACCGCAGCCGACATCAGGGGGCCGATCCGGGAGTTGCGGGCGCGGTGTCCGGAGATGGCCTTGACCGCCGATGTGCTGGTTGGATTCCCCACCGAACGGGAAGAAGATGTCGAGATCACCGCAGAGCTGATCGTGGAGTGTGGGTTCCACAAGCTGCATCTGTTCCCCTTCTCGCCCCGCCCGGGGACACCGGCGGAATCGTATCCGCTACTGCCGCCTGAAGTCGTGGCTGCGCGTCAACAGCGGTTGGCCCAACTCGGGTCCCGCTTGCTGGCCGATTCGCTCGCACGGCAGGTTGGACGTGAGACGGACGTGGTGGTGGAGAGCCGGCCGAGGGACGGCTGGTGGAAGGGATTGACCGGTTCATATCACACCGTCCGCTTTCAAAGTTCCAAAGTTCAGGCGGGGATGGTGGCGCGGGTGGCGATCACCGGCGTGGAAGGCGGGTCGCTGCTTGCCGTTCCTGTCGCGGGGGTGTGAGCATGGCGGATTGCCTGTTCTGCCAGATCGTGCAGAAGAAAATTCCCGCGAACATCGTCTATGAGGACGAGCAGGTCCTGGCGTTCGAGGACGTCAATCCGCAGGCCCCGGTTCATCTATTAA
>CAZPLZ010000159.1:0-7677 GCA_964587525.1 uncultured bacterium | reverse complement strand
CAGGAAGAGGGCGCCCAGGCGGACCCCTTCCTCACGGAGGCGGTCGCCAAGCGCTTTTAGATCGAAGTCTTGGAGAGATCGAAAGGCCTTCCACCGTCAGCGCCTTTGAATAAAGAAGTCTTGAGCTTCTCGTCAACGTGAATCTCCACACCTGGCTTGCCTAGACTGCGCAGCGCGCTCCAGGGGTCTTCCTGTCCGGTGAGCGGCAGCATGAAGTTACAGACTGCGGCATACATGTCTAGATGATATAATCCGGCCCGCGTTCACATTTCCGGCCGTCGAACATCACTCGTGGGTTGGGGAATTCCTTTCAGTCCATGCATACAGAGTGGGAAGAACCAGCAGGGTCAAGAACGTCGCTGATATCAGTCCACCAATGACAACCGTTGCCAGCGGCCTCTGCACTTCTGCACCGATCCCGGTGTTCAGTGCCATCGGGAGAAAGCCGAGGCTGGCGACCAGCGCGGTCATGATCACTGGGCGGAGACGGATCAGAGCTCCATTTTGGGCAGCGCGTTCGGGGGGCTCCCCTCTGGCGCGAAGCTGGTTGAAGAAGGTGACCAGCACCATGCTGTTGAGGATAGCAATTCCCATCAACGCGATGAACCCCACAGAGGCTGATACGCTGAGCGGGATACCTCGTAGCGTTAGCGCAATGATTCCTCCCGTGAGAGCGAGCGGGATACTGCAGTAAACCAAGAGGGCTTGGCGAAAGCTTCTGAAGGCCTGCCACAGGATAAGCAAGATCGCCACCAATATGGCTGGCACGATGAGAGCCAGCCTTCTCTGGGCACGCTCCAGATTCTTAAACTGTCCTCCCCAGCTCAGCGTGTAGCCTTCCGGTAATTCCAAACGCTCAGCAATCACACTTCTGGCCTCCTTCATGAAGCTTGCGAGGTCCCGACCGCTTAAGTAGATCGCCACGGCCGCATAACGCTTCGTGTAGTGGTGAGCGATGGTCGTCACCTCCTCTTTTTGCCGGAACTTTGCCAGCCGGGAAAGTGGAACCGTCCCACCACCAGGCAACCTAACGGCGAGGGCTTTAATGGCTTCCAATTGCTCGCGATGCTCCTCCGCGATCCGCAGCACGATGGGAAACCTCCATTGCTGCTCGTAGAAGCTCCCGATCTCCTGGCCACCCATAGCAGTTTCCAGCAACCGGTTCAGGCCGCTGATCGTGACCCCGTAGCGAGCCATGGCGGAGTAATCAGGAACGATATTCAGAACTGGACTCTTCCGCAACGCGGTCAACGCGTCCAGCACCGCTTCATCCACGCCGGGAAGCGGCTCTAGTAACTCCACAGCCTGATTGAGCAAGGTCATCAGCACATCAAGTTCCTTGCCGTAGATTCGCAGGGTCACGTCGGCGCGGCTCCCCTCAAGGATTTCCGCAAAGCGCATCTCGATGGGTTGGTTCTCGCTGATCTCCTGACCAGGGACATGCGTCTCCAGGGCTTTCTTGATGGCAAGATATACCCCCCGCTTTGTCCGGCGCCCCTTAGCAAGCACCGGCCATTGCGAATGATCCTTCCTCAGGATCACAAAGGTGTCCGAAAGATGAACCCCCATGGGGTCGGTGGCAGCTTCAGGCATCCCGATGCGGGAGAAGACGCATTCCACTTCCCCAAATTCCCCGATCACCCGGTCGCTGTCCTTCTGCACGGCCAGCGAGGCATCGATCCCGATATCCGAGGAGCGGGTAAGGTTGACCACCAGGTCCCCCTCGTCCAAGGGCGGCATGAAATCAGCCCCGAGGTTCCTGTACATGAAGAAGGCGACCACCATCAGCACCAGCGCTGGGGCGAGGGCCATACCCCGGTGTCGAAGGGTCAGAGCGAGGATCGGCTCATAGGCCCGACGCAAGATCCGAAAGACCACGGTTTCCCCGTCCTGCTGGTGGCTGTTGGGAGTTTTCAAGAACAAGTAGGCCAGGACAGGCATGAGCAAGACCGCCACGAGGAGCGAGGCGCCGAGTGCCATCAGCACCACGGTCGCCATCGGATGGTAAAGTTTTCCCTCGACACCTTCAAGGGCCAGGATGGGAACGTACACGAGCATGATGATGAGCAGACCCAAGGTGACTGGTTTGATGACCTCAACCGACGCCTCCAGGACGAGGGCCATCCGGCTGCGGGCGTCGCGCCGCTCAGGTTCCTGTCTGAGCCGCCGCAAGGTGTTCTCAATCATGACGACCGCGCCATCCACAAGAAGACCGAAGTCAACCGCCCCAAGACTCATGAGGTTGGCCGATACCCCCAGCACCTTCATCCCCATCCCCCCAACCAGGATGGAGAGAGGAATCGCCAGGGAGACGAACAGGGCCGCCCGGACATTCCCCAGGACCAGGAGGAGCACCACCACTACCAGCGCTGCTCCTTCGGCGAGGTTCGTAAAGACTGTCCTAAGGGTGGCATTGACGAGGAAGCTTCTGCTGTAGAGCAACTGGACCTCAACATCCGGCGGCAGGGTGGCGCGGGCAAGCGCCTGTTCAGAATCCAGGGCTACTTGGCGGGAGTTCGCCCCGCTCAACATGAGCACGGTCCCCAGGACGGTTTCCTCACCGTTCAGGGTGGCGCCCCCCATCCGCTGGACATAGTCTTCACGGACATCTGCAACACGGTCCAAGAGGACTGGGCGGCCAGCAACATCTAACTTGATCGGCAAGGCCCTGATCTGGTCCAGGTTGTCCAGACGCCCTGCGGTACGCACGATGACCTGTTGGCCCCCTGGCTGGATGTAGCCACCTCCGAAATTTTCTCCAAGCGTGTCCAGCTTTCTCCAAACTTCCTCAACGCTGAGCCCGTAATGTTCAAGCGCTTTGGGATGAAGGTCCACATGAATTTCTTTCTTGTACCCCCCGGTGGAATCCACCTCGGCGACGTTGCGCACCACCCGTTTGAGATACGGGGCGATGATGAAATCCTGAATGGTACGCAAGTACAGGAGCCGCTCGCGTTCGGACTTCTGGGCAAGGGCGGAGCCTGGCTTGGCCAACACTGCGTACATCACCACCTCACCCAATCCAGTTGTGATCGGCGCCAGCTCCGGCGACAATCCGGCAGGAAGGTCGCCGCGGGCAGCCTGAAGTTTTTCCGCCACCTGCTGACGGGCCCAGTAGATGTCAGTGCCATCCTCGAAGACCACCACGACCTGAGACAGGCCGTATTTCGACAATGACCGGACCTCCTGCACCCGAGCGATCCCGCTCATCTCAATCTCAATGGGAAAGGAAACCGTCCGTTCGATCTGCCCGGGGTCCAGAGCTCCGGTCTTCGTATTGACCATCACCTGAACGTTCGTGATGTCCGGGGTCGCATCAATGGGTACTTGGGCCAATGACAAGATTCCGCCGATCGCGGCTGCCGCAAAAAGTACCAGGACCGCCAGGCGGTTATGGAGTGCTATTTCGACTACACGCCGCATCAACGGGCCCCCCCTGGCAGCCTGCGCTCCCCGGTGAGCGAGTACAGGGCCCCGTACGCCTGGGCTGCTCGCACCTGCCCCTCAAGAGCCCGGAATACTGATTCGGTAATTTGCTCATCCAGCTCCAGAAAAGTCAGCAGGTCCACCCTCCCTTTGCGGAACTCGCCCTCGGCTGATCCAAGCTGCCGTTCCCAATCGGCGAATGCCTCCTCGGGATATTTGGCCACCACCGCCTTGGAGGTCTCGTATTCCACGCGGTGGCGTTTCCACCCTGTCTCCACCTCCCGCAGCCGTAATCGATACAGCTGCTCTTCAGCGAGCAGCTTGCTTCGGGCACGCTGGATATCCCCCCGGTTGACGTTAAGGACGGGCAACGCAAAGCTGAGTCCTCCGGTCCCCACCACCTCCATCTCCCCAGCCCTCTCCTGGCTGTATCGGGCAAAGAGGCCCACATCCGGCCATGCTTCACGCCGGGCCAGCGTCGCCTCCACTGCGGCCCGGTCCCACGCTAGCTTCTGCCACTCAACCGCGGGGCTCTGGCGCACGGAGTCTAACCCTCGCGTGACCCCCTCCAGGTTTTCAGTTCCATCAAACCAGTGCACCTCGATTCGTGAGTTCTCCGACACGCTGGACCCCACGTAGAAGGCGAGCTCTTCCCGGTGCCCGCTCAACACACCCTCCAACTCCAGGAGGTCAGTGGTCAGGTTGTAAAGGCGATGTCGCACTATTTCCCGCTCGGCTCTCTGCTGTGGGGATGCAAATGGGCGGCTCTTAAGGAAGGTCTCAATAAGTTCAAACCGGTTCAGTCGCTGTGCGGAGTACTCAACCTTCCGCCTCGCAGTCTCATAAGCGTAGGCAAGCCGCAACACATCGTAATGGACGGTGACCTCGGCCCGGGTGAGGCCCGCCCGCGCCTGGTCAGTTGTGAAGTTTGCCAGCCGCCGCCGCAAACCCCGCTTCCCAGGGAATGCGAACATCTGGATTGCAGAAATTTCATAGGCCGGTCCGGTGAAGGTGTTGACCGATTTTCGTCCCAGGCCGAGTTCAAGCTCTGGATTCGCCCACGCCCTTGCCTGCTGGGCAGCCCCCACGCCCTCATCAATTCGGGCTTGCAGGACAGCCAACAGCGCATGCTGCTTAAGGGCTTGTCCCACCAGATCGGATACGGTTAAGACATTCTCTGCCTCTGCCGTGCCCGCCACGATGAGGAGGGCCGCGGACAGACGGCAACAACAGAAAAAAGAAGACGGCATGGATGCTCCTTCGGCACATTTCGCCCTGGTGTTCGCACACATCGAAATTGGTGGCTGACGGGCTATTGGTCAGCCAGCAGCGTGCTTTAGGTCGCCTGTAAGGAGAAGAGGTTTAAGCGATGGGAGGTCTAAACAGCCGGCATCCTAGCTCAGCCGGAGGAATGGGCTCTTCCACAAACGATGAGCCGCCAGATGGCATAGACAAAACTTGCCACTCGGATGAAACGACCGTGGCAGATTGCGGATGGCAACACGCAGCAGAATGGGTTGTCGCACAGGGGGGCGATGAATCTTCGCCCTGGTGATCCGAGAGCGGACAACAGTCATCCACATCTGCAGTATTCATGGGAACTCCGCAGTGATCGACCCCGCCTCCGATCTGGCAAGCCATTACCACTGCCACTATTACACCGGCAAGGATCTTAGCCACGACAAGTGTCATCGTATCACAATCCTGCCTTCCGGGGAGCCGGCCAGTGGTGGGCCATCTTGTCGCGAAGAAATGTCACGCTTTCTTTGAGTTCGTCCATCCCATGTTCACCATCCTCGATCGAAATCCAGCCATCGAACCCCACGCCGGACAGTTCACGGAAGATCGCGTCGTAATCGTTCATGCCGCGCCCGATGACGCCGTGGCGCAGGCGGCGGGCATACCCGAGGGTATCCTCTTCCCGGCGGAGATCCTCGACGGTCCCTTCGGCAAGATACCGGTCGCTGGCATGCATGGTGGCCACGCGGGATTTGACGCGCCCGAGAAGCTCGAGCGGGTCCTCCCCGGCCAGCATGGTGTTGCTGGGATCGTAGTTCACGCCCACCCGTTCTTCAGGCAGACGGCCAAGCAGCTCACAGAACACGTCCATCCGCTGGGCGAATTCGGGGTGCTCCCAGTACTGGTCTTTGTAATGGTTCTCGATGACCAGCGTGATCCCGCACCCGTGGGCGTGGGCGGCACAGGCAGCGATGCACCCGGCCGCATAGGCCAGGCCGTCCTCCCGGGATACCTCAGGCCGCCGCTGGCCGGAGAGCACGCGGCAAAACCGTCCTCCCAACGCCGCGGCCATGTCGATCCACCGTTTCTCTTGATCCACTTGCGCCTGCCGGAACACTGGATCAGGGGAGGTGAAATCAGGAGAGCAGCACAGCATCGGCACCGACAGGCCGTGGTCCTCCACCATCCGTCGCACTCCGATCCAGCCGGCCGGGTCCTGCAAATCGCGGAACTTGCCGTAGAACTCCAGTCCATCCACATCCAGGGAGGCCGCCATCCCGACCCATTGACGCAAGGACATCGCCCCCGTCACGACCAGGTCGTGGACAAAGGCTTTGGGAAACACCGCGAGTCTCGGCACAGAGGGGACTTAGGAGTAAGGCATCGCGCGGCCGATGATGGGAAACTGCTCGAGTTCCGTGACCGATCCGCTGACCGGCCGGCTCTCGTCGCTGATCCAATAGGTGACCGCCGCCGCCACGTCATCCGGGCGCATGATCTTCCCCGAAGGCCAGACGTGTCTGGGAAGACCACGGTCCCAGCCGGCCTGGCGACCCAAGGACCGCTGCAGCCTGTCCTCGTTGGGCGTGAACACCCACCCGACATTGATCTGGTTGACCCGGACACCCTCCCGTCCCAGCGCGTTGCCCAGGTTCCGGGTCATGGTCATCAACCCGCCTTTGGTCATGCTGTACACCAACAGGTTCGTGCCGCCGCAATAGGCATTGACGCTGCCGATGTTGAGCACCGCCCCATGAGAACGCTTGAGAGCTTGAAGGGCCGCGCGGATCATGAGCATGGGGGCGCGCAAATTGAGCGCCATCAGGCTGTCAAAAAAGCCGGCGTCGGAGGTGTGAATGTTGCTGCGCGTGGAGGCGCCGGCGTTGTTGACCAGGCCATCGATGCGCCCGAAAGCGACCAGGGCCGCTTTGACGATACGCTCCGGCGCCGCAGGGTCGGTGAGATCGTCCAGATGCAGCGCGGCCGCGCGGCCCAGCGATGCCGCCACCGCCTTGCCGAGTCGCGCGTTGCGGCCATGGACCAGGACCCGGCCGCCCTCGGCCACCACCCGGCGGGCGATCGCCTCGCCGATCCCGGTGGAGCTCCCGGTCACGATGATCACCTTGTTGTTCAGTCGCTCAGCCGGGCGTCGCCGGCGATGCCGTTCCTGGCGCATGTCAGGTGGGCGGGCCCACGTCCCCGTAGGCGTGAACTTTCTCGCAGATTCCGCGCAGGTATGTCTCCACGTCACCTCCGGCCGTTTTGAAGGCATCGGGATTGATCACCAGTGGAGCGCCCAGGACGACCAGAGGCGCTCCGCTGGCGGGCGTCTTAACCGCCTGCTCGATCGAAAGCCCTCCGACCGCCTGAACCGGGATGCGGACCGCCCTGACCACGTCGCGCAATTCGTCCAGCGGGCTGGGCTGCTGTTCACCCCGCGCCGCCATGCCACGGCGCTCATCATAGCCGACGTGGTGGACGATGTAATCGCAACCCAGCTCCTCCAATCGCTTGGCGGCAGCCGGTTTGTCCGGGCAGGCCAGATTGTCCCCCATGACCTTCACGCCAAAATCCTTCCCCGCCTTCACCACGCAACGGACAGTTTCCACATGCGCGCGTCCCATGACCACAACATGGGTGGCGCCGGCTTTGGCCATGACCTCAGCCTCCAGATACCCTCCATCCATGGTCTTGAGGTCCGCGACAATCGGAACCTGCGGGAAGGCTTTACGGAGAGCTTTGATCCCGCCCACGCCCTGGGCCAGAATCAGCGGCGTCCCGGCCTCGAGCCAGTCCGCCCCTGCCCGCAGCGCCATCCCGGCTGTCTGCAGCGCTTCGCTGATCTCAAGGACATCGAGGGAAATCTGCACGACCGTTTTCACCCGCGCACAGCCTTCAATTCAAGGTTGGCACAAGCCCGGCTTCGCCAATGCGTCGATCAGAAATTAGCAGGGTGGCTCCCGACACTCTGGCAGTCGTAAGGATACCTCGGTGGTGACTTATTGACCGCTT
>CAZPLZ010000158.1:0-7740 GCA_964587525.1 uncultured bacterium | reverse complement strand
GCAAACTCTTCATCCAGGTCAACGTTGGCTGTCGCCACCCTCACCTGGCCTCCCCCTGGCATCGCGTCACAGGCATTGACCACCAGGTTCATGATGACCTGCGCGATCTGCCCCGGATCAGCCTTGATGGCCCCCAGTCCCGATCCAGACGTCAGGACAAGCTCCACCCGGTCCCCCAGCAAGCGCTGAAGCATACGCTTCATGTCCACGATCATGGCGCTGAGATCCAGCACTTGGGCTTTAAGCAACTGGCCCCGGCTGAACGCCACCAACTGTCGTGTCAGCGCAGCGGCCCGCTCCGCGGCCTTCTTGATCTCTTCAACGTCGTTGCGCAACTCGTGGCCCGCGGGGAGACGTTTCACCAGAAGCCCGCTGTACCCCTTGATGACCGTCAGCAGGTTGTTGAAATCGTGCGAGACCCCCCCAGCCAGCCGGCCCACTGCCTCCATCTTCTGAGCCTGCCGGAGCTCCTCCTCCCGCTGGCGCAGAGCCGCCTCGGCCTGCTTGCGTTCGGTGATATCGCGGAGGCTCACCACCACGCCCGCGATATCCGGATCGGCGAGATGATTCTTAGCGGTTACCTCCATGACCAAATACGCTCCGTCCTTGCGGCGGATGCGGCATTCCAGCATCCGGAATACCCCTGGTTTTTTGAGCACTTCGACGAAGACTTCCTTGGCCCGGCCCGCATCCTCCGGATGGATAAGGGCAAACATATCTTTGCGAAGGATTTCCTCCAGGATCCAGCCCAGCGCCTGGCCACGCGCCGGGCCGGTATAGCGCAGGGTGCCGTCCGCGTTGACGATCACCGTGACATCGTGACTGTACTCACTCAAGATCCGGTAGTGTTTTTCCCGCCGCGCCAGGGTATCCTTTTCCTCCCGCTTGCGCTCGGTGATATCCCTGGAGACAAACACGATCCCCGCCACCTCAGGATCGTCCAGCAGGTTGTTGCCGCGGACCTCGTGGACGCGCCAGGAGCCATCTTTGTGGCGCATGCGCATTTCGATGGGCGGGGTGAGGCCCGGGGTGAAGAGCGCGCGCGAAAAACTGTTCACGGCCGAGGACATGTCCTCCGGATTGATGTACAGAGCCGCCAGCTTGCCGCAAAACTCCTCCACGGTCCAGCCCAGCACCTGTTCGATCGTGGCGTTGGCGTATTTGATGATCCCGCCGCGGTCCACCACGATGATCACGTCGGAAATCTGGTCCACGAGGACCGGGAAGAGCTTGTCCGCGGAGGGCCGTGTACGCTCCTTGATCTTCAAGTCTTCCGGACTGGAATCGCTCATCATGTTATTCTCCGATCCGCGTCGCCAAAATACAAACCCGCTAGAGCTTAAGTCAGGCTCTCACCAAACTGCTCAGCCACCCTTCTAGCCAACACCTCATAGACTTCCCGCCGGTGACCGATTGCATACACTCTTACGACATTCCCTTCCAACCGGTACACAACGCGGTAAGGCTTGGCTCTGTAGGAGCGGTACTCAGCCAGCTCACGCTGAAGCGGCTTTCCCGCCATAGGATCTTTTTCGATATAGCGGAGTGTCGCTCGAAGGCGCCGCTTACGCTCCGGCGGCAAGGAAGCAATGAGCGAGGCAAGATCGGGCGGAATTCGAACCACCCAACGCTTTTTCACTCAGCAAACGTCTCCTCCAACGAGAGCCCTTTGCCGCCTCGAGAAAAGTACTTCTTGCTCCGCATGATCTGCCGGCGCAAACTGGGCTGGCTCAGTATCTCCAAAGTTTCTTTTAAGCTTTCATATTCCTCATAGCTGAGGAGGACGGCGGCGGGTTTTCCGTTCTTCGTGACCACGATTTCCTCCGCCCGTTCCTCCACCCCCGCAACCAATTGAGGGAAATGGGTCTTGACGTTTGAGATCGAAAGCGTGCGCGCCATCCTAAACCTCCATAGACCATAATTCTGGTCTTTTAGCGTATCCTAGAACCGCCCGCCAGCGCTGTCAAATAGGGCGCAAGCCCACGAATGAATCAACTATCATAAAGACGGTGCGGAATTTCACAGCTCCCCCGGCGGTCTTCGGCGCGCTGGCCGCCTTATCCGCCATGGGGATCATGCGGGCCGTGAGATGGCTGCACATCCTTCAAAGGTCAGACTGGAAATCCGTACCCGTCCCCCTTGAGCCGGGCCTGTTGCTCTTCGCAGCGGCCGCCGGCTGGCTGGTGTGGCTCCTTCTGTCCTGGCTCCTCAGCCACGCCGCCGACATCCCGAGGCGCAAGGTATTCTCCCGGATCGGCCTCGCCCTCGCTCCTGGATGTCTTGGGTGGATGGTGCCGCCGCTGGGAACCAAACTGCTTGCAGCCGCATCAGACCTCGCCTTCGAAAAACTGGGATTCCTCCGTCTGGGCAACGCCTGGATTCCAGTTCCATCCGGCATCTACCTGGCCATGGGCCTTCTTGGACTGGCACTGATGGGTATGGTGTTCGCCGTGGCCGCAGCCTTCTGGCGCCACGCCCGCTCCCCCTGGCCCGCGCTGGCCTGCGCGCTGTTTCTGGCCGGCGCGTGGCGGATCCTTGTCTTCCCGCCCTCCGGCGATGAGCCTTACACCCTGATGACCACCTCCAGCCTGTTGCGCGGAGGAGAGATGGACTTAAGGGATGATTTTGCGCGGGGCGATGAACAGCTCATCCATGCACACTCGTTCCGGAAGGATTTCCTTGACTATCACCGCGTGAAGGGACCCCATGGGGCGGAGTACGCCTACCACGGCTTCCTGTTTTCGGTCCTCTACCTGCCAGGCTATGCGATAGGGGGCCGGGTCGGCCTCCAAGCCCTGCTGGCGCTGGCCTGGGTACTCCTGCTTGCCCAACTCGCGTCCGCGCTACGCCAGGGCGGGATCCCGCCGGATCCGGCCCGCACCACCCTGGTGCTCCTCGCCGTTGCCTCGCCGCTTCCATATTTTGTTGTCTTTCTCGGCCCGGACTTCCCGAGCGCGCTCCTGTTGCTGCTCGGCATGGTTGCGGCGCTTAAGGGGCAGCGGGGTCTCGCCCTGGCCTGTATCGCAGGGCTTCCCTGGATTCACCACAAGTCCGCGCTGCTGGCCATCGGCCTCACGCTGGGGGTGGCCGTCCTTCGCGGCCGCTCCTGGGGTCTTCCGGCCGCTGGCGTACTCCTCGCGTCAGGCACGGCGCTGATGGCACTCCTCGCCACCGCTGTTTCGATGCCCCTGTGGCCCCCGCAGTCGGTGCTCACCTTCGGCGCCTCCATGCATGGGCACAGCCTCACCCTAGGCAACATCCCACGCTCCATGCTGGGGTTGCTCTTCGACCGCTACCGCAGCGCCGTGTATCACCCCGCGCTCTACCTCGCGTTCGCCGGCTTGATCCTCATGCGACACCGCGCAAAACAGCTCGTGTTCCTGCTGGCCTGCGCCGCGCCCTATCTAGCCGTCCTTGTCACCTTCAGGGGGGCCGTAACGCATCCGGGAGCTCCGGGACGCGAGCTGGTCGCCCTGCTTCCGCTCGCCGCCATTCCTCTCGGTGTCGCCGTCAGCCACCTCAAAGCCCGCAACTGGGGGCGGACCTTGCTTCGCTTCTGCCTGGCATTTGGGGCGCTTTCACTGCTGGCGCAGGCCGCCATGCCCGCCCTGGCGTTCGTGAGCGCCAAACGCCGCATCGAAGAAGCACTCGAGACACGTTTAGGATTTACACCCTTTTCGCTCTTGCCCGACATTGGATCGGCCCCTCCAGACCTTTCGACCTTCCTCCATGCGGCAGCCTTGGCCGCACTGCTCCTGATTGCCTTGATGCTGTTGGTCCGCGCCCTGCCGGCCCGCCAACGCTAGCCCATCAACGCCTGGCCGACTTGAGGACTCTCAGGAGCTTGGCGGCGCCCGTATGGGAAGCATCAATCGTGAGGGTTCTGCGTGCCGCCAGATAAGCCTCATCGGTGCGGCCGAGACGGTGGAGGATGGTGGCGCGGGCGAAGGGGATATCCGCTGACAGAGGATCGAAGGTTTCTGCACGTTCAAGAGCCTGAAGCGCTCCGGGCCCGTCTCCCAGGACCGAACGGGCAAGGCCGAGGTTATACCACGCCCGAGTGAACGTGGGATCGATCCGTACCACGTCCGCCAAGGTGTCCGCCGCTTGCCTCACATGCCCCAGCTCACCCAGGAGAAGTGCCAGGTCAAATTTGAAATCAGGATTTTCTGGCGCAAGCTGGCAAGCTTCCCTCAGCTCCCTCAACGCCTCCTCCTTCTTCTCCAACAGATTCAGACTCACCCCCACAGCGTGGCGCAGTGGTGCCGAGCGTACATCCCACGCTACCGCCCTACGAAAATAGAAGATCGCCTTTTGAGAATTCTTTCGACTCGCATAATACGTCCCTATCTGCAAAGCGCCGACCGGTTGGTCCGCATTGTATCGGAGATAGCGAAGCAGATCGCGTCCGGCGACGGAATCCGGATCGACTTCCGAACGCAGCGCCCAGGCCGCTTCGACCCGCACCATTCGCACCGGGTCTTTGAGCAAGGCACGGAGCGCGGTATGGACCTTGCGATTCCTCATGGGCTCCCAACTGCCCAGGGCCCGTGCAGCCATGGCGCGCACCAGCGGATCAGAATCCCTCATGCGTTTGATAAGACCAGTGGTGACCGTTTCCTCCTGAGCCCACCGGTCGAGCAGTCCTACAGCGACGGCCCGCCATAACGGATTGAGCTCTTTCTGCCCCATCGTGAGAAGGGGTTTCACCGCGGACTGATCCCCCGCTCGCGCGCGGGCAATCCACCGGGTGCGAGTACGGGTGGGACGCTCCATCCGCTCCCCGTACCATCGCTCAACGGTTCCGATGGCCCAATTGACGGATCGGTCCTCGTGGCAGCGGTTGCAGGCATTCGGAATCCCATGCTCTTTGGTGAGCAGGGGATCCGGAATGGTAAAGCCGTGATCCCGGCGGAGGTGGCGCTCCATGTACACGGTCTGCGGCATGTGGCAATCCACACAGTAACTGCCAGGCTTACCCATCGGGTGATGACTGTGCTGACCGGAATCGATCTCGGGTCCCGGGATGGGCTTCCCGAACCCGGACGTGGAGTGTCGCTGGTGACACGACAGACACAGGGCGTTGCCGGGGGTTCGGATCTTCCCGGAATGGGGTTCGTGACAGTCGATACAGCGGACACCCGCAGTGTACATGCCGCTTCCCAGAAAGGAGACGTACTCATAATCTTCGTCATTCACCTGTCCATCGGCGTAATACACCCCTGTGTGATCCGGAATGACCGGGGCATAATGATCAAGAAAACGTTCTCCAGGCCGGGCGTCGCCTGTCAATTCACTGCGGCGGGCATGGCAAGAGCCACAGGTATCCAGCATCTGGTCTCGACTCATGCGCCGGATCGTTGGATCGGCCGTGCTTACCTCGTCACGCTTGCGCTGCCAGGCCACATGGTCCGCCATGGGTCCGTGACAGGCTGCGCACCCTACCCCCATTTCGGCCATGGTCGTCTCGTACGTGTCTGTGGTTTCCTTGAAATTCTTCCGAAGGCCAGTGTTGTGGCAGGCGGCACACATGGAATTCCAATTCATCCCCCGGCCACTCCAGTGACCCCACTCGCCAGGCTGGCGGTCTTCCTTCCCGAACACGTCAAACCATTCCCGCCAGACAGGATCAAACGCCAGTTCGGTGACCTGGTAACGACCACCGGGTGCCGGGGTCAGAAACTGGTAGAGCGGCTCCACCCCGATGAGCCGTTCCACCGTGTACGGCCTGCGTGTGCCGTCCGTGCCGCGCGTCACCACTTCCGCGCGGCCACCGCGCATCCTGGCCCTAGAGACCTGCGATCCGTGCCGGATCGTATGTGAAGGATCAAAAGCGGACCGGTCCACGGAAGGATCCAGGGAGCGCTCGGCCAACCCGTGATGAGATCCTTTCCAGCGCTCAAAGACTTGACGATGGCATTCCCGGCAGTCAAGCGAGCCCGCATACGCCGCACCGACTATCAGAGCCAGGAGAACCAGGAGGGGTGGTAGGTGTGCTTTCAGAAAGGGTTCATCCGCAGCATCGCCCCCAGGCACACCACGACCAACGCCAGCACCAGTTCGACCCGGACCCAAAAGACCACGCGGTGCGTCAGGGCGGGCGGGACCTCCGCCTCGCCCGACGTTCGTGCCTGGACGAGGGCCGGCCCCCACACCTGCCCATGGAGGATGCTCAGAACGATCAGAACCATTACGATCACCAGCTTGATCACGAGAATGCGCCCGAACGCAGACCCCCAGTCCAGGTCCATGCCCAACTGCATGATCTTGTACAGACCCGAACTGAAAATAATAAAGAAAGCGATCCCTTCCACCATGCGAAACCGCTGGCCTATGAGCTGGATGATCCGATACCGCTCCGGTCCCGCCAGCTCCCGGCGCAGCACCGGTGCGACGACCAGGCTGGTGAAGATCATGCCCCCGATCCAGGCGATCGCACCCAGCAGGTGGAGCGCATGCATCGCGGTGTCGAGCAGTCCTAGGTCGCTCATGCCTTCACCCTTACTTGAGCCGTGTTGCGCTGAACCCAACCACCAGCAGCCAGAGCGCCCATCCACAACCCACTGATTGCGAGGCCCGCGGCTTCTCTCGCCTCTTCGTTGTCCATGAAAGAGGTATCAAGGGGCGGAACCCAGTAGAGCGCCCAACCGATATAGAAGACAGAGCCCAGCAACGCCATCCAAAAGACAGACCTCTTCATGACCACGAGGAGGGACACGAGAGCGGGAAAGGCATAGGCACAGATCCACACCAACGGATCCGGATCATTCAATTGCAAAGAGCTGCAATACACGAACAGGGAAGCCATCATGAACGCCAGGACACGCATGCGGGTAGGCGATCCTACTTCTTATCCGGTGGCCTGAGGTAGTGATACCGGTTCATCTCCGGGTGCTGAAGGCGCGTGACCGCCCCGTTCACCCAGCGGACTTCAATGGCGTCCACCTGGTCAGTATCCCCCAGGCCAAAGAGCTTGCTCGACGGGTGCTGGCACTCGAAGGAATCCCCACTGACGATCCAGGCAGCTTGGGTTCCCTTGGGAGTTGAGACCAGGATCCTGGCCCCCATGGCCGATTGCCCAGGCTCCTCGCGGAGGTGCACCCCGATCCAGTGACCGGGATGAGGCCAGTGATTCTCCAGCACCCGTACCCGCCCACGATTCAGCCCTCCTGGCGAGGATGTATTGTGATAACCCGCAGGATCCCGCTCGATCACCATCAGGTCGGGCCGGCCATCCAAGTTCAGGTCGGTGCCAATCACGGCGCGCGAATCAAACTCGAACGCCAATCCCATGAGAAACGCCACGTTGGTAAACCCTGGTACGCCCTGAGCGGTATGGTTCATCAACAGGAAATTGTGCTCGAAGGGATTCCACGATACCCCTGCCGCCCTGGGTCCCTCCAGGGTCACGCGGAAAAGCTGATCCCTGGCGGCGGGAGACCCTTTGGTATAGATGTCATGGCGCCAGTACACGGTGCAATAATCCCGGGCCGTGTCCCCGCTCACATGGCCGTTGGCGACGTAGAGGTCCACATCGCCGTCCGTATCCAAGTCGAAACTGGCGGCCCCCCAGGACCAGCCCGTGCCCGCCACCTGGTCATTCCATGGGGCCTGCGTGAAGTGCCCCGGCTCCTTGCCCCCAAGCAGCATCCGGTTCCCGTAGCCCATCTTCACCCGGTACGTTTGAACCTCGGGAAACTCCTCCCGGCCCAGGTTCATGTAGGCCAGCCGGTTGGCCGT
>CAZPLZ010000157.1:0-7791 GCA_964587525.1 uncultured bacterium | reverse complement strand
CTATTACTTCCCCATCGCCAACGGGGTGCTGCCGACCGCCGCGGAGCTTTTACCTAACGCCAAACGAGAATACCGGGGGGGCGTGCATGAGGGCGTGGATATCTATCATCACGAGGACGGCAGCCCATTGCTCTGCGGCGAGCCGGCGCTGAACGCCCGCACGGGATGGGTGACCCGCGCCGACCACGAGTGGAAACGCATGTTCGTTAAGGAGCACGAGAAACTGACCGCCAAACTGAAAGGGGAGCGCAACGAGTTTTTTTTAGACCGCCTGCGGGGCCGCCAGGTGTGGGTGCGCTGCAGTGACGGCACCGTGTTGCGGTACTGCCATCTCCAAGGAGTGGCGCCTGACATCCAGATCGGGTTGAAGATCCCTCCGGAAATCCAGGTCGGGACCGTCGGCAACACCGGCACCATTGACGGCGCGCGCGAGACTGGCCTCAACTGCCACCTGCATTTTGAGATCTGGTCAAAGCCAGGGAGCTACCTGGGCAAGGGCTTAAGTCCCCAGAGCGCCCGGCGACGCTACGCAAAACTCTTTGACCTGCCGTAATATTTAACTTGATCTGACCCTGAACTTTATGGTAATGAAGAGGTGGTGGCCTGGGGAGGGCCTTTGATCGAAGCCGTCTATTGTGCACCCTTCCTAAAGCCTTAGTCGAGGTAAACAACTGAATTAATTTCTAAGGGGTGCTGGTGAGCCCCTGGAGGATCAACGAGCCAAGCTCCCTCTCGATCCTACCCAAGGCTCAACCTCCGGGTGATTCCTATAAACTGCTCCCCAGAATGCTCCCGGCACCCCGAATTTATCGTGGAGGGGGCATCACGTGAGTGAGCAAGGACTCTCAGGCGTGTTTGCGGCACTGCTGACGCCGTATGACCAGGAAGGGCGTGTGGATGCCGGCGTGGTACGGACGCTCACCAGGTATCTGCTCAACGAAGGCATGACCGGAACCTGCCCAGCCGGGAGCACAGGGGAGTTCCCCTTCCTCACCCGGGACGAGAAAGCCTTGGTTAACCGCTCCGCCTGCGAAGCAGCCGGAGAAGACGGCGCGATCATTGCGGGAGTGTGGGGCGCCACCCAGGGAGAGCGTGCCTGGCTCGCGCAACAGGTGGAGGAGTCCGGCGCGGCTGCTGTCTTCCTGACCACGCCGTACTACTATCCGGCGACCCCGGAGTCTCTTCTCAACTGGTACAGATCGGTTCACCGCAGCACCCGCCTGCCGGTGTTTGCCTACAACATCCCGCAGTGTACAGGGAACGAAATCCCCTTAAGCGTCCTGGATGCCCTCACCAACGAGGGGACCATTCAGGGGTACAAAGACTCCTCCCCCGACCGTCATCGTATTCAGCAAGTGGTGAAGCTGCTCAAAGGCCGAATCCCCGTCTTTGCGGGTAGTGAAAGCCTGTTCGGCGAAGCGCGCGAGCTGGGCGTGGACGGATTCATCTCAGGAATGGCCAACGTCTTTCCCCGGACCGTCTCTGCGGTCTGGAGAGGCGACCGCGGAGCTGCGCAGCGGATCGCCACGCTCAAAGATGCCATCCGCAAAGCCGGCGGAGTACCAGCGATGAAGTATCTCATGAAACGTCGCGGATTTGCTGTTGGTGACCCGCGCGAGCCTCTCGCCCCGCCGACGGAGGCAGTCCGGAAGGAACTCGAACAACTCGAGCAGGAGTACGGAAAGGAATTGTGAGTGAACACCCCCCTCACCCTTACTCCCTCTCCCCCCTTCGGGGGGAGAGGGTAGGGTAAGGGGGGACAACTGAAGTTGAATCGGACTTTGAAACAAGTTCTCGATTCTCTCGCTGCTTCCCTGCTTCTGCTCCTGGTGAGGATCCGGCTTTCCCTCTCCGACGCAGGCGCCGACCGGCTGGAGCGAGGCGTGGCGTGGCTGGCCTACCGGGCGATCCCTTCACGCCGCAAGATCGCCACACGGAATTTGCAGCGTGCGCTCGGCCAGGAGAAAACTCCCCAGGAGCTGACCCAGCTCCTCAGGGAAGCCTACCAGCATTCCGTGGCCATGTTTTCCGATCTGCTGCCGCTCTTTAAGGAAGAGCGAAACCAGTTCCTCAGCCGTATCCGGATCGAAGGGCTGGAACATCTCAAAGCGGCGCAAGCACCAGGCCGGGGTGTCATCGGGGTGAGCGCCCACTATGGCGGCTTTCCGATGCTGGGGGTGGCGCTGTCCAGCCAGGGGGTGCCGGTTCACTTTCTGTACCGCCGCCCCAAGAGCCCCAAGACGGCAAGGCTTTTTGATGACTGGCTCGCGCGAGCCGGATACCGGATCATCGAAGACACTCCCCGGCATCTCTCCGTGCTGCATGCCTTGAAGGCCCTCTCCGAGGGAGCGCTCATCTGTATCCTGATTGACCAGCACTTCGCGGCTGGCGTTCAAGTGCCCTTTTTCGGACAGCCGTCCAAAACCGGGGTGGGGGCGGCGTTCCTGGCTGTCCACAGCCAGGCCCCGCTGGTCCCGATGGTGCTGCGGCGGTTAGCCGGCAGGAGATACCAGCTCACTATCGAACCTGCCCTTGCCCCGCCGAAGGATCATTCACGCGAATCGCTCACCGCGTGCATGGCGGAGCTGACCAGGCGAGTGGAAGGGTGGATCCGGGAGAAGCCTTCCCAGTGGTTCTGGGTCCACCGCCGCTGGAAGGACCTGGACAATTCAGGGGAGGGAACGTACTTGAAATATTGAAATTCCCTCTGCACGAGGAATTTCAATATTTCAAGTACGTCCCCTCTACTCTACGTTCACCACCTTGCCGGTCTGCATGGATTCGTTGGCCGCCAAAGTCACGGCGAGGGTTTTGAAGGCGTCCTCATAGGTGGAGAGGATGCCGGAGGCGTTCTTCGTCCGGACAGCCTCGATAAACACCTTGTCCTCGGTTACATAGGCGTCCTCCCGGCTGTGCTGCTCCTGGACTTCCCCTGGCAGATGGATCTTAAGGCCGTCCATGTGCTCCAGCATGAACTTCTCGCCGATCAGGGTCAGTCCGACCCGGCCCGCGGTCCCATCCAGCAAACAGGTGGAGGCGATGTTGCAGACCGTCCCGCTTTCGAATTCCAAGTTGGCCACCGAGGCGTCTTCCACGTCATAGCCTGACTTATCTGAACGGCCACCGCGGATCCCCGCGGCGTGCACCCGCTTCACCTCGCCCAGATAACACCGGGCCAGGTCTACGATGTGGGTCGTCTGCTCCACGATCTGTCCTCCGGATTGATCTTTCGACAACCACCAGTGCCCCGGGCCCCCGGGCATCCCACCCATCCACCATCCGAGGGCGAGTTGAACTTTGCGGCCCGCCAGGAAGGAACGGCCCTTGGCGGTGAGGTCGGAATACCGCCAGTGGTAGCCAACGCTGCACAAGACGTCACCCGCCCTCATCGCATCTCGGACCTTCCGGGCGGTGTTCAAGGTGTTCGCGATGGGTTTCTCGATAAACATCGGAAGACCTTTCCGAGCCACGGCCAGCTCGGCCGCCCCGTGCGCCATGGGTGGCAGGCAGATGTAGACAGCATCCACACCGGACTGCTCCGCCAGCGCTTCCGGGCTCTCGTAGGTCTTGGCACCGGGAAACCGCTTCTGAGCGGATGCCATTTGCTTTGGAGAGATGTCGTGCAGCGCGGTAATCTCGACATCAGGAATTTTTCCGAGCCGCTTAAAATGGGCCCACTGAGCGACGCCACCGCAGCCGATGAATCCGATCTTCATTGCCACTCGGCGTATTGTAGCTCAGCTCAAGGTGATCGGGCGGCGTTCCTTTGCGGACCGGTAGAGGGCACAGATGACCTGCACGGCGCGGCGGCCCTCCTCCCCGCTCACCAGCGGCTCCCGGTTGTCTACAATCGCCCCGACAAAATCCTCGAACTGGCGCCGGTGATACATCTGCCAGGGTACATCCTTTGGGATCTCAGGCTGAGGTGCCCCATCCTTGAACTCCCAGAGCCGGAACCGCCCGCCCAGCTCCCAGACCACGGTGCCGGTTGAACCCATGACCTCGACCTTGGCCGTGTGGCTCGGGTACGCGCAGGTCCCCGTTTCGATCACCCCTAGCGCGCCGCTTTCAAACTCCAGCGTCCCGACGGCCACATCCTCGGTCTCGATCTTTTGAAACAGCGTCCCGTAATACCCCTGAACACGTTTCACCTTGCCCATCACGAAGAGCAACTGGTCCACGGCGTGAATCCCCTGGTTCATGAGCGAGCCGCCACCGTCCATGGCCCAGGTGCCCCGCCAGGACGCCCCCGTGAAGTAATCCGGTCCGCGATACCACTTGGTGGACGCCATGCCCAGCGTCAGCTTTCCAAACTTCCCAGCGGCCACGGCTTCCCGGATCGCGAGGATGCCTTCGTGGAAGCGGAACTGCGAGACCATGGAGAGCTTCACCCTGGCCTTCCGGCAGGCGCTGATCAGCGCATCGGCTTTCTCCACCGTCACCTCAAGGGGTTTCTCGGTGATCACATGCTTGCCGGCTAAAGCCGCCTCAATGCCCAGCGGGCCGTGCAGCCCGGACGGTGTCGCGATGGTCACCGCCTCCACATCTGGACGCTTGAGCATGGCCTGCCGGTCGGTGAACCAGGGCACGGCTAGCTTTTCGCCCATGGCCTTTGCTTTGGCCTCAACCTCATCGGCCACCGCGACAACCCGGGCGCTGGGAATCTGCGAGAGCGCCGCCACGTGCGTCCCGGCGATCCCGCCACACCCGATGACGCCGAATCCGACCGGACGGTCAGCCAACGGCGACCTCCTGGCCCTGCCGAGCCGAGGCGTAGATCGCCAGGATCAGGGCGAGCGCCTTCCGGCCTTCTTCGCCGCTGACCCCCGGCTCACGGTTCGTGCGGATGGCCTCCACGATGTCCGCGAACTGCCGCCGGTGATTTTCAACACTGATCGCCTTCGGATCGGATGCGCCCTCCACACCCACGGCGCTGCCGTCGGTTTCCCGCGCGGTCCGCCCGAAGGTGCCCGGATCCCCCTTCTCGTCGCTGAACTCCCAGAGTTTGATCTGGCCGCCCAGATCCAGGATCACGCTTCCCCGGGAGCCGTGCAGCTCCAGCCGGGCGGCCTGGCCGGGGTACGCCGCGGTCGTGCCCACCACGTGGCCAAACCCACCGTGCTTGAATTTCAACGCCGCCACGCCCACGTCCTCCACCTCAATCGTGTGCGCAAGCGTCGCCGTGAAACCTTGAACGTGGGTGACGGGGCCGTAGAGATACAGCAGTTGGTCAATCGCATGGATGCCCTGGTTGATCAGGCAACCGCCGCCATCCAGCTTGAAGGTGCCGCGCCACGCCGCGCTCGCGTAATAGCTCTGGGGCCGGTACCACTTGATATACGCGCTGCCCAGGGTGAGGGCCCCGAACCGGCCGGCGGCGATCGCCTCCCTGGCCTTCCGGACCGCGTCCAGGTACCGGAACTGGGAGATCACCGCCAGGACCACCCCCGCTTTCCGGCACCCCGCGATGAGGGCATCCGCTTTCTCCAGTGACACATCAATCGGCTTTTCGACGACCACGTGTTTGCCGGCGCGAGCAGCCAGAAGCCCCTGGTCAGCATGCAAGCCGGAAGGGGTGCCGATCACCACCACGTCGACATCGGGGCGTTTGACCAGCGCCTCGGCCGACGCGACAGGTTCACCGCCCCACCGCTGGCAAAACTGGGCGGCCTTCTCAGGGGTCCGGGATGAGGCCGCGGTGATCTGAACACCTTCCAGTTGGCTCAGGGCTTGCGCATGGGTCTGGCTGATCGCCCCGCACCCCAGCACGCCGATCTTCAGTAGTTTGCCCTCAGGGTTCGACTCGCTCCCGCTCGAAGGGTCAGGTGATCGGGAGTCCCGCCTCGCGCATAAGCTCGGTCAGCGCCTGATGCGCCTTGCGGAACAGCTCGGGCCCGGAAAACCCGGAAAACTGGCCGGCCGCTGACAGATGTGGCTCCAGGGCGATGGTGCCGTTATAGCCCATCCCCTTTAACGCCCCGATGATCGGCTTCCACTCGGCATCGCCCTGCCCCGCCGGGACCATCTCTTTCCTCTCCCGGGCCCAATCTTTCACATGCAGGTACCCGAGATATTTCCTCGCCAGGGAAAAACTGTCCGTGTACGGCTTACGCCCAACGATGACCAGGTTGCAGGGGTCATACGCCAGCTTGAGATACGGCGCCTTCAAGGCCTTGATGATCTCGGTGCACCGCTCAATGGTGTCACCGTACAGGCCCTCCTCGTTTTCAAGCAGCACGGTGATCCCGGTGCCCCTGGCTTGCCGGACGAGCTTGGCCATCCGCTCCAGAACCTGTTTCTTCCACTGTTTTGGCTCGCCGTCCTTGGGCAGGTAAAAGGAAAAGATCCTGATGTGTGTAGATCTCAGCGCCTGGGCCAGCTCGATGGCCCGCTTCATCTGCCCGGCCTGCGGCTCAAACGCGTCGGTGATCTGGACCTTGCCGATGGGGGTGGCGATCGAGCCGACCGTGAAGCCCAGGCGTTTGAGCGTGGCCCTGGCGGCTTTCACCTGCTCGCCGGAGAGTTTCATGACATTGACGCCGTCAAGGCCGCGAAGCTCCATGCACTTGAGGCCGCACTCCTTGAGGACAGCCAAGGCTTCCTCAAGGTTTGGCGAGACTTCATCCGCAAACGCGCTCAGGGTCGGCACAATGCCACCTAATGTACCACAGCCATTTTTTGAGCCGTGTGCACGGCCCCAAGCAGTCCCGCGCGGCTGCCAAGGGGAGAGAGCAGCACGCGCACGTGCCGGGCCGCCATGGGCAGGGCGTGCCGCCGCACCGCCTGCCGGATCACTGGCAGCATGAGCTTCCCCGCGCTGTCCATCACGCCTCCCCCGAACACCACGGCCTGCGGGTTAAGCGCATTGACCAGGTTAACGGCGGCGATCCCCAGCGCCTCAGCGGCCTCGCGCACCACCCTTCGGGCCAACGGGTGACCCGCCGAAGCCGCGCGGCAGATGCGCTCCGTGGTTGCCGGAAGACCCAGGAGCTGACGAGTTCGGGAAACTCTCAAGAACCGCCTGAGGATCGCCATGCCCGAGGCGAGGTCTTCCAGGCGCCCGCCGCTGGCCCTGAGCCCTGTCGAAGGGTGCACCCGCATCCACCCCACGGCGCCCGCGACATAACTGGCGCCCCGCACTAACTGTCCGTTCGCGATGACCCCGCCGCCGATGCCGGTGCCGACGGTCAGGGTCACCAGGTGCGAACAACCCCGGCCGGCGCCTCGCCACCTCTCGCCGAGCGCCGCCATATCGCCGTCGTTCGCCAGCTCGACGGGGCACCGCGCCCAGGTGCGCAGCGCGCGCGCCAGCGGAACCCGGCGCCAGCCTTTAAGATTCCGCACCCAGACCACCACCCCCCGGCGCGGATCGCAGACCCCAGGCACCCCGACCCCGATCGCGCGCAGAGATGAGACCTGAAGGCGCCGGCGTTGCAACAGCGCCTTAAGGTGCGCGATGAGCACGGCGATGGCGGCTTTTGGCAAAGACTGTGGCGTGGCGTACCGGCACTCGGCCAGCAGGCGGCCTTTGACCGTGGCCAGCGCCACCGCCGTCTTGGTGGCACCCATATCCACTCCGGCGATCACTGATTTCACTCTCCCCCCTCACCCTCCCCTCTCCCCCCTTTGGGGGGGAGAGGGAATATCAGTCTAGATGCCTTACTTCTATACAACTACCGGTTCCTTCTCCCCCCTTCGGGGGGAGAAGGACAGGATGAGGGGGGTGAACTTCCGAGACGAGGGCTCTTGAGAGTCCGAAGGATAACTTCGAATACAGAATGAGGTTCCTTG
>CAZPLZ010000156.1:0-7814 GCA_964587525.1 uncultured bacterium | reverse complement strand
CACCCGGGACGCTGGCCCGGAGACGCTGCTCGCCTTACTGACAGCGCCTGATGCGCCACCGGTCATGGTGGCGGCGGCGGGGTACGATCGGCAACTCCACGAGCTGATGCCGTTTCTGAAATTAATCCGGTATCACGGCATCGCCGGGCGTCTCCTGAAACATTGGGATGCGGGAGGGAGTGTGACTGAGACCACCCGGATCGAGCGTACCTATACGTACCGGGGCTTGCGCTACGCGCGTTCGGGTGCGCTGTTTGATCTCAAACGCATGCGCGACGAGGTCGCGCGTGGCGCGCTCCTCCTGTACCCGGCCAGCTTCGCGTCGTTGGGGAATTTATGCCTGCATTTCAGGCTGACCCGGGATGCGGCTCGAGCATTCGGCTTGGCACGGAGCCAGATGGCCGCTTTGGCTGGCCCGTTGTCCGTCTCGCAGGCCACTGCACGGTTACCACCGGAGAGGGCGGCGGTGGAATCTGGGCGTCAGGCTGTGGCGCTGGGGTACCATCGGCTGGCAGACGTGTTTGAAGCACGCGGCGTCACCTTCCTGGCCAGGCAGTTTCGCGCTAACGCTGCTGCTATCGCCCAGCAGTAGGCACGGCGCAGGTCCTGTCCGGGGCCTCCGCCTGGTAGGATCACCCCCCTCTCCCCCCAAAGGGGGGAGAGGGTAGGGTGAGGGGGACGCGATGATGCCGTGACTGCTAGTTCTGTAGTGCGGTGGTTACTTCGTGCTCCCAGGTTCCTGCGATGGTGACGCCGTACTCCTTGAGCCCGCCACTGGCCTTAGGCCCCGTCAGGTACGGCATGGCAGGATGGAACTTCCGGTCTGCCGGGATAAAGGCCGTGTGCAGGAAGTGCAGGGCTAGCCCCGCCCGTTCCTTGTCCGTGTTGTTGGCATGGGTGCAATGCGCGATGCCGTAGTTGAAGAACAGCACGCCGCCAGCGGACAGCTCGATAGGGATCGCCCGCTCTTCCGGTGCGTGGAAGCGAATGTGATGGTCACTGTTTGGATCCCGCTCGTGCGGGAACGTTTCCGTGTGGCTGCCGGGAATGATGTGCATGGTACCGTTGGCCACGGTGGCGTCATGCAGCGCTGTCCACATGCCAACCCCTTTGGTGGGATCACTGATCTTGAAATACGCGTTGTCCTGATGCCAGCCGGTCCCTGTGCCATGGCGGGGGGGTTTCAGGAAGATCTGGTCTAGATAAAGCACGAACGGCTCCCCGATCAGCACCCGCACCGCTTCGATCACCTTCGGCTCAAACGGCATGGCCCGGAAGAGAGAGCTCTTCGGGGACAGCGGGCAGATTTGCAGGTTCTGAACTTTTGTGGATGGGGTTACACCGTCGCTGTCGGTAGCCACGTTCCGCAGCAGTCCCTCTCGTATGAGCCGGCCCAGTTCAGCCTGCATCGCTTGAACTTCCTGCGCTGTGAAGAATTCTGGAGCGGTGGTGTATCCTTCCTCTCGGAATTGCGTGATCTGGCGTTCGGTTACCATCGCGCCGCCTCTATTTTACTATGCGTGTCCTGAGCCGTCAGAATCCTACCGCTTGAGCCAGCATGCGCGTGCCGATGCCCAACAGCGCCAGGCTGAGCAGCCGGGTGATCCAGGTGCTGGACAGGTGTCGCGAGATCGTCACCCCCGCCTGGGCACCCAGTACCGCCCCGGCTGACAGCGCTGCCGCCGGCCCCCAGTCCACCTCCCCCTGGGAGGCATAGAAGAGGGCCCCCGTCAGCGAGGAGATTGTGAGGATCAGCGAGGACGTGGTGACCGCGATGGGGGGCGGAAATTTCATCCACATGATTTGCGCCGGGACGATGAGAATGCCGCCGCCGACACCGAAGAGGGATGAGATGACCCCAGCGACGGTACTGATGATTAACCCTCGCTTCAGGTTCACGAAGTACTCAAACCGCCGGCCAGCGGTGTCCGTGATCCGCCGCACTTTCAGCTCCAGGCGCAGAAAGGCTTCGTAGGTCTGTGCTCGTTCCTTGATCGTCAGAAACGGGTGCTCCGGTTTTCTGAGAATGGCGATGCCGATGGTGATCAGGAGCGCACCGAATATGCCTATAAACGCATCAGCGTGGAGTGCCCCGGTGAGGGCTGCGCCTAGGAGGGCGCCGCCGATGGAGCCCAAGGCAAACCGAAGGCCAGTAGGGTAATCCACGCGCCGCTGGCGCGTGTACCCGATCGTGGCAGAGGCCGCGTTGCAGAACACAGCGCACAGGGAGGTGGCGACGGCGGAGGCAACGTTGAAGTGGAACAGAAACAGTAGCGCCGGCACAATCAGGAAGCCGCCGCCCGCCCCGATCATGGTGCCGTACGCGCCGGCAAACAGACCCAGCGCACCGAACTCGAAAAGCTGGGTCATGCCGTCGGATCGACGCTTGGTGTTACCACCAGCGCCGTCTCAATTGCCCTCGCACAAACGACCGCAGGAGCAGGATGCCCATCACGAATCCGCCTACATGCGCCCAGAAGGCGATGCCACCGTGCCCGCCAGCCCCTAGTGCCATGGTGCCGCTGGACACCTGCATCAGGAACCAGAGGCCGAGATAGATGAAGGCCGGGATTTCCATCACGTGGAAGAAAATAAAGATTGGCACCACCGTCACAATTCTGGAAAAGGGGTACATGATGAAATACGCTCCCATGACGCCCGCAACCGCACCGGAGGCGCCGATGACCGGGAGCGTCGAAGTCTGGTTCAGGGCCAAGTGCACCCCGGCAGCAGCCAGCCCGCACAGGAGGTAAAAGGTAAGAAACCGGAGGTGTCCCATGCGATCTTCCACTTTGTCACCGAACAGCCAGAGCGACCACATGTTACCGATGATATGCATCCAACCCCCGTGTAGGAACATGCTGGTGAGGAAAGGCCAGTAACTGGGCGACAATCCCAACTGATCAGCCCACAGTGGCTGGGTGTATCGCGCCGGCACCAGTCCATAGAAATAAAAAAGGGCTAGCTTCTGGTCTGCCCACAGCGTCACCTCGAAGGAGAAGGCAACGGCGTTGACGGTGATGAGCACGACGGTCACGACGGGTAAGTGTTGGCTGGGGATCTTGGCACGCAGCGGGATCATTATGTGACGCTAAGGATCGTACGCTAAAGACACTTCAGGAGTTCCTCAAGCGGTAGCGTGTTGAGCACGTCCCTGGTTCCCAGCCAACCGCGCCGCGCTTGAGCAACCCCGAACTGTCGGCCCAGCGCCAACTGATGTGCATGGTGCGAGTCCGAGTTGATGACGATTCTCACCTTGGCATCCCGCGCCCAGCGCAGCGGCACATCGGAGAGGTCGAGCCGCTCCATCTGTGCATTCAACTCCAGGCATTTGCCGTGATCGTGTGCGGCCTTGATGACGGTCTTGAGGTCAATCGGATACGGCTCCCGCTTGCCGATCAGCCTCCCCGTGGGGTGCGCCAGGAGTGTCACGTGCCTGTTGGCCAGGGCGCGGGTGACTCGCTTCGTCTGCGTGGCCTCGTCCAGGTTGAATCGGGTGTGTACCGAGATGACCACCACATCCAGCTCTTCAAGCACCTCGTCGGGATAATCCAGGGTGCCATCGTTGAGGATATCCACCTCAGCACCTTTGAGAATCTTGAACCCCTTGAGTTTTTTGTTGAGGGTATCGATCTCTTTGTTCTTTTTGCGCAGATCCTCGATGGAAAGTCCTCCGGCCATTTTCAGCGACCGGGAGTGGTCGCAGATCGCGATGTACTCGTAACCGAGTGCCCGAGCAGCCACGGCCATTTGTTCAATGGTGTTGGCGCCGTCGCTCCATGTGGAATGCATGTGCAGGTCGCCTTTGAGATCATGGTTCTCGATCAACCGGGGGAATTGCTTAGCCGCGGCTGCCTCTACTTCCCCTGCGCCTTCGCGGATCTCGGGTGGGATGAACGGCAGTCCCACCGCGTGAAACACGTCTTCCTCGTCCTTCCCGCCTACCCGGCGCGTACCCTTGAACACACCGTACTCGTTGATCTTCAGGCCTCGTTTCACGCCCAGCTCGCGGATCTGGATGTTGTGTGTCTTGGAGCCAGTGAAGTAGTGGAGGGCGGCGCCAAAGCTGTTCTCCTCCACCACCCGCAGGTCTGCCTGCGCCCCGTTTTTGAGGCGGATGGAAGATTTTGTCTCGCCGTGGGCGATCACGTCTGCCACCTGAGGCAGGGAGGTGAAGGCGTCCATGATGGCTTGAGTTGATTCGGGACGGTGCGGCGACGCCAGGAAATCCAAGTCACCGATGGTCTCCTTCATCCGTCTCAAGCTGCCGGCATACGTGGCCTGCTTCACTAAAGGGTGTGCCCTCAGGGTGCTCAGGATCTCCAACGCTAGCGGCAACGCTCTACCCAACGCCATCCGTTCCTGTCCCTGTTTCCACAGGGCAATGCCCTTGAGGAGTTTCTCTTCCTGCTTCGCACCCATGCGTGGCAGCGCCTGCACTTTGTGTTGCTCAATCGCGCGTTCCAGATCGGCTACGCTTTTGATCTTGAGCTCCTTGGCCAGCCTGAACGCGGTTTTGGGTCCCAGGGAGGGGATTGACAACAGTTCCTCAATGCCCGGCGGCAGCACGGCCTTCAATTTTTCATATTCCTGGCACTGGCCAGTGGTGAGGAGCTCTTCGATTTTCTTGGCGATGCCTTCACCAATTCCGGAGAGGGTACGAAGTTCTTTCACCCCGCCCGCTGCATAGATCTCCGCCAGCGGCTTTTCAAGTCCCGCGATCATCTGGGCTGCCTTGTCATAGGCCTGGACCTTGAACCGGATCTCGCCCTTCACGTCCAGCAGGGCAGTGATCTTGCTGAACACGGCCGCGATTTCTGCGTTATCCATGGGAGGTATTGTAACGCTACAATACTTCGGACGATGCGCGTTTTGGTGATTGATATTGACTCGCTGCGTCCGGACCACCTCGGCTGCTACGGTTACCACCGGAGGACGAGTCCCAATATTGATGCCCTGGCTGCACAGGGCGTCCGGTTCGAGCACTGTCACGTGTCCGACGCACCATGCCTGCCGAGCCGCACCGCGCTCATCACCGGGCGGTTCGGCATCCACAATGGCGTGATCGGACACGGTGGGACGGCGGCGGAGCCGTTCATCGAGGGTAAGGGCCGGGGGTTCGGCTCCAAGCTGGGGCAGACGAGCTGGATGCGCTGTCTGCGCAATGCCGGGTTAAAGACTGTGACGATCAGTCCGTTCGGTGAGCGTCACTCAGCCTGGTGGTGGTATGCAAATTTCTCAGAGATCTACAATCCTGGCAAGGGCGGATTGGAGCGCGCGGATGAGGTGACGCCCCTCGCCATCGACTGGCTCAAGCGGAATGGCGGTGCCGACAACTGGTTCCTGCATGTGAACCTCTGGGATCCGCACACGCCGTACCGGACGCCCGAGGATTTTGGCGACCCGTTTCGGAATGACCCGCTGCCGGCATGGCTGACCGAAGAGGTGCGCCGCGCGCACTGGGAGGGTTGCGGCCCGCACTCCGCGAGGGAGGTGCGGGGATATGGTCCCGTTCCACATGAAAACCGGTGGCCGCGGCAGCCGGCCGAGATCGCGTCCATGGAGGATGTCCGAAAGCTCTTCGACGGATATGACACGGGTGTCCGATACGCGGACGAGCATATCGGCCATCTCCTGGAAATGTTAGCGGGGCTGGGAGTGCTTGAGGACACGGCTGTCATCCTCACCGCTGATCATGGGGAAAACCTCGGTGAGCTAAATATCTACGGCGATCACCATACCGCTGATGAGATCACGACCCGGATTCCGCTGATCGTGCGCTGGCCGGGCATCTCACCGCGTGTGGATAGTGCGTTCCATTATCAAATTGACTTCGCCGCGACACTGGTTGAGCTGGTGGGTGGCAGCGTGCCGGGCAACTGGGACGGGCGAAGCTTTGCGAAAGGGTTTCAAAGTGGGGTTGCCGAGGGCCGGGAGTCTCTGATCGTCTCGCAGGGGGCGTGGATCTGCCAGCGCGCGGTGCGGTTTGAGGATTATCTGTTTCTGAGGACTTACCATGACAGCTATCACGCGTTTCCGGACATCATGCTGTTCGATATCCGCTCAGATCCGCATGAGCAGCGCAATCTGGCGCCGGACCGGCCGGACCTGTGCACTCGTGGTGCGACGGCGCTGGAGGCCTGGACCGCGGAGATGATGTGCTCCGCCTCACACGCGCAGGACCCGATGTGGACCGTGCTGCGGGAGGGTGGACCCTTCCACTCCCGCGGCCAACTGAGCAAGTATCTTGCGCGGCTGCGACAGACCGGCCGCGCCGGGTGGGCGGACCGTCTGGCCGCCGCACATCCTGACGAAGCCTGAATGCAAAGGAGGGTTTCATGGCCAAAGTGAAAGCCAAACGCACCAACAAACACCATAACGACAAACTGGTGGGTTTAGGCCTTCAGGTGCCGTTTGAAATCACGGACTTGCCGGGTGTTCCGGGGAAGCTGTGTCCCTGTGGGATCAGCCATCGTGCCTTTACGCGGGAGGACAATAACGCCTGCACGCTGCACCTGGTGGAGATCAAAACGGATGCGGCCGCGCATTACCACAAACGCCTGACGGAGGTGTATTACTTCCTGGAGGGCGAGGGCCACATGGAGCTGGATGGGAAGCGCTATCCGGTCAAGCCGGGGATCGCTGTGTTGATCCGTCCCGGTACCCGCCACCGAGCGGTCTCGGGCGGGCGCCCCATGAAGATCCTAAACGTCGTCATCCCGCGGTTTGACCCGGACGACGAGTGGTTCGACTAAAGCCGGTTATCAGCATTCTGCTCGACGGTGACCGGCAGCACATGGTGCTGGACGACCAGACTGTCGCGGCGCTGAAACGGGATTTCATGGTGCGTTGGCCGGCTGGAGAAACGAAGGTCACTGCAGACGAGGCTAAGGCTCTGCTTCAAGGTGCCGCTGGTTGCATGACCTGCTGGGGCAGTCCCACCCTGAGTGCAGACATGCTGGCCGGTGCGCCTCAGCTCAAGATTATGGCCCACGCTGCAGGCACCGTGAAACCGTATGTCTCCGAGGAGGTGTGGCGGCGCGGCATCGTGGTCACGAGCGCGGCGGCGGCCATCGCCGTGGACGTGGCGCACTATGCCGTGGCGCTGATGGTTATCGGCCGCAAGAACATCATGGAGCTAGTGCCCCAGACCGGCGCCGGAGCCTGGGGCAGGGCGCAAGGTCACCGGCCGCCGGACGACCTGCGCGGGTGCACGGTAGGTATCGTGGCTGCCAGCCATGTCGGCCGGAATGTTATCGCGTTGCTTCAGCACTACGACGTTACGGTGCTGCTGGCCGATCCGTTCGTGACCCCGGAGGCGGCTCGGGAGCTGGGCGTGGAGCTGGCGGAGGTGGACGAGCTGTTCCGGCGCTCAGACGTGGTGAGTATCCACGCTCCCGCATTGCCAGCAACCCGCCAGCTGGTCAACGCCTCCCGCCTAGCGTTGATGAAGGACGGCGCCACCTTGATCAACACCTCGCGCGGCAGCCTGGTGGATGAAGCTGCCTTGGTGGTAGAGCTTCGCCGAAGACGGATCTGGGCCTTCCTGGATGTGACCGACCCCGAGCCACCGCCGGCAGGCTCGCCGCTCTACGGCTGCCCAAACCTGACGCTCACCCCGCACCTAGCCGGGTCGGCCGGACGGGGAAAACGCTGGCTGGGCCAGCTCGCAGCGGAGGAGCTGACCCGGTACTTTGCCGATCAGCCACCCCGGTTCCAAGTCACCCGGGATATGCTGGACCGCATTGGGTAATGGCCGGTGCCACCCCCCTCTCCCTTTCCCTCTCCCCCCTTTGGGGGGAGAGGGTAGGGTG
>CAZPLZ010000155.1:0-7815 GCA_964587525.1 uncultured bacterium | reverse complement strand
GCTTCGCTCAACAATGCGGTCAGACCAACCAGCGCGAGCAAACCGCCAACAGCTAGACCAACGCTTTCAATGTTGATCACGCTTATTCCTCATGGCCGTCTAGCTAAGGGGAGTATACTCTATCCAGAAATGGACGAGCCGGGCCGTCCTCCAGTCATCATCATCGGGATGCACCGCTCGGGCACCAGCATACTGTGCCGCGTGCTGGAAGCGCTAGGCCTGTTCGTGGGGCAATGGAAGCAATGGAACAACGAATCCCCCTTCTTTCAGATCATCAATGAATGGTTGCTGCGGCGCTGCGGCGCCACGTACAAGACACCACAGCCTTTCCGGGCGACCCTCGACGCCCCTGAAGTGCGCTCAGCCACCGTGAACCGCCTGGCCCGCTTGATCCAGTCACCCTGGGTTGCCGCATATTTGGGGTGGAGGAGATACCGGCGCTACCGAGGCCTCAACAACCTGGGGATCCCCTGGGGATGGAAAGACCCGCGCACGACCATCACCCTTTCACTGTGGCTGGAGGTCTTTCCCAGCGCCAAGATCATCCATATTTTCCGCCATGGTGTGGATGTGGCTAACAGCCTCTTGGTACGCCGCAGGCGATGGTGGAATCGAGTGATCGCGTTTTGTGAGGAGATCCAGCTGCGCAGCTGGCGGCTGCCGGACCGAGGCGCGTCTTTGCATACCCGGCGTCTTACCACACTCATGGGAGGATTCACGCTCTGGGAGGAATACATGGAGGAGACGCGTGGTCATGTTCGCAACCTGGGAGCGCGGGCGATGGAGATCAAGTATGAAGACTTTCTCGTTGAGCCCCACGGCCCCCTCAAGACCTTGGTGCAGTTTTGCGGATTGCAGGCCACCGACGCCGCCATCGAGCGGGCCATTGGGAAAATAAGAACGCAGCGGGCCTACGCTTATCGCAGCCATCCTCAGCTTAGGGCTTTCGCCGATCAGGTGCCGGAGAGGCTACGTACATACGGATACTGACCCCCCTCTTCCCCTCGGGGGAGAGGGAATTTATTAAGGCGAACTGAGGCCGAACATCCGCGTCCCCAGTTGGGTGGCCAAAGCCCTCCAGCGCGGCGCCATGGGAACCTCAGAGTCGAGCTGGGCCGCTTGAGCAAACCACTTCGCAGCCAGGTTCCTTTCGCCCCGCACCAGGTGCACTTCGGCTTTTATGCCAAGCAGGTAGGCAAGCGCGGCCCGACGGGCTGGCTCATTCGCCGGGTCGACCTCTTCCGGAACATTTGCCATGACTTGAAGGCCCAGCTCCACGTATTTCTCCGCGGCGTCAATCCTTTTTCCAACAAATTCCTGAAACGCTTTTTGCCCGTTCCAGAACCCCTGGTTAATCAGGACGATGTGGCGGTGGTGCGGGTAGCGCACATAGGCATCGGCGAGCACCCGCTCGGCGAGGTCCAGCTCCCTGACCCGGACCGCGGCCGCACCGAAATCCAAAAGGTTCATTGCGTCCATCATCCCCGCCTCGCCAAACTTCCTGAGATAACGCAAGGCGTTGGGCTGATCGTTTAGTAGCGTATACGCATGCCCCACCCGGTTCCAGGCTTGCCCCACATCCGGCAGCAGCTCGAAGGCCGCGAGATATTCCCTGAGGGCGACCTCAAGATGGCGCCGATTTTCAGCCCTGATCCCCGGTCCGTACATCGAATCCGTTCCCGGCGCGAACCAGATCGCAGACGGAGGAGGCAGAAGCGGCCGCCGGAGGATCTCATAGACGTAGAACCCGCCATTGACATAGTCACAGCGTTCGGTCCGCCCCAGGATCTTAAGGTGCCGCTTGCAGAACTCCACGTAGAGCCGTAAGCTTCGCCGGTCCCACGGGAACGAGCCGTAGCGCAGGGCCGCCCAATCCACCGTGACGTAGTTGTACAGCACCCGCCGCGCTCCCAGTTGCCAGAACTTCTTGCTCAGCTCCGTAAGGTCCCGCGACTCTTTCGTCACCTTCCAGACCAGCGGGGTCTCCCCATACATCCCGTTGAAGAGCAACCGGCCGGGAAATCTGTACGTGCGCCATTCCCCAATGCTCAACACCCGCGGAGGGCGCGGAGCTTTGGGCCACCAAGACACAGCCGGGGTGCCAGGCGGCGCCAGAATCTGCTCCACCTCCAGCAACGTCGTGAAACTGCGCTGCAACACCTGCGGCCAGGGCGCGAACAAGTTCTTCCACTTTAAACGGGTCGTCTCTGGGGCCAAACCGATGGAGAGGAGCGCGTACGCTGCCAGCGCAGCGGCAGCCGCGGTCTTCAAGCGCGACGGGAGCCGGCCGGCCTCCTCGGCAATCAGGAGATAGAGCAGCCACGCCGATGGCAGGAAATACCGGCCAAAAAGGGCCGTACCCAGGATGACGACCTGCCCGACCGTGCACGCCCACGCGGCCCGGCGGTGCCGCGAGAGCAACAGGAGCCCTGGCAGGAAGAGCAGGAGCAGCAGGTGATTCTCTTTAAGATAGGTGAACCACGCGGCCGGCAGGTGCCCCCTAGGCGAAACGCCGCCAGGCAAGTTCGTCACCCGGTAGAGCTCAAATGCCTCCCGATTGGGCTCCGCCCACTCAAGCGAGGGGAAGATCCCCGTCGCAAACGGGTAGACCGGGTTCCCCGTCGCCAGCCAGGATTTCACCATCCACGGCATGAGGGGCAGCACGAGCAATGCCGCCCACCAGATGAGCCGCTTCCAATTGATGGTGTCGAGGTAGAGCCCACCGGTGGGTGATTTTTTCAATGACGGCAGAAAGAAGAGACTCCACACCGCCACGACGGGACCATAGACCAACTTCGACGCCACACACAGCCCTAGCAGGAACGCCCCCGGTGCCCACGCGCCAGCAAGCTGCAGCATCGCGCCCGTGACGAAGAGCGAGGCCGCAGGCACGTCGCTCTTGCACATCATGATCAGCACCTGCATCTGGTCGGAGGTAGAGGACAGGACCAGGAGCGGGCCCAGCCACGCCAGGACGGGGCGGCCGGCTTTGAGACAGCGTGCGGCAAAAACCGCACTCGCCGCGACGAAGCACGAGATCACCATCCCCTTGGCCAGCCGGTCGTCCCCAGCGATTAACGGCAGGGCGAAGGCCATTTCAAAAGTCAGCGGGTAGTGATACCTCATCTGGACGTGCTCGAGCACCGCCCGCCCAGCTTGAAGGTACTGCCAGGGGACACCCAGATGGTACACCCAGACGTCGTGTTCCCCTTCCGGCAAGAGCATGAACAGTACCGCGGGAGCAAGCCCCAGCACGAGCACTGCCAGCCCGCCGCCAAGCGAGCGACCTTCGGCCGCCGCCGTGGCCAGCAGAAGCCGCGGCTCCCACATGGCGCGGGAGCCGCACAGCAGCGCCAGTGCGCATCCCGCAAGCGCCAGAGGGGTGAACAGGCCAGCGAGGGCCAGGCCGAGATAGGCGATTCCCAGGGCAGCCCAGCCCAGCAGCAGCCCCAGTCCGAACCGCTCGAGCGCTACGCCAGTTGCGAGCCGGCTGGTGGAGCGCCGGTAGATGAGCGGCAAGACCCCAGCGCCTATTCGCGCCGCGGCTTCACTCAACAGTGCGGTCAGGCCCACCAGCACCAGCAAACGACCAAGGAACAAGAAGATTCCAGTCATGGCAATTGGGTGCCAAACATCCGGGGCTGTAACCGATCCGCCACATCCTTCCACCGCTGCGCCATGGGGCTGTCGGGGGCCGTCTGATACGCCGCGCGGAAATGCTCCGCAGCCTGGCCGCGATCCCCCCGCAGCAGGGCATGCTCCCCCTGCAACCACAGGAGCATGGCATACGTATTCCGGCGCGAGTCTTTGTGCTTCTGGTCTCCCTCCACAGGAATCTGATCGAGCACCTCTTGCGCCTTATGCAGCCAGCGTTCGCTCTCCTTCAGGCGGCGCGCCGCCATGAGGTTGGACGCCTTCGTGGCCCAGAGCAGCGACTGATTCACCTGGATGGTGGGGCGGTGGTCACGGTACCGCTTGAATGCGTCGTTGAGCAGCCGTTCAGCCAGCTCAAGCTGGTTGACCCGGATCGCGACGGCGCCATACTCCGCAAGGTTCATGCTGTCCATCACGCCCGCTTCCCCGAACCGCTTGAGGCACTTGTACCCGTTCGGGTAATCCTCCAAGGACAGATAGATGTGCCCGGCCACATTCCAAGCGTGGGCCACATCTGGAAGGAAGGCCTTAACTGCGAGGGCCTCTTGGAGTGCTTCCTGAAGCCGGTTGGCATTCATGAGGACGGTCACCCGGGAGAACACTGACTCCGCCCCCGGTATGAACCATACATCCGCCGCCGGAGTCTCCAACGGCTGCGGAAGGAGCCGGAACACGTAAAAGCCCCCGCTCCCATAGTCGCAGTTCACGGGACGCACCAGCGGCGTCAGATAGCGCTTCAGGAACTCGACGTACATCCGCAAACTCCGCTTATCCCAGGGGAACATGTAATAGCGGAGCTCCAGCCATTCGGCGCTCACGAAGTTATACATTAAAATATCGGCGCCAAGCTGCTTGAACTTCTTGCGCAGTTCCACCGGGTGGTGGGAAGCCTTGACCAGTTTCTGAATCAGCGGCGTTTCCCCGCGCATGCCACCGTACAGCAACCGGGCAGGAAACCGGTATGTCCTCCACTCCCCCACGCTCATCACTTTCAACGGCACCCTGGTCTGGGACCGTTGAAGTCCAGCCAGCGCCGGCAACACCTCCTGGCGCGTCGTCAGGATCCGCTCGAAGGTGGCCGAACGCGGGGCAAACGCCTCCCGCCACACCGGCCGGCGGATCTCAGACGACAGGCCAATCCGCAGCAGCGCGTACCCTGCCACAAGACCAATCGCGGCCCGCCGCAGCAACACCGGTCCGCGCATGAGCTCCTTCACCGCCAGCAGGGACAGGAGCCAGATGGCAGGCAACATGTACCGGGGCACATGGCCAATGCCCAGGACCGCGATGGACCCCACGGCACATGCCCACGCGGCCCGCCGGTCACGGCCCAGCAGTGCCATACCAGGAAGGACCAGCAGGAGCGGCAGGTGCTCAGAGCGCATCATCCGAACCCAGGCCTCCGGGAGCTTCGCCAGAATCATGGTGTCCTTCGACCAGAGCGCGAGGGAGAGGAGCGCGGCCTGGTTCTCGGAACCCCAGTCCAAGGAGGGAATCCAGGCGTAGCCTATCGGATACACTGGGTTGCCCGTCCCCAGATAGGTCCTGATCCACCACGGGGCAATCGGCAGCAGCAGCAAGCACGCAAGCCGTAAGGTGGCTCGCCATGGCGGAGGATGCAGCAGGAACCAGATCGCCACGAGCGGCCCATACACCATCTTAGCGGCCACGCATAACCCCAGCAGCGCTGCGCCCAGGGTCCAGCGCCCCGCCCGGGACAGCAGGGCACCAGCCACAAACAGCGAGGCGGCCGGGATGTCGTTCTTGCTCACGGTGACGAGCAAGAGGATCGGACCAGCGGACAGGGCCAGCAGCGACCCAGCCCATCCGGCCTCCATCACCCCGTCTCGCCGGCAGTGCGCAATGAAGATGGCGCTCGCGGCGATGAAACTCATGAGGACCATCCACTTGGCCAGCCGGTCATCGCCCAGCAGCAGGGGAATCGTGAAGGTAAGGTCCACCGGCAGCGGGACCCAAAACGCCCCCGGCACGTGCGAGAGCACGATGCGATGCGCTTGAAGAAGCTGCCAGGGAAAGCCCAGATGGTAGATGCCGCAATCGATCTCGAACTCCGGGACCATCAGAAAGAGGAGCGCAGGCGCGAACCCGGCTCCCAGGACGGCCAACCCCACGGGGCCGAGCGCCCGGGCCTCGGTGGCAGCCCGGGCCAGCAGCAGGCCACGCGTATACGTGGCGCGGGAGCTCAGCACCAAGGCCAGCACCGCCCCCACAATCACCGGTGCAAAAAACAGCCCCGTGAGGGCCAGACCCAAGAGGGTCATCCCGACAGCTCCCCAGCCCAGCAGCAACCCGACCCCGAACCGCTCCAGCGGGCTCAAGCCCGCGCGGCGCCAGAGACCGAGCAGCCCGCACCCGACGCGCGCCGCAACCTCAGCCAGTAGAGCTGAGAGGCCCGCGAGGTAAAGCAAACGGCCAAGAAACAAGAACACCGAGGTCGCTATATCGTTTATTGCTCCCCCCTCACCCTACCCTCTCCCCCTGTGAGGGGGAGAGGGGCTTTACATTAACCCGCGGGGGGCATTACTTCCACCCCTTCGCTTCCGCCAAGTGAGGGGCGAGCTCTATGGCCTCGCGGTACAGCCGCCTGGCTTCCCCCAAACGCCCTCGGCGGGAAGCCAAATCCCCCCTGAGACCAATGACTTCTGCAAGATTCTCCTGGCGGGCCAGCTCCACCCCTCGCTCATCTTGAGGCCCAATCGAGTGTAGCAGCGATGTCCCCCGGTCAAGGTGCCTTTCGGCCAGGTCCAGCCGCCCGCCCCTCAGCTCCCGCTCTCCCCGCCTGATGAAGACCACCGCAAGGTTCACCGTGTTCGCATGCCGTCTGTCTGGATAGCGCCTCAGGCACTCCATCAACACCCTTTCCGCTATGTCGAGACGCCCGAGCATGACCGCTGCCCTGCCATAGTTGGGCAAGTTCCCCATGTCGATCATTCCGCGGTCTACAAACGGTTTGAAGAGCTTGGCGGCAGCAGACCAGTTTCCAGCGGCGGCGTACCCGTCGGCCAGCTCGTTGTAAAACTGGCCCACGCCGGGGGCGATCTGCATCAGGTTCTTGTACTCCCTGGCGGCTTCCTGGATAAGACCGGCATCCCTGTACGCTTTGGCAGCATATGAAGCCCAACCGGCCCCCGGGACAAAGAACGTGTATGCAGGAGCAGGTGAACGTGGCGAGGAACGAACCAGGTAGAGATAGATTCCACCATTCGCGGCATCACAGTGCTCAGGAATCTTGAGGACTGAAAGGTGCCGTTTGCAAAACTCGGTATAGAGGCTTAATGGCCGGGCCTTCCAGGAAAACCCCCGATATCGTGCGGACACCCACACCGCGCTGACACAGTTATGTAGCAATATTGAAGCCCCCAACTGCTTGATTCGCTTAGCCAGCTCAGACCCGTTGTGCGACTCGTGGGCTAATTTCCAGATCAGCGGTGTCTCCCCAATCTGCCCACCGTAGAGTACCCGCCCAGGGAGCCGGTACGTCAGCCGCTCCCCCATGCTCAGCAGCCGCTGCCCCGGCTTGAGCGTCCCCAGCTCCCGGACCGCCTCCTCGTACGTCGTCAGGTGCTTCAGCAAGAGCGCCTCGCGCGGAACCAGCACATCCCGCCAGCCTATCTGGATGTCCTTGACCTTGGCGCTGATCTGCATCAGGCTCGTGCCGACCAACACCACCACCACCACAGTCTTCACCCAGCCGCGCAACCGTTCAGCCTCATGGGCGGCCAAGAACAACAGCATCCACACGCTCGGCAGCACATAGCGAGGATTCTCATGGCCCCAAAACGTGACCAACTGCGCCAGCACGCACGTGGCCACCGCCCAGCGCTGGCGCCCCAGCCACAGTAAGCCAGGCAACAGCAAGAGCAACACCGGGTAACTCTGGCGCATCTTCAGGACCCACAGACCCGGCAGGCCGGCCAGCTTGGTCATCAGGTCCTGCTGCACACCAAAGAACCCCCGCAGCACCGCTTCGTTGGCCGCGCTCCAGTCATACGAGGCAAACAGGGTGGACGCAAAAGGAAAGATCGGGTTGCCCGTCCCCAGATAGGTCTTCAGCCCCCAGGGCGCCAGCAACAGCACCAGGCAGGCGGCGGCCCAGCCCACCCGCCCCCACGGCAGCGCTCCAAAAGTCGACTCACCCCG
>CAZPLZ010000154.1:0-7894 GCA_964587525.1 uncultured bacterium | reverse complement strand
GTGAGGCATGGTGTGGATACTAACTATGGGGGAGAGGGAAAAAAAGAGGGGGAATCAGGCTAAAGACTGAACTTCTCGCCCAGGTACAGCCGGCGGGCTTGGGGGTTGTTCGCCAGGGCGTGGGTGTTGCCCTTCATGAGGATCTTACCCTCGTAGATCAGGTACGCGTGATCGGTAATCGCAAGCGTCTCGCGCACGTTGTGGTCCGTGATCAGCACCCCCAGCCCGCGCCTCCTCAGATGCTTAATATGCTTGTGCAGCTCCTCGATAGTAATGGGATCAATGCCCGCGAACGGCTCATCCAGCAGCAAGAACTTGGGGTCGGTGGTGAGTGCACGCGCGATCTCAACACGCCGGCGCTCCCCGCCGGACAGCTTGAACGCCTTCCGCCGAGCCAGAGGCTCCAGAGAAAACTCCTTCATCAGAGACTTAAGCCGGCGGGTCCGCTCCTTGTTGTTGATCGGCAGGATCTCGAGCAGGCAGAGCAGGTTCTCCTCCACCGTGAGTTTCCTAAACACCGATGGCTCCTGCGGCAGGTACCCGATGCCCAGGCGGGCCCGACGGTGCATGGGGAGGTGCCCTAACTCCTCGCGCCCAGCGCCATCTTCCAGCGCGATCCGGCCCGCATCTGGCCGGACCAAGCCCACGATCATGTAAAATATCGTGGTCTTTCCAGCGCCGTTCGGCCCCAACAGTCCCACGACCTCGCCCTGCTTCACCCTCACGGAGACGCCGTTGACCACCTCCCGGCCGCCGTACCGTTTGACCAGCCCATCGGCCAGCAGCGCCGCCCCCCTCACCCTCTCCTCTGTCATGGGAGCACCCCCTCCTGCTTCAGCTCAGAAAGCCGCTCAACGTGGAGGAACCCCTTCACGGAACCTGTGAGGATGGTGCGGCCCTCTTTAAAATATGTCACGGCCTCGTCGCACTCGAATTCGTGCGGCGGCCGTCGTAAGACCGGCCGCCCGGTCAGCACCACCCGGTCCTCGGCGCCAAAGAGGTGCGCGCGCTTACACAGCGCCTCATTCTCCCCCTGCATGATGCGAACACTCCCCCTCGCAACCGCCTCTCGGGGGTCCACGAACACCTCTATCTCGTCCGCCGTCACCACCGTGACCTCGCCGTCCTCTCCGGAAATCAACTGGCAGGCGCCTCTGGCATAAATCTGCTTTAAGCCGTGGGTGTACTGGAGCTCGTCACAGGTGAGATTGAGCTTCCGCTCCTCGTCCCTGAACAGCACATGCCCGCGCGCGATCGCCTCGCTGGAACCCCGGACGGTCTCAAGTTCATCGGAGGTGAGCCGCGATGAACCATGCAGGACCGTGACACCACCAGAAAACAGCGCTCGCCCTTCTTTGCTATGGTAATCTACCCGTTTGCCCCGGATGTCAATGGGAATGGCATCTCCCTTGTCCGCCGCTTCCGCTGGCAGGCATGCTGCCAGCATGAGTGATGCCACGGCGAACGCCGCCCTCATAATGTGGGGGAGATGGAAAGGGAGGGGGGACGCCCCGGAAGGGTCATGGTTCGACTCGCTTAACGAGTCGAAGGGTCACAGCATGCCGGATTTCAGCAACGCCTCGGCCGCTTCGAGGTCTTTAGCCTGGAGACGGACTTTGCCCTTGAACTGTAAACCGGTGAGTGACGGCTGTGCGGTGAGCTCATCGCCCGTTAGGGTCACACCGTGCTCCTCGATTTTGACCTCCCCCTTGGCGGTCAACCGGTTGTTGGCTAGATCTATCTCGATTTTTTCAGAATCGAGCCCGACATTGGTGACGTCGACACGAGCCGAAGTCACCTCAATGCGCTCACGCTTAAGATCCAGCTTGCCAAACGCCCCCTTAATGACCACGGCTTCCCGCCCCAGACGGATCAGTTTCACTTTCAGCTCTTGAAACATCCGGACACCCTCAGGCAGTTGTTTTTTCTTTCGTCTCAGTTTCATGGTGCCTCCATGCTTTCAATCAGCGGCTTAACTTCCTCGGGATTTTGAGCCTTGATATAGACCTCGTCAAGCCGCAAATTGCCCAGGTTAGGATCAGCCTCCAGGCCCTGGCCAGTCATTACATTCGCCCCCCGGGTGATTTTGACAAATTCCCTGGTGCTGATTTTCCCACGCAGCGAGTCATATTGAAGCCGTGTCGTCTCAAGCTTCGTGCCGTCGGAGTCTACCTGCACGTTCCCCCACGCCTCCAGGCGGCGGCCTTTCATCTCATAGCGGACTGCGTCAGCGAACAGCGTGGCGGTCCCTCCCTCTCCCGAGTAGTAATAGGCGCTCACCCCTCGCCCCCTGATCCAGTCGGCGGTACGCGAGTGCCAGGCCCGTTTGGCGTTTATCTCTACTTCAACCCGGCCATTCACCACTTGGGTAACCTTGACGCCGTACATCACCACATCCGGCCCCCGCCTGAATTTGGCGGTGGCCCGCTTGGCACCCGGGGAGGAAGACTGACACCCCGCGATGACAGCCAGCACGGCGCCGAGAAGCAGCGCGGGGGCGAGAACCTTGCGCGACCAGCGATTGTGCATCCATACCCACTGCTCCGGGTGTTCCCGCACCCAATGTTCGAGGCGGCGGTTGTACCGCTCAAGCTGTCGCGCGGGCGGTGTGCCGTTTGCGTGTCCCGCCAGCTCTTCCAAAATCAAGCGGTAGCCACTGCCAGTCTGCATGATGAACCCCGTCAACAGGGCCGATCCGGCCCGGGCAGCCAGGTTAACCGGCCCGACTGGCGTGTCCACCGGCCGTCCGAAGAATCCCACCGGGACGTTCAACACCCGGCGGCTGGCTTGGTCCACCAGCACCCCCAGCACCCCGCCTCTCTTCAGGTGGCGAAACATACTGCGGGTGTCATGGGTATCAAAAGTTCTCACGTTGAAATGGGCCCGCAACCGCTCACTCAGACGGGAGAGCCGGGGATCGTATAAGTCCCGGGCGACCACCGCCAAATTGGGCACCCGCAGCCCGATGGCGGCTGCGGCCACTTCCCAGCTTCCCAGGTGCGCGGTGAGAACCACCGCGCCCCGGCCGGCAGCGCGCGCGGACTCCAAGTGCTCCAACCCCTCCACGCGCACCATGGCTTTCAACTGCGCGGGATCCCGCCGGGTCAGGCTCAGGAATTCCCCCAGCGAGCGCCCCAGATGCCTGAAGTGCGCCCGGACGATCCTCTGCCGCGCTGTCGTTGATAAATCAGGAAACGCCCGCACCAAGTTGGCTTCGGCCCGCCGTCTTTCCCGCCACATGAAAAGGCCCGCCAGTGCCCCCACCCCTTCACCAACGGCCGCGGCCACGCGTGGAGGCACCAAACGGAAACACTCGATGATCGGACGCAGGATGGCATAGATCATCCAGCGCAAGGCGAGCTTATAGATGTGCCGAACCCGCCCCTTAATCTCGAGCGGTGTCATGCCACCCCCGACCGCAGGAGATCGTGCAGGTGCACGATTCCAACCAGGCTGCGGTCCGGATCCACCACCGGCAACACTGACACCTGGCGGGTCTCCGTCAGCCTGATCGCCGCCGCAACCAGCATCTCCTTCGTCACCGTCAGCGGCGCCGTGGTCATGACGTCATTGACTTGAATGCGATTGATGTCGGCACCATCCCTGGCCAGCACTCGCCGGAGATCGTGGTCGGTGAGGATCCCCAGCAGGCGGCCTTGGTTGTCCACCACGCACGTGGCTCCCATTTTTTTGGCGGTCATTTCCAGGATCGTCTCGCGCAGGCTGGCACCCCCGGGCACCCGCGCCGCCTCGTCTCCACTGCGCATGATGTCGCCAACCCGCAGCAACAGCCGGCGCCCAAGCGAGCCCGCAGGGTGAAGGACCGCATAATCTTCCGGCGTCAACCCCCGTGCTTTAAGCACCGCGACCGCGAGCGCGTCGCCCAACGCAAGCGTCGCAGTCGTGCTTGCGGTCGGGACCAGATCCATGTCGCAGGCCTCCTCCTTCACGGACACATTCAGAACAATGTCCGACTCTTTCGCCAGCGTGGAAGCGCAGACAGCCGTCATGGCGATGAGCGGGATCCCAAGCCGCTTGAGCGATGGGAGCATCGCCAGCACCTCCGCCGTCTCACCGCTCCGGGAAATGGCCAGCGCGCAATCGCCGCGGGCGAGCATGCCGATGTCGCCATGCCCGCCCTCGGCGGGATGGATGAACAGGGCGGGCGTTCCGATGGACGAGAAGGTGGCGGCGATCTTGCGGCCGATCAGGCCAGATTTCCCCATCCCGGCAACCACGACCCGGCCCCGGCATTCCAGGACGGCACCCACCGCCTGGTCAAATGGCGGGCCGAGATGCTCCCGAAGCCCCAAGATCGCTTGGGCTTCAATCTCTAGCACCCGTTTAGCTTCAGCGAGTGATGACTTCACTTTTCCCCCTGTTAAATTATATCTTCCACCTGCTCAGCCCGCCGTAGGCTGCGGAAAAAGTCCTCCAAAAGCCTGGCCGGGTCGGAGGGGCTACCCCTGCTGTTGCGAAACGGCTGAAGGCTGGATGTCGAGGTACAGGATGCGAAAGCAGGATTCACAGAAGGCCAACTCCTCCTGCTTGGCGACGACCACGATCACTTGCGGCCGGATGATCATATGGCACTCGCTGCAAACGCCCTCGCCACCGCCGGGCAACTCAATGATATGCGCCAGGGATGATCCCCTGTGGTATTTACGGATATACGCGTAACGGGAAAGCAGATCAGGGGTAAGCTTGGCGCTCTGCTCGTTGCGTTGAGTGAGAAATGCTTCGCGCTCCCGAGCCAGTTGGGCCTGCTGGTTGCTGACTTCCCCCTCGGTCTCTTTGAGCCTTTTGTCCATCTCCGTCAGCTCGGTGTTGCGGCGGCCGCCCAAACCTTTCAGTTCGTCTTCCTTCATCATAAGCTGGAGGATTTTGTCCTCCAGTTGCTGGCTCTCGGTTTTGCCCTTGTCGATCTGTTCCTTAAGCGCCGTGTACTCTTTGTTGGTCTTCACCTCATAGATCTGGGTTTGATACTTCTTGACCTGCTCCTCGTACTTTTTCAGATCCAGGTCGAGCATCCTGTGCTCTTTCAGAGTGTCATCCAGGTGTTTCTTCTCATTCGCGGCCTGTGCTTTGAACTGCTCAAGCTGCTCTTTTTCAGTTTTCAGGCGTGCGCGGGCGCTCTCCTCGCGGCTTGCGATATCATCGAGGGCTAAATCAAGGCGCTGAAGCGCGAGAAGCTGCTCGAGTTCTTGAGTAACCATCGCTGCTGGCTCTGACAATCCATGGGGGTATTATTGTAGCAGTTCTCCTAAGATCCTCTCGACCCGGGCACGCTCAGCCTCAGCGCCCTGGGCAGGCAGCGCCTGCAGCGCCTGCCGGAGCAATCTCCGGGCGGCGGTCAGGTCACCTCGGAGAAAGGCGATATTGCCTTTCAACAGATAGGCCCGGTAGTAACCAGGAGCCTCGGCAATGATGCGGTTGAGCTGCTCCTCCGCCAACCCAAGCTGATGGCGCCGATCCTTTTTGCCAGGCGACGGTTCCTGCAACAACAACTGGGCCAGGTTGTACCGGTTGACCACACGCGCGCGTACATCCTGGGGGAACCTGACGGCCTTCAGGAACGCAGCCCCAGCGAGCGATGGGTCCGCCCCTCGCGCCGCCCGCCCCAGCCGGGCCATTTGCACGCTGTACGTGGTGACGAGCCTCTTCGCCAGCGGTGAGCCACGCGTTTGCGTTGACCACAGCCCGCGGAACCGCAGTGCGCGCCAGATCCGCGCACTGTCCTCCAAGCCATATCCCGTCCCCAGCGGCGGGCGCAGGGTCAACCCCACCGGGCGCAGCACCTCATCCCCGCCGCCGTGCTGCGACGTGTACACCAGGGGGCGTGACGGTCGAACCGTGTACTCCGCAAGCTTGTGCTCGCGGGGGATCACGTCAGGCAGCATGCGATGCGCGGTCTCCCGGTACCAGTCGTAATCCAGAAAGACCGCGGCTGTGACCGCCACGTCCTCTCGCCGACGATCCACCTCATGATGGTAGAGCAGGCTGAACAAGTCGAAGTCCCCCTCGCAGAACACGACTGACTTGGGGTGCACGCCTTGAAGGAGGTTCCAGCCATAGTCATAGGACAGGTAAGAGCGGGACGCATCCATCCGTGGCCCATGCACAAGGATCAGCCCGAGCGCGATCCCTCCGGGGATCGCCCACGTCAGTCCGGTGCGGCCTGGCAGACGGGAAGCGACCCACCCCAGCCCGACGCCGCTCAGAATGGTCCATATCTGGATCACCGGAACCAGAAAGGGTTCGGTGATGTAGAGTTTGTTGAGTGGAGGATGCGCCACGAACACCACACCCGCGAGCACCATGGTGGCGACCCCCAGGAGGAGCCAAAGTTCCTGCCGCAACCTTAAAGCCAGCAACGCCACTCCGACTGCCCCCGGCCACAGGAGCCAAGGCGTCCACTCGCGGGCCGCCACCTCCGCCAGATGCCTCCCTCGCTCAGACCAATACCCTGGAGGCCGTTTTCCCAGTTCGATCGGCCGGTAATGTGCGCGGGTGATAACCCAGAGAGCTTGTCCGGCGGTATGCGGCCTTCCCCAGTTTAGGAGGAGTGGCGTGCTGGCACGAACCGGCAACAAGAGATAGAGCGAAAGCCCGAGCAGGGTCAGACTCCCAGCCACACCCCAGCTTGCCCAGGAGATACGGTCTCGCTTCAAGATCGGTAATCCGCCAGCCAAGAGCCCTGGCAAAGCGGAGGCGATTGACATCCAGTGATGCCCCATTCCCACCCCCAGCAAAAGACCGGCGGTCACCAGACTGCGCGCCGGCCGGGATTCGCGCCACAGCCACCGCAACGTGAGCCACACCAAGGCGCCCAGCAGGCAGGCGTTGAGTGCGTACACGCCTCCCTTCGCCGACAAGGCCTGGCTCCAGAAGGTCCAGGAGAGCGCAAGCAGGCACACCGTAGACGTGCCCGCGATCAAGCCGTGGGAAGGACCCATCCCCAGCCGGTGCACGAGCCGGCAGGCCGTCCGACCGGCGAGCCAGCAAGCCAAGGCGGCGGCGGCCGCGGCCAGGAGAGCGACCCGGAATGCCGGCCCTCCGACAGGCATAAGCGAAGCCACCTTGCCCAGGAGGGTGAATGCCGGATAGCCAGGCGGGTGCTGGTGCGAAAGCGAAACCATGGAGCTGATCGTCTCCGGTGAATCGTCCGCAAGGAAGGAGCCGGTCATCGTCCACAGATAGACCGCCAGGGGACCTAAAAACCACAGGGGCGCGACAAGGTTGCTAAACTCTTACCTCCTCTTCATTCCCGTGCAGACTGAGAACATGAGCTATTGTGGCTCAATCATTGCCGAAAAACCAAATGTAATCTACAATTATGTAATCACGTCGTGAGATGTTTGGAATTTAGCAAGATCTTAGGCGGTCGAAACCCCATACTCTGTGCATTCTTCACGGGAGTACTCTTGTCAAGCGTGGGTTTATCTTCCCTAGCCCTGAGTGACGCGTGGGATTCCGGGGATAACACGGGCGCGAACGGAACTTGGCTCACGGCCACGTCGACGCCTCAATCACATGGCCCATACAGGCCGTGCGATTATGATTGATATGACGGTTCCTCCAAGGGCCCTCGGCGTTCAGCTCAAATGCTCACGCGAACACGATGATCGCGTTCAACCAAACCCCTGGGTGTTGCTGGCGCTTTTGGGTTCCCTGCTGGTTCATCCTGAGGCAGCATGGCCAGCCGCCGCAACGTTGCCTTTCTTTGATGATTTCAGCACCGACCAAGGATGGGCATACGGTACGGAATGGCAGCGAGGTTCTGCAACGGTATCATCTGGGCAGAGTTATGGTAACCCCGATCCTGGTACTGATTATACAAGGCAATGGCTCACCTGTTGGGTAAAGGGTGAGGTGTTTGCAGTAGCCGCGTGAG
>CAZPLZ010000153.1:0-7969 GCA_964587525.1 uncultured bacterium | reverse complement strand
CGGCGGCTCGCAGAACATCGTGGATTTCCATCTCCTCCAGGTGATAGGCTCCGCCCGCCAGGTCCTCCAAAAAGGCGCGCCACACCTTGGGAGACAGCCGTCGGCGGATCCAATAATCGATTTCCACGAGTGTGGGCGCTACCACTACCAGCGTCTCCCTAGCTGCGCTGAGCAGGGAGGCGCAGGCCTTGTGTGCCGGATCATCGGTGTCGAGGGCTGCGAGGATCGGTCCGGTGTCCAGCACCAGGGCCATCAGGAACGAAAGGGTGTCGACGCCGGAGACGCTTCGTCCTTGACGCTGGTCCTCCCCACCCCCTCGCCACTAGCCCCAAGTCCCAGCCGTGGCCGGTGTTGGGCGCGAAGGCTCGTGGCTTTTTCGGCGATGATCTGGGCCGCCAACTCGGCCAGGGACACGCCCTTCCGATGCGCTTCTCCCCGGAGGATTTCCAGGTCGTCCCGTTCAGCCCGGATCGTTGTACGCTCTTGCATCTGGTTCTGATTCTAGCATCAGAATCACAATGAGTCAAGGTCCTGGTGTGAATCCTCTTGAATCATCCACGGTCTGAGCGTAACTACCAGTCCGCGACGGAGCCGTCCTCGTGGTGAAACTGCATGTACCCCTCGGGCTTGAACGGGTGTTTGGCCGCCTCCCGCTCGTTGACTTCGATGCCGAGCCCGGGCCGATTGCCCGGGTGGACGTAACCGTGCTCGATCTTCATCGGCGGGGTGACCACCTCGTCGCGCCAGGGCACGCCACGCTGGAGGATCTCCTGGATTAGAAAGTTGGGCATCGCTAACCCCAAGTGAAAGCACACCTGCGTGTTGATCGGCCCCAGCGGGTTGTGCGGGGCGATGCCGCAGTAGTAGCTTTCGGCCAGCGAAGCGATCTTTCGGGTTTCGGAAATGCCGCCGCAGTGCGCGGGGTCCGGCTGGACGATCTCACAGGCCCGGGCCTCGAGCAGGGGCACGAACTCATACCGGGTGACCAGCCGTTCGCCCGTGGCCACCGGGATCCGCACTTCCCGCGCCACCTTCGCCATGCCCGAGACCGAACCCGGGAGGCACGGCTCCTCAATGAACAAGAGCCCGAGGTCCTCGAGCACTTTGCCGTACTGCACCCCCATCGCCGGGGTCGTGCGGCCGTGCAGGTCCACCATGAGGTCCACCTTCTCGCCGACCGCTTTGCGCACTTCCACGGCGGCCGCCCGGACCCGTTTGATCGCCGCCAGGCCCTCGGTGGACCGGCTGAAGGGGATCGGAACGAACTTGAGCGCCGTCAGGCCATCCACCAGGCTCGCGCGCGCCGTCTCGCCGATGCTGCGCTTAGGTTTGCGTCCTGATTTCTTTCCGCCGCCGGTCATGTGGCCGTACACGCGCACCTTGTCGCGCACGGCGCCGCCCAAGAGCTGATACACCGGCACCCCCAGCGATTTGCCCAGGATGTCCCAGCACGCCTGATCGATCCCGCTGATCGCGGACATGATCGTGACCCCGCCGCGATAGAAGCCGTGGCGGTACAGGGTCTGCCAGACATGCTCGATCCGCCGGGGGTCCAGGCCCTTGATGAGAGGGAACAGGTCATCCAGGGCGCCGGCCACCGCCTGAGGTTTCCACTCCAGCGATGCTTCCCCCCAGCCGTACAGGCCCGGCGAACTGGTCTCGATTTTCACGAAGACCCAGTGCTTTCCGCCGCCGCCGACAATGAGGTGTTTTAACCCGGTGATTTTCATGAGCGACCCCCTTAGGAAAAGAACGCCAGGATGAAGATGATCGCGAACGCGAGGCAGGCGATCAGGGCGTAATCTTCCGGTTTCATAGTCATGTGGATGGCGCAACTTCGTGGACCACGTAGGCGGTTTCGCGCTCCGCCCGTGCGATCGCGGCTTTACCGAGGAGGGACAACCCCGCCTTAAAGCACAGCGCCCACATCAGGATGACGCCCAGCAGCCACCAGACGATCTGCCAGGACCAGAGCGGGGGAAATCCCAGAAAAGAAAACGCGTCGTTGCCCAGCATCGCACCGGGGCCGATGGCGAACAGATACCAGACCGGCACCGCCACCCACAGACCCTTTCGCCACTTCTTCTGCGATGTGGATGGCGGGTCAATGCTGTTGAGCCATTCCCGAGTCTCCCGGCGTCGTGCCAGCGCCTTGGGGGATTCCTGGCCGATCTGACTTGCCAGCAGCCCCATGACTAAAGCGACGCCGAGGCCCCAGCCCGCTGAGTGAATCGTCAGGGGGTATTTCCAGCCTGGTAACAGGTTCGTGAGGAACACCGCTACCACGCCGCAGATGAGTCCGAGCACGACGCCTAGCCCGGTCACTCGCAGGCCATACACAACGCCAAGCAATGGAAGGTACATCAGGGTTCCAAACGCGGTTGCAAGGCCGCCCAGCATGACCATGGCCTCCTTCGACATGATGGCGATGACAAACGCCGTGACGGTCAGGATCACGGCGAAGAACCGGGAGGTCCAGATCTGCTCCGCGTGTCCGGCAAGGGGGCGCAGGTACCGAAAGTAAACATCCCGGCAAAGGATGGTCGAACCTGTTCCGATATATGGAGCAGCCGTCGACTGCATCGCTGCGAGCGCACCCACTGTCACAAATGCCAACGCCCAAGCGGGGAGGTAGTTTTGCATAAGCTTAGGGACCAGGTCCCGGTCGGAGGTGATTCCTAGTTCGTCAGTGAAGACCTGTCCGCCCATCCCTTGGAAAGCCGTAAAGAAGAAGAGCACAAAACCCACCACAAACGTCGAGGCGAAGACCTGCTGCCAGGGAAATGGCCGCGGACTTTTGTTCGAGAACGCCCACATGGTGAAGGCGGGGGAAGCCTGGATGCCCATGAGCGAGAACATGTACGTGAGGATCATGACACTGGTCCAGGTGGTCTTGCCGGCGGTGAACTCAATGACGGCGGGGACTTTGAGATATTTGTCCTCAAGGGCGTGAATTTGGGGGCTCAGAGCTGCCCAGCCTCCGGCGGCGTCTAACACGAACCAGCCCAGAAGGGTAATGCCGGTGATGAGCAGGATACACTGCAGGCTGTCCACCCAGGCGATGCTCCTGATGCCGCCGGCCGCGACATAAAACAACACCACGCTAGCCAGAAGGATCGAGCCGGTGATCACCGGCACGCCCGTCACCGTGTGAAAGAGCGCGCCGGAGGCGATGAGCTGGACCGCAGAATAGAACGTGCTGTACAGAACGGCGACCAGCACCACGAGCCAGCGCATCGCCTCGGTGCCGTAGTAGTACGAGTACATATCCCCGGGGGTGATGAATCCGTAGCGCTTGCCCAGCAACCACTGGCGCTTGGCGAAAAAGGCGCCGGTGATCGGGATCGTGAGGACGTAGAATGACGCGAACGCGTACGCGAGGCCGTCCCGCCAGATGAGACCAGGATGCCCAATGAAGGTCCACCCGCTGAAGGACGTCGCGGTGGCCGCGAGGATGAACACCCACATGGGAAGCGCCCGGCCAGCGATCATGTAGTCGCCGGCGGTCTTGGCTTTTCGCGCCCCCTGAATTCCCCAGAAGATGCAGTACATCCAGTAGAGGATGACCGCGGTCCAGACCCAGGTTTCCCTGCTCACGTGCAGTCATTGTAAAGGAAACTCACGCCTCACGTGTTACGATGAGACTTAGTATTCAGACGCCGCGAGATATGACTCTGCTAGCTGTTGCTCTCCTTGCGTGTGTAAGGTCCGTTGCGGCTCAGGATCTGCCGAACGTGGATCAGGCTCAACTGGCGCCGCAGTTCTGGCTGTCCAGAACTCCCAAGCCGGACGCCGTCTTGTTAACAAGCGAGGAGATCAACCGCATCAACACAAGGATTTACAAGAACGGGCGCCGTGTTCATCCGTCCTATGAACACCACCAGGTTCCTGGGGAGCGTGTCACGAAGTATCTCGACGAGGACTTGAGAGCACTCTATCACTGGAAGAAATATGACAGGCAGAATCGCAGGATGAGGGATCCGTACTTTCACAACCTCATGAAGGAGAAGTTGGCTCTCGAGGCGATCCCGAAAGTCATCAGCGTCAGGTATGGTCTGACCGTGGCCGAAACACCGGTCAGGGTCATGCCGACCGATACGCCCGTGCAGCGACGGCCGGACGAGCCGGATTTTGACATTCTGCAAAACTCCATGCTTGATGTGGGGTCGCCGGTGGCTGGTTATCACGTCAGCCGGGATGGTCAATGGGAGTATATCCAGAGCTCGATTTGCCGCGGCTGGGTCAAGCGGGCTGATATCGGTGTGGCAAAAAGTAAAGATGAAATAAAAGATTTCATGCGCGGTGAGGATTTCTTGGTGGTCACGGGCAAGGCCGTCACGGTCTACGAAGACCGTGGATTGACCAAGCGATTCGAAACGTTGGGGATGGCTGGCAGGATCCCGCTGGTCAGACGTGAATCGAGACGTTACGTGGTGAAGATCCCGCGGCGGGATCCGAGAGGACGTCTGGTGGTCGGCCTCGGCTACCTGCCGCTGGATGCGGAGGTCCACGAAGGTTTTCTCGACTTCACCGCGAGAAACGTGGCGATGCAGGCATTCAAGTGGCTGGGGGAGCCCTACGGCTGGGGCGACGTGAACAGGCAGGTGGACTGTTCACGGTTCGTGATGAACATCTTTGGAACATTTGGCTTTGAGCTGCCGCGTACATCACATTTGCAGGTCGAGAGCGTCGGGCGAAGCGAGCTTTCAGCCTCGCTTGCGAAGAAACAAGAGCAACTCGACGCTCTGCCGGCCTTTCGCACGCTCCTGGAATTCCCTGGCCATATCGGCCTTTACCTTGGCCGAGTTGGGGGACGGCATTACGTCATTCACAGCCTGGGATCGTATTATGTGCGCGAGAATGGTTCCGACGTGGAACGAAAGGTCAAGCGGGTCGTGGTCTCCGACTTGAGTCTGGGAGAGGGAGGGAAGAGGGGTTCGCTGTTTGAGTCAGCGAAGGCGGCAGGGGTTATTCGGTGAACGGGTGACAAGACCAGCCACGGCCACAGCGCTTTTGCTGGCCACCTCGCTCCTTGCTCCCAAGACCGGCTTCTCCATTGAGAAGCTCACATGGAAAGAGACATTGCCGGGGGAAAGCCTCGCTGATGAGGAACTTCAGGCTGCGACCGTGAGCTGCCTGAATATCTGTGAGTCGCGTGACACCTCAGGCTGCCAAGACCGCCGGATTGTTAACACCGAGGTGGAAGACCGGCAGTTCCTGCCGGTGAGCTGGACGGAGAGCTGGCATGTGGATCACTGCGGGAAGCTGGCGACGTACAAGATTTTCTACGCGATTTTTGACGGGAGTACCAGCTATATCGAGGTTTCTGGCGGTTCATGCGGCAACTGGGTGGTCACAAGAGATGGTAAAGGCACCTTGGTCAAATTCGATGGCGGCCGCCCGCGCGCCTCGAAGCTGGCTCGCGGGGTGAAGAACCTCGTGCGCAATGGCAGCTTTGAACAGGGCACTCGGACGCCTGTGAGCTGGAGCCGCTCCGGGACAATGGGCCTCATCGAGGAAGCTATAGATGGCTCTAAGTCCCTGCACGCCAGCATCCAGCCTGTTGACGAATCCGTCACCATCTTTGAGACCGTTGAGGCTCGCCAAGTTATCACAGGAGTCAAGGAGGGCGATAAGGTCCTGCTGTCAAGTTGGATCAAGCTGAAGGACGTTAAGCAGCGCGAAGGGGACAAGGTGAAGGTTTCTTTTCATTTCAGGGTGAAAGAGGAGAAGGAGGAGGGCAAAGAGGAAAATGTAAAAGATGAATATGCTGAAGTTGGCGGTGTGACCGGCACGCAAGACTGGACGTTCTACCCGAAAGAGGTTTCCATTCCCGACAAGACCATCAAAACTACGCTGACAGCCTATCTGGGAAGATGCACCGGCACAGTCTGGTTTGACAACATCGTGGTGACCGAAACCGCGAAATCAATCCTCAAGCTTTCGTACTCCTTAACTGGGTGGGATGCGAATCAGGAATGGGGGCAAACGTCTGCGACCCCGGGGGTGCGGCTAAGTCTTGAGGAAACGGGTCGCGTCATGGACCCCACGACGGGGACCGCAAGGTTCACCTACAAGCTGTTGGGGAAAGGATTTCCCTCAAAGAAATCCTTCACGTTGTGGGGAACACCGTTTGATACGGATCCCGATCAACGGGTTCCGTTCCCAATTGGATTTATGGGCGAATTTTCAATTGACCCAGACAGCCTGGAAGCGTTGACTTCAAATCTGGGGGGCCGTTTGGACCGGGCCACGTTCTATGTCAAGGATTTCTTGAAAGGACAGCCCTATGAACTGGCTTTGATTTCCGAAGATCTGGCCGTGAAGGCCTTTGCCAAGGTGATCCCGCTTCCCCTCGAAGCCAGGGGTGAAGGGCAGTGTCGCCTTTGGCTTGAGTTGGTCAACCTTGCCGGTCTGGGCTATGACGTGTATGGCGAAGGCTTTGAGCCGTTTGAGGAAATTGATATCGGATTGCAGGCGGAAGGTGCAGCCCCTTCTGGGAAAACGTTGAAGGCATCCAAGGACGGAACGTTTACCATGCCCCTTCGTCCTGGGGTGATCGGTCAAGATGGGGGCAAAGCCATCATCACCGCACGTGGAAAGTTTTGCCAGCTTACCGTGCGCTATCAATGGGGCTCCTTGGCTCTGCAACATCAATGATGAAATGGGATCAATCCTTGTGGATCCTCCTGGTGGCCCTGGCGGACTCTTCCCTGGCTCAAGCGGGGGCCCATCCGATCAAGGCTCAACTGCACTTCGACAGGCCGACCCCGTCGATCTCTCCATATATCTTCGGGCTTAATTTCGCTAAGGACGCGCACCGGCAGGAGGCCCGGATCGCCTTGGAACGCTGGGGTGGAAACCGCTGGTCCCGCTTCGATTGGCGAACTGGGAACAGCGCGGCGGGGAGCGACTGGTTTTTTGTCAACGGAGGCCCCAACGCTTCTCGACCTGAGGACCTTTGGTACCACGACGCCATTCGGAGGAATCGCAAGCTGGGGATCGAAACGCTGATCACGGTCCCCTGCACCGGCTGGGTCGCCAAGGACAATCGCAGTTGCTCTTTCTCGGTGGCCAAATACGGTTCCCAGCAGGCGATTGATAAGGAACACCCAGACTGGGGGAATGGAAGAAGGGAAGGCGGGAAACCCATTCGGGATAACGACCCGACGGATGCGGGAAAAAAGGTTGGCCCCGAGTATATCCGGGAATTTGTCAGCTTGCTCAAGACCCACCTCGGGCCAGCCGAAGGGCCCCCGCGCCTGCATTTTGCCCTGGACAACGAACCGGGGCTTTGGCACGACACCCACCGTGATATCCATCCTCAACCAGTCACCTACGATGAGATTTGGGACTACACCGTCAAGTATGCAAGCGCCATCAAAGACGCCGATCCCACGGCATGGGTCTGGGGACCCGTATCCTGGGGGTGGCTGGGCATGAAGTGCTCCGCCGCAGACCGGGGAGACGACAGCTACCGGACCGCCGCGGATTCAAAGGCTCACAACTCCGATTTCTTCCTCCGTTGGTACCTCAGAAAGCTTGCCGCGTACGAGAAAGAAACAGGACGCCGTCTGGTGGATGTCCTGGATGTCCATAACTATCCTGAGGTCTATGTGGAGAAAGCCGGCAGAATCGTGATGGGTCCTCAGGGCTGGGAGGGAGGTGTCGACTCGCTGTCCCAAAGGGCCCGGATTGATGCCGTCAGAACCTGGTGGGATCCGGACTATATACCCTCCGGGGAGGGGGTGAGCACTTGGATCAACGAGCCCGTGTACCTGCTTCGGCGGTGCCAGCAGCTCATCGCTGAGGAATTCCCCGGCACACGGCTTGCGGTGACTGAGTGGGCCTTTGGAGGAAACCACCACATCAATGGTGTGTTGACCCACGCCTTGATTTTTCAAGCCCTGATGCGGGAAGAAGCCTACGCAGCCACCGAGTGGGCTCCGCCTGGCCCGGACAAGCCTGC
>CAZPLZ010000152.1:0-8100 GCA_964587525.1 uncultured bacterium | reverse complement strand
ATTACGACTATCAATTTGATCCACCAATAATTTTTCATGACTCAACTCCTTTGATGAGGGCCGCCAGGCAATCATGATAAACCGGCAGCCCCGATATGACGTAACAGCTTCCTGCATATGCATGAAGCCCATTTAAGCGATCACCAACTGAACCGCCTGCGCGAGATCTTCCACACCCTCCACGGTCAGTCCGGGGGGAGACCCCGCGAGGCTTCGCCGGTTCTCCAAGGGGATCACACAGCGTCGGAACCCCAGCCTGGCAGCCTCCTCCAGCCGGCGCTCCAGGTGGATCACGGGCCGCACTTCTCCCGCCAGCCCCACCTCGCCCATCAACACCGCCCGTTGAAGCGGGCGCTCCTTGAACGCCGAAACGATCGCAAGCGCACAGGCCAGGTCCGCCGCCGGCTCCTCCACCAGCAGCCCACCCGCCACGTTCAAAAACACGTCCGACCCGGAGAGGTGGTACCCCATCCGCTTCTCCAGCACCGCGAGCAGGATGGCCAGCCGGTTGTTGTCCAGTCCCGCGCTGCGCCGCTGCGGCATCCCATACGCGGCGGAGCACACCAGCGCCTGCACTTCCACGAGGAGCGGCCGGCTCCCCTCCATGCAGGCCGTCACCGACCGTCCTGCCGCAGGCTTGTCCGAACTGGGCAGGAAGAGTTCACCCACGTTGGCCACCTCGGAAAGCCCTGCGCCGGTCATTTCAAACACGCCGATCTCGCTGGTGGAGCCGAACCGATTTTTGACCGCCCGCAAGATGCGGTAGAGGTGATGCCGGTCGCCCTCGAACGAGAGCACGCAGTCCGCCAGGTGCTCCAGCGTCTTGGGACCAGCCAGCATGCCATCCTTGGTGACATGGCAGACCACCAGCAGCGCGCACCCGCCGGTCTTGGCGAGCCGCAACAACTGGCCCGCACACTCCCGCACCTGCCCGACGCTCCCCGGCGCCGTGCCCATCCCCTCGCTCCAGATCGTTTGAATAGAGTCAATCACGGCGGCTCTGGGTTTGAGCTTATTCACCGCGTCCTCGATGACCTCCACCCGGGTTTCCGCGAGCACCGCCAGGCCTTCACCTGGCACGCCCAACCTGGACGCCCGCAACTTCACCTGTGCAGGTGACTCCTCCGCTGACACGTAGAGAACCGGCGGGCAGGTTACAGCCAGGTGCGCGGCCGCCTGCAGGAGCAGGGTGGATTTCCCGACCCCCGGATCGCCGCCGATCAGGACGAATGAGCCTGGCACCAAGCCTCCACCCAGCACCCGGTCAAATTCCTTAAGACCGGTCCCAGTCCGGTCCGCGTCCGCATCGGCCACGGCGTTAAGCCACATCACCTCCGCCGGCCCGGAGGATACCCGCCCTCCGACTGCTGGGCCCGCAGCGCGCTCTTCCACCAGCGTGTTCCACCCCTGGCAGCCCGGGCAGCGGCCCAGCCATTTGGGCGAGCTGTACCCGCAGGCCTGGCAGACAAACCGGATGGCGGCGAGCTTGCTCATGGTTCGACTCGTCGAAGGGTCAGAAGAGCCTCACTTTCGCCGTGATCGGCTTGTCCTTGAGTTTTTTAACCAACGCCCTGAAATCCTCTTTGAGCTCCTCGTCATTGATGAGCGCGCCCAGCAGCCCCTGGCTCTCGTCGAGCTTGGCGGCGAGACCCTCGACAGTCCCAGCGGTCTTCTGCAGGCTAGCCAGGGTGGTGTTCAGCCGTTTCATGGCCAATTGGACACTCTGGGGGTTCTTAGGATCGGACAGGCCCTTCACATCCGCCATGAACATCCCCAAGTCTTTCGACAGCCGGTCCACGTTGTGGGAGAACGACTCCAGATCGGTGAGCGCCTGATCCACACCCTCAGTGTGCTTCACGACGACTTTGGAGATCTGCCGTGCAACCTGGCGCATATCCCGTATCACAGCGTACACGGAGGACGCAACTTCTTCTTTCGCAAAAATCGGCGTCAGGACATCAATGATCTTCCCAAATTTGATCAGGGTCCCATCCAAACTCACGGGGTCAATACCGCGCACGGTTGCCCCATCGGCTAGATACGGCTCGGTTCCGCTTGGGCTGGCGTGGACCTCCAGGTACTGCTCACCCAGCATGCCGGCGGTAAAGATCCAGAACTCAGAGTCCTGGCGGATTCTGACCTCCCGGTCGATCCACAGGGTGACCATCACCATCTCACCCCCCACGTTGAGGTCCATGACGTGGCCGATCTCTGGCCCACCCGCGTACTTCACCGCCGCTTTCACTTTCAAATCGTTGACAAATTTGAACTGAACTTTGACCTGGTATCCTGACACGCCCAGCTTCACCCTGCCGATGACAAACACCCCACCCAACAGCAACAGGAGGGCAGCGACTACGACTGTGCCGACCTTGCGTTCCGGGGTCATGGCCGGTGCCAGGGGCTCACGTCACGCGAGGCTGTGGACGTCAATGGGCCCTGACGCACGGCCCGCAATGAACTGCTGCACGACCCCATCCTGGCTTCCGCGAATCTCCCCAGGCGATCCCACCTGGCAGATCTGGCCTTGATAGAGCATCGCGATCCGGTGCCCGACCTTGTAGGCGCTCGCCATGTCGTGGGTGACGACCACCGAGGTCACACCAAGCCTTCGCTGGGTTTCGACGATGAGCTCGTTGATCGCATCCGCCATGATTGGATCCAGCCCGGTGGTGGGCTCGTCGTACAGGATCACCTGGGGGTCGCACGCCAGCGCCCGCGCAAGTCCCACTCGCTTCTTCATGCCGCCCGACAGTTCCGCCGGTTTCACACCGCCCTCGCCCGGGAGGCCCACCTGGTCCAGCTTCTCCTCCACGATCTCCCGGATACGCCCCTCCGGCAGGCCCTGCCGCGTGAGCGCAAACCCGACATTCTCCGCGACCGTCAGCGAATCGAAGAGTGCCGCGCCCTGGAACACCATGCCGAACCTAGCCTGCACCGGCAACAGCTCATGCGCTTTCAGTGGAACGATGTCTTGCCCATCGATCAGGATACGTCCGGCGTCTGGTTTGAGCAGGCCGATCATGTGCTTGAGGAGCACGCTCTTCCCACAGCCGCTGCGTCCGATGATGACCAACGTTTCACCCTTGAGGATGTCCAGCGTGACACCGTCCAGCACCTTATGGGAGCCAAAACTTTTTCGAACCTCCTCAAACCGGATGAGGACCTCGCCGGCCATCTAAAACGCGCTCAGGGTGGCGGTCAGGAAGTAATCCGAGATCAGGATGCCTATGGAGGAGATCACCACCGCGCCGGTGGTTGCGCGGCCCACGCCCTCCGCGCCCCCGCGGGTGTTGAAGCCTTTATAACAGCACACCGTGGCGATGATGACTCCAAAAAAGGCCGCCTTGGTCAATCCACCGAACAAGTCGCTCAATACTACCATGTCTTGGGCATTCTCGATGTACATGTTCGCGCTCTGGCCGAATCGCGTCCAGGCGATCAGATAGCCCCCGAACACACCCATGGCGTCAGCAAACACGACCAGGAGAGGCAGCATCAGCAGGCACGCCAGGAGCCGGGGGACAACCAGATACTTGACCGGGTTGGTCGCGAGCGTTTCCAGCGCGTCAATCTGCTCCGTCACCCGCATCGTTCCGATCTCCGCCGCCATGGCCGAGCCGACCCGGCCAGTGACGATCAGCGATGTCAGCACGGGGCCGAGTTCGCGCAGCATGGAGATGGTCACCAGGCCGCCGAGATACTGAGAGATCCCTTGCATTTTCTGCTCGAGGGTGTACCCGGTCTGGAGCGCCAGCACCATGCCGGTGAACAACGCGGTGATAAGTGCCACCGGCAGGGAATTCACGCCGATCGACACCATCTGCTCAACGGTTTCCTTCAGCTCAAGCGCTTTGGGCCGGGGACGGCGGGTCAGAGCACAAGCGATCCCCGTCATCCAGTTGGCCAACGTCACGGCGAGCCAGTGGACCACCTGCCCCAGCATGATGAAAAACCGTCCGAGATCCTCGAGGAACCCAATGACCTGCCGGCCCAGCCGGTCCAGTTGATCACCCAGCACGGCGCTCTTCTCTGTACACGCGCGGGTTCAGTCCCCCCGCAACGCACAGCACCTCGTACGAGATCGTCCGCTGCAGCCCAGCCAGCTCATCCGCGCTGATGCGCTCCCGCCCCTGCTGACCGATCAGCACCACCTCATCACCCACCCGGCAACCCTTGACGTTGGTCACATCCACAACCGTCAAGTTCATACACACCCGTCCACGGATCGGGACCCTCACCCCCCGCACAAGCACCGCGCCCCGGTTGGACAGGTGCCGGCTCAACCCGCCGGAATAGCCGACCGGCAGCACCGCCAGCTTTGTGAAACGTCGTGTCGTGTAGGTGTGCCCATAACTGACCGTGGTCCTGGCTGGCACCTCGCGTATCGCAGCGATCCGGGTTTTAAACGACAGCGCGGCCTGAAGCGGGAACGGCACCCGGGTCGCAGCCGGGGCGCACCCGTACAGCATGAGACCAGGCCGGACCACCCCCGTGGCGCAGGCCCGCGGTGACGTCACCACGCCCTCGCTGTTCGACACGTGCGCCAGATCGGCAACGATACCGCCGGCGTTAAGCGCCTGCCGACAGGCCTCGAACCGGGTCACCTGGGCGCCGGTAAACGCCTTCTCCGAGGAGGCAGCCAGGTGCGTGTACACCCCGGCCACTCGCCTGACACCCCGCTTTCTCAGGAGCAACGCCACCGCGCGCGCGCGGGAGTGATGAAACCCCAGCCGGCCCATGCCCGTGTCGAATTTCACGTGGACGTTCAGGAACCCTCCCCGGGGAGGCGGTGCGGTCGCCAGATCCGTCTCCCCCGCAACGGTTGGAGTGAGACCGAGTCGTCTCGCCTCAATCGCCCCGGCTGGCGTCATCGGGGAGAGCATCAGGATGGAAACTCGTACTCCAGCGGCACGCAGGGCCGCCGCTTGCTGCACGTTCGCCACCCCAAACGCTTCTGCCTCGCTCTCGAGAGCCCGGGCCACCTGGGGGCCTCCATGGCCATAGGCGTCTTCTTTCACCACCGCGATGAGCGCCGCCCCACCGAGGTGCCAGCGCATCGCACGGGCATTGGCCAGGATCGCGTTGAGGTCCACCTCCACCCAGGAGGGGAAGTGAGCGGTACGGCTATTCTTCTTCTGGATACGGCTGGCTGATGTCGAGATGGTCGAACCGTGTGTACGGGCGATTGAAGTAAAGCGGGAATGACCCGGTGGGCCCGTTACGCTGCTTGGCGATGTTGATACGGGTGACTATGCCTTCCTGGTCCCCGTTCCCCCCAGCCGCATCTTTCGGATCCCGGTAGATAAAGATGACCACATCGGCGTCCTGCTCGATCGCCCCACTCTCGCGCAGATCCGAGAGCCGCGGCTTGGAGAACTCGCCACGCCTCTCGGGCGCGCGGGAGAGTTGGGAGAGCACGAGCACGGGCACGTTCAGCTCTTTGGCCATGGCTTTCAGGGAGCGTGAGATAGCCGTGATCTCCTGCTGCCGGTTTTCGACGCGGGCGGTGAACCCTTCCCCCCTGAAATCCATGAGCTGCAGATAATCGACAATGATGAGGCCCTCCGTGGCGCGGGCTTCGCCCAGCACCCGCCGAGACCGGGCCCGCAGCTCCAACGGGGTGAGCCGCGAGGATTCGTCGATCCAGATGGGCAGGTCATTCAGGACCGCCGCCGCCTGCAAGAGTTTGGAACGGTCTTCCGCGTACACCTGGCCGCGCTGCACGCTCTGGGAGTCCACCCGGGCGTGGGCGCACAGGAGCCGGCGCACCAGCGAATGAGCCGACATCTCCATGCTGAAGACCAGAACCGGCACCTTCCGATTTTGACTCACGTGCTCCGCAATGTTCAGCGCGAAGCTGGTCTTGCCCATGCCAGGCCGGCCCGCCACGACATTCAGCTCGCCGCTCTGCAGTCCAGAGGTGAGCTGGTCCAACCAGTGAAACCCTGTGGGCAGGCCAGTGAGCATACCCGTTTCGCCGGCACTCGCAACCAACTTCTCCACCTTTTCGATCTCCGGCAGCACGAGCCGGCGAAGCGGTTGCATCCCACCCTGAAAACGGCGCTGTGAGACTTCGTAGATGAGCTGGGAGGCGTTATTGAGCAGATCCTCGACAGCTTGAGAATCTTCCGACGCCCGGCCGAACAGGTCGCCACCGATCTCCATGAGCCGGCGCATCGTCGCCTTGTCCCTAATGATCCGTGTGTACTCTTCAATGTTGGTGACGAGAGGAATCTCGTCCACCAGCCCTGCGACGTAGGAAGTTCCCCCGGCATCCTCCAGCGCTCCCGCCTTGCGCAGCGTCTCCGTGACCGTGATCAGATCGACTTTCTCGCCACGTTCGAACAACGAGCGGATGGCGGTGTACAACCTTTGATGGCTGGTGCGATAGAAGTCCCACACTTCCAGGGTAGCGGCGACCTTGGCGATCGCCTCCCGGCTCGGCTCACCTCCCAGAAGCATCGCTCCCAGGGCAGCACGCTCCGCCTCCAGGTTCTGCGGAGGAATCCGTTCAGAGATGGCCGTCCGGGGGACGTTCACGCAGCCACTACACCTTCCCCTGGGTCGCGTACAACCCAGACCTTCACGTTTGTCTCATGTGCTGGGGAGAGCCTCACGGGGACCGTGAACACACCAAGAGATTTGATCGGCTCTTCCAGCCCAATCTGGCGCTTGTCGATCGCAAAGCCCTGCGCCCTGAAGACCTCCGCTAGATCGGCGGAGGTGACTGACCCAAAGAGTTTATCGTCTTCGCTGGCTTTCCGGGTCACCGTGCAGGAAACGGATGCAAGCTTTTCGATGAGCTCCTTGAGCCGCACCTCTTCTTGCTCGCGGCGCTTCGCTTCGCCGGCCTGAAGTCGGTTCGCATATGCCATCATCCCTTTGGTTGCGGGCGTGGCCAATTTCCGGGGAATGAGGAAATTGCGGGCGTAGCCATCGGGCACATCCACCTGAGCCCCTTGAGCCCCTAGATGCTCCACAGGCTTGAGGAGAACCAGCTTCATTTCAGCCAGCCGAATACGGCAGGAGCGCCGCATGCCGTCCGCGCCGGATCCCGCGCGTCACCTGACGCTGGTGCTTGGCGCAGTTACCACTCACACGCTTGGGGACGATGCGCCCACGCTCGCTCAGAAACGCCTTCAGCAGTGCGATATCACGCAGGTCGATCGCCTTGATCTTGGCCTGGCAGAACCTGCAGACTTTTTTCCTGAACGGGCGGCGATCGCGCCGACCGTAACCTCCGCGCCCGCCTCTGTCATCTCTCCGGCGTTCGCCGGATACGCTCTCTGCCACGGATCGTACCTTTAGTTCCCTACTTCTTCATCATAACTAGGCAGCGGCTCTTCCACCGTCTCGCCAGCTGCTGGCTCTTCAACGAGGCTCAGGGTAGGTTCGGCAGGCGCCGGGGCTTCCTCGCGCTGCGGCCGTCCCATGAACTGCACCCGGTTGGCGACCACCTCGGTCCGGTATCGTTTGACCCCATCCCGTCCTTCAAAATCACGGATCCGCAGCCGGCCTTCCACGAACACCTGGCTCCCCTTCTTGAGATACTGCGCCACGGTTTCCGCCTGCCTTGCCCACACCACCACATCCAGGTAGGTGGTTTCCTGGCGAGCCTCTCCAGCTTTCGTTTTGTACCCCTCCGAGACCGCGATCCGGATCGTGCATACCGCCTGGCCACTCGGGATGTACCGCAGTTCTGGATCCTTGGTCAGGTTGCCAATGAGGAAGATCCGGTTCAGGCTTGCCATAGCCGCCCCAAGAGCTTACAGGATCTATGGAGAGGTGGCCGGTGCGGACTGAACTGTTGGCGTTGAGGTGGCCAGCACGGACGGATCGAGCCGCGTGGTCATGGAGCGCACCACCCCTTCATGAAGCCGCATCACCTGTTCAATCTGTTTAACAATGGCCGATGGCGCCTCGCATGTCATCGAGAAAAACTGACACTCGGATTTCCCACGCACCTTGTATGCCAGCTTGCGGATGCCCAGCTTCTCGACGCCCTTGACCTCACCTCCTACGTCATCCACCAGTGACTTCAGCTTAGCCATCAGCGCATCCACGTCGGCACTTGAGAGACTGGTGTCGAGACCCATA
>CAZPLZ010000151.1:0-8198 GCA_964587525.1 uncultured bacterium | reverse complement strand
CCTTCCCGCACGACCTTGGCGTAGCGGTAGTGGAGGATGGCGTCGTCGTACCAGAGCGCTTCCTGGTCCATGCCGACGGGGTTCCGGTTCTTGTCAAGCTTGGCGATCTCGTCCATCGTCATCGCCTCAGGACGACCACGCTGCGGCAGTTGCCGTGCAGGGGAGGCATGGCGATACCGTTGGCCTCCAGCCATTCCCGGGGCTTGTCTGCCAGGTAGGAGCGGCTGCCGGCGCGCTCGATGAAGAAGTCGCCGCGTGCCTGGTCGAACCTGGGCCAGGGCGCCAGGGTTTCGATGTCGCTGGGCAGCCGCGTCAGGGTCTCCTGCACCACGGCCATCATGCGTGGCACGGAGAAGACACGGCCGTTGAAGTTCCGGCAGATGCGGGACGTGCGGCTGTCCATCACGGCGCGGAAGACGTATTCTTCGAAGCCGGCCTCTTGGAGAGAAAACATCCCGCCCCAGTTGCGGGCCCGGTTCACCGAGGAGGCGGCGACGCGGTTGTAGAGCTCGAGCTTGCCGGGGACGTCCTTGGTGCCGAAGGCGACGTCGCGCAGCCGCTGCCCCACGGCCTTGCGGCCCAAGCCTTCCTCGAGTCCCCCGACGATCGTGTCGCGGAAGGATTCGCGCAGGTGCTCAGGGAAGACCTTGCCGAGCCAGAACCGGTCATGGTCCACCAGCCACTCGACGGCCCGGCCGTGGGTCGGGGTGAACGCCGTGCCCACGGCGCGCGGGATGCCGCGCAGCGCCTTGCCGGTCACGAACGCCTCGCGCAGGTACCGCTCGGTCTCCGGAGCGAGCTGCTCCGCCAGGTCCTTGCCGAGGATCTGCTCGGCGGACCGGAGCACCTCGTCTAAGTTCGCACGCAGGTCCACTTGCTCGAAGGTGGCGTACTGGCTGGTGAATGCCTTCCTGAGCGCTTGCGCGTAGAGGCGCTGGAAGCGCTCGACCTGGGTTTCCGCGACTTTCTCGAACCCGAACCCGGCGAGAGTCGCGCCGACGATGCGCTCGGCCTCGAGGAGCCGGGCGGTCTGCACGTTAGGAAACCAGCTGGCCGTTGCCGTTGGCATGCGCAAGCACCTCCTCGTGCCGTTCCACGTCGTAGCCGCGCTGGAAGAGTTCGGTGCGCAGGCACTGCTGCAGGGCCATGAGGGAATTCACCAGGTCTTTGCCGGCGTCCCGTGGGGCCATCGGCAGGGGCACGCCGCCCTGGGCCAGGGTCTCCAGGGAAAGCGGGCCCATGCTCGTCATGATGAAGGGCACATTCGCCCCTGCTTCCTTGAGCGGGCGCAGCAGCAGCATCTTGCGCCCCTCGTTGATGGTGAGGGCGCCCACGCGCACGAGCTTCTGGACGTTCTCGGTCACCTTGCTCTCGTCGGTGACGTCGATCTCCTTGAACTTGAGCTCCCAATCCTGGATGCCGAAACCCTGCTTGATCAGGAAGTTGTTGATGCGGTATTCCAGCCGGCTCTGCTTGGGCTCGATCACATGGAACTTGAAAATCTCCTGCTGGGTCTGGCCTTCGCCGGCGCCGCCCAAGCCGCCCTTCTCGGAGAGTCCGACCAGCCGTCCGGGCACGCCGTGCGCCACCCGGATCTCCTCGGCGTTGTCGGTGCGGAACATCTGGAAGGACGCGTCCTTGACCTCGACGGCGAGTGGTTTGATGTCGACGTCCACCTTCTCGCCCTCGTCCTGGACGACTTCGAGGATGAGCGTCTTGTGGGCCTGGCCCTTGATGTGGGTCTTGAAGTACTCCTCGATCCGCTTGCGCGTTCCCTTGGCGAGCTCGCCGCCCTTGACGAGGATGGCGTACTGCGGGACGGCGTTGTTCTCGAAGAACTGGATGTTGAAGTCGCCGGCCTTCTTGTTGCCCACCAGCGCGCGCAGCGCCGGCAGGAAGTCGGGGAGGCCGTAGAAGGACGAGCGCGGGTGATAGTTCTTGAGGTGGATGACCTCGTTGAGGAAGCGCTTCTTGGTCTTGTCCCGTGGGTCGAACGAGTCCGGTGATTTCGGATCGCTCCCGAAGTTGCGGAAGTAGACCATCTTGTTGTCCCGCATCTGGATGAAGCCCTTCTTGTCCTTGCGCACGCGCATGGTGACGGCGGGGATGTGATAGAGCCGCTGCGGAGCTCCCTGGCCGAAGCGGTTGCGGACCACCTCGAAGTAGCCGTTGCCCAAGGCCTCGAAGTCGGTGAGGACGTTCTCGAGGATCTCGCTCCACGTCTGCTCCTCGTTGGGACGCTCGAAGAACTGCTGGAGGATCTTCTTGTTCTGCTCGGTCGGTTTCTCGACGCCTTCCGGCGCGACGAGTTCGTAGCCGAGGCCGGCGGTCGAGATGGCTTTGGCTTTCACGCAGCGGTAGTGCCACGTGTTGATCTCGAGGAAGAGCGCGAGGGCGTCGAGGTTGTAGGGTGGTTCCTTCGCGCCGGTCTTGTTGTAGTCCCACGTGTCTTCGGGCAGTTGCGTGGAGCGGCCAACGGCGTCCACGCCGCTCTCCCGCTCCACACCCAACACGTCGGCTTTCACGAATCCCGCCATCTGTCCTCCGTACTCCGGAAACAGAGGAGCCCAGGCGCGCACGTGTGTTCCTCACAAAGGAATTCAAACGTGCGGGCCTGGGCCCGCTAGGATTCGTGAAATTCCGCCGGAAGGCGGTTCAGAAAGGTTAGTTCACAGATTGGTTCAAATCAGCGTGCGTACTGCCTGCGGTCCTTCTTGGTTGGAGAGTAGCGGACATTCTAGACGCTTGTCAAGAGGAGGGAAGCAAGTCCGAATGCTTCTTGGTGCTGTCGGGGTCGGGAGTGTTACTCGGGACTTGGCCGTAGTTCATCCCCTCGTGCTATATCGCGGGGGGATAGAATGGGAGCATGGAAGAGCGCATCAAGAAAGGGACTTGGCTTGGGGTGGTGAAGAAAGATGCCGGGGGACAAGGGCAGGTCTACTTCGCCGTAAGGGAGAACTGGATAGACGATACGATGAAAGCCATTCAGATCCTTGCGTCAGGCATTATCTCCGATGCGGCGGGTAGGGTTACTGCGAAGGTGAACTTCGCCAAGGCTTTGTTTGGCCTGCTTTCGCCCGAGGCCAGAGACGGTGCGGGAGCGCTGAAGGTGCTGCACGGCATCCGTGAAGGTCGTGGCTTCACGGAAAAAGAGATGGAACGGCTGCGTGCTGAAGTCAAGGCCATGGAGACCATCAAGCATCCGTCCTTGGTTCGCATCCTGGACTCGAATCCCGATGAGGGGTGGTATGTGTCGGAGTACTTCCATGCCGGGACACTTGACAACCATGCGTCGCGATTTCGTGGCGCAGTCAGAGACTCGCTTGGTGCGTTCCGGCGGCTCGTGGAAGGAGTGGCTCAACTCCACGTGGACAAGAGAATCCACCGTGACATAAAGCCTGCCAACATCTTTGTTGACCCGAAAGGAGGTCTCGTGTTGGGCGATTTCGGGCTGGTCTATTTCCAGGATGATGAGCGAGCGAGAGTGACCGATACCCTTGAGAATGTTGGCAGTAGGTACTGGATGCCACCGTGGGCCGAAGGTATGCGCATTGATGACGTGCGCCCGTCGATGGACGTCTATTCGCTCGGCAAAGTGCTCTGGTCGATGGTGTCCGGTAAGCCCCGGCTCGTACGTGAGGGATGGGATGAAGAGCTCAATGATGTAACGCGGATGTTCCCCGACGATCCCCACGTGTCATGGATTAACTGGATACTGACGGAATGCGTCCGAGACGAGGAGAAACATGTATTGAAGGACGCCTCTGAGCTGTTGACGCTTACGGACAGAGCGATTCGTGCGGTTTCCATTGGCGGTCAAGTTACCACTGACACGAACGTTGCGCAATTATGCTCAGCGTGCGGGATCGGGAAGCTCAGGTTTGTCGAGTCGCCTGCGAAGCTTGAATTCCACTGGGAACCAAAGGGGTATGCCTCTAGCTACCAGAAGGTCATGTTCAAGGTAGCCAGGTGCGACCACTGCAGGAACATCATGATGTTCGCAACTCTGCCGAGTGAAGAAGCAGGAAGAGTCTTCGGATGACCACGTTTCCCTGGTGTTGAAGTGAATCGGTGCAGCCCGTCCGCCCCGATCGCGCAAGATAAGAATCTATGAGAGTGGAGGGATTTGCCTTTCACCACGATGCGGAGAAGTCCTTCGACTCAGCTGGTGATGGGCTGAAATACCTTCTGAAGTCCCGCGCTCCTTCAACTGGGGCAGAAACACCACGCTTCAGACCCGACTATGTCATGGGCCAGACGATTACTGAGGATATGATACGGGGCGAACCCGTACTTGGGTGGATAGACTATCGAGGAAGAACAACGACACGTGAGTTTCCCCATGAAGGTCGGTTGGTTGGATTGCCAGAGGGAGAATACACTCGACTTGTGCGTCTTGCAAGAAACATGCGGAAGGCAACGCTTACTTGTGGGAAAAGCATCTCGGACTTGGTGACTCAGGCCCGTTTGGAGGAGCTCATCTTCGATTGGCTGAGACAGCTTTACACAGGGAAGACCACAATAACGGTGACTAGGTTTGTCTTAGATCATTGCGAACGGATTCCCCCGGCGATTGAGATATGGTTCCCTGTGGCGTTTCTGTCGGTTGAATCGCCGCTTTGTATTGGCGATGTTCAGATACGCAATTTCACTGGAGAGGATTTCGATCGCTGTTCTGAACTTGTGAGCAGGGGAGAACCGACGAAGCACAAGGAAGCGATAGCGAAGATAGAGAAACAAAGAAAGAACTACCAAGGATTTGCGCACGCGTCGATCAGGATCCGGGCAGATCGTGAGTGTATTGTTGAGTTGGCAGTTGCGAGAGTTGAAGATGTCGTCAGTTATCTTCGGCTATTCCACTGGACGATGCTAGTGCCTGATAGCGTTTCCTATTGTGCCCTGAAGGGGAAAGAAGCAGTCCCTACCTTGTGCCATTTTGAAATAGAAGAAGGGCGCATTGTCGGGACGGGTGAGCAGATCACTGATCGTGGGGCGCGGTACGTGATTTTGACAGAAGACGATATACACCTGATGTATGACTCGGGACTTCGAGAGGTGAGCAAACTTCTCTGTGCTGATACGAGAACCCCACTTGAAGAAGAAATACTTGAGAGCATTCTGCTCTATACATCGGCGTCTCTGCAGCAAACAGTATCAGCGCGGTTGATCTACACACTGGTGGCGTTGGAGATGATGTTGTTGAAGAATGATACTGAACCGCTGACGAACGCTATGGCGGAGAGATTGGCATTCTTCCTCAAGAATGATAAGGACGGCCGACGGGGAGTTGCCGATAATGTGAGAAGAGCATACAAGTTGAGATCCGGTTTCGTTCACCACGGCAAGTCCATCGACGTTGATGAACACGGTGATGTCTTAAGGACATTCGCGCGGAATGCGTGGGAGTTTTTCATCACCCTCCTGAAAGGGCACTCAAAGCACCGCACAAAGGAAGATCTACTAGCCTACATTGATGATGTCAAATGGGGAGTAGTGTGACTTAAGGCTGGCAGGCCCGGAACAGCCCGTCCGCCCCGATCGCGTCTGAGAATACCTTGACCTAGAATGATGAAGATATGGCTGCTATCGAGGAACTGAAGGCTCGCAGGGAAATCTGGATCGATTGTTTCAACGGCGAACACCGGCAGGCCATCTGCCAACAGATTTCACAGATGCTCTGGAATGCGGCCGCTTTTCGCACCATCAACGAGGCCCGCCGGTTGGCGCCTCCCGATGAGAAGGGTAATTCCAGGATTAACGGGATGATGCACCGATTGATAGACGGCTGCTTCTTCGACAGCCAAATGCTCTCGATCCGAAGACTGTCGGATAGCTTTCCGATTGCGGATCATCCAGGCGGCCGTGACGTCTGTTCGTTGACGTCGCTCATAGGCGATATGAGAGATCGAGTCCATCTGATGACGCGAGAGAATATGTTCGCGGCCCTCGGTCTTGACTATGACTACTCGGGGCTTCAGGAGAAAGAGAGCCAATTCATTGAGGAGAAGCTGAAGAATGAGGGGCGTGTGGGTTGGCTTCCTCCAGAATTTGACTGGCTGAAGAGCGAGAGATTTCATGGGGTAATGGATGCCCTTTGCGCCGTAGAAAAGGAGGCGAGAAGCCCTGCTGATACCGTGCGGAAGGAGGTCCTTTCTCACTTGCTGAGACGAGTCGAAGGTGCGTGCGTGAATGTGAAGAACCACGTGAACAAGCACGTAGCGCATGCGGCGAGTCCGGCTAGTTTGGCGACAGTTGATTCGGAATCACTGAGGGTTACTCTAGATCAGTTGTGGGGCGTTCATAGGGTGATATGCGAGGTGGCGAATTTCGTTGACACCTATCTTCTTACTCGGACTTCTCACATGTTCTTGCCTACTCCGCAGTATGATCAGCTCGAACACATGGACTTAGGCCTCGTTGAAACGGGCAAGGTAGTTGATCTGCATAGATTCTGGAGTGGATACGAGCAAGAAACGCAGAAGTGGGGCGCCTGGGGTATCGACGATCTACTCAAGGAGATGAACTAGAGAGAACATGTGGAGGAGCAGCCGCCGCATTGCTTCTGGAGGATAGATGGGTGGCGCCACCTGAATGGGCGCCGTCCGCCCCGATCGCGTCGTGGTGGGGGTGGTCTGCCCTAAGTCTGACGGGACTGGAACAGCACGTCCGACACGATCGCGTCGTGCTGGGCCCGGATGGACTCCCCTTCGAACTCGACCCGTCCCGTGTAGAAGCGGTTCCCGAGCATCCCCTGAATAGTTGAGGCCCGCCAGGGTCCGCCCTTCTGGGTATTCACGCCCTGCTCGTTGAGGCGCGCGGCGACCCAGTGCGGCGTCTTGCCCTCGCCGCGCCACCGGAACACCTGCTCGACCACCTTGGCCTCTTCTGGAACCACGCTGATCCGGCCATCCCCGTTGCGGTAGCCGTACGGTAGCCAGCCCCCAACGTAGCCGCCCTGCGAAGCCTTCTGCCGTTTGCCCTTTGACAGACGCTCGTGGATCACATGGCCCTCGAACTCGGCCAGGGAAGCCATGATGTTCCGGAATAGCTCGCCGGTCGGGGTCGAGGTATCCACGCCCTCGCGGAGGAAGACTGTGTCCACGCTGTGCTGGCGTAGCGCTCGATCAAGCTCGCTCACGTCCTTGACCGAGCGGCCGGCCCGGTCGATGGACGGGAAGACCACGACGTCGAACCGTCCGGCCTTCACGTCTGCCAGGAGTCGGTCTAGCGCGGGCCGGTCCTTCTTGTAGCCCGAGACGCCCTCCTCGCGGTAGAGCTCGACGAGCTCCAGGTCCTTGTAAGTGATGAACTTCCGGATATCGGCCTCCTGGGCGGCGAGACCGTAGCCGTTACGGGCGGCCCGCTCCTGGGAGACCCGGATGTACCCAGCGGCCCGAACGGGAACGGTCTGCTGCGGGGTCATGGTTTCCGGCGCTTCCATCGGTTCTCCTGCTTGGCGAATCTCTTGACCAGATGCTTGAGGGTCGCCCGGACCTCGCCCGGCGATCCGGAATGGGTAAGCCTACGGCTCCAGGTGTCGAGCGTAAGGACGACTTCTCATATCCCCGGGCCGTAGGGTCCATTCCGGCGATGCTCGAAGAAGAAACCGACTCGCTCCGCGACCGCTCGCACGGGCAGCCCACTGGCGGTAACGACTTCTGCCGAGACCTGGATCTGCCGTCGGGACGGGGCTCTCGTCTGGGTCACAGGGCGAGGGACTGGCGGTCTTGCCATCGGGCCACTGGCGTCCACGCCCGGCCGTTGTACGACACGAACGCGACCGGCTTCCCCGTGTGGTCGTGGACTTGGCCGCCGTCCCACTCGCCACCTCCCAGGTCGTGCTCCTCGATCCAGCGGCGGCAGACTTCCGAGGCCTCCAGGAGGGTGGCGACCCAGACCGTCTCCGGGGCCGGCAAGTCGCCCCGCGGAGGGAAGTCGGGGTTGGGTTTGGCGTTGAGCCGGACCGTGTAGAGGGCTGCCATCAATGGTCTACCTCGGCGACGTCCAGGCTAATCTCTGCGAGCACGCGGCCCTTGCCGTCAGTCACCCGGATATGGTCCACGCCCTTGACGAGGTGCTCGTGGAGGGCGCGAGCGGTCTTCATGGCTGCGATCCGGGCATTGGCATCCAGCCACGCCTCGGCCCGCTTCGTGTAGAGCGTCGGTTGCTGGACCATGGTCAGGCCACCCTTGAACTGA
>CAZPLZ010000150.1:0-8218 GCA_964587525.1 uncultured bacterium | reverse complement strand
TCTGCAACCGACATGACTCTCACTAACTGTGGACCGGGTGACCGGACGCATGCCCGACTGACAATTTGAATTCTGAGATCAACTTCTAAAGCATCTTGGCCGCGCTGGATAGAGCTGGGCTGGTTAGTTTCATTTGGGGACGACTGTTGGGGTTCTATCATCTTCGATCCCCCAGAGAACGGATTGTGCCACCACCATAGAAACACAGACACAAGAAGACATATTACCGCGAGGGCGAATCTATGAGGCTTTAACCATCTCGCAAGTTTCTTAACATCGGAGCGATAAAGCTCTCTCCAAAAATCAGAAAATGGATTGCCCATGGCATCTCCATGATAGTAGCTTCAGCCTAACTACCCAATGATCCAACCGGCCTAGATTCTCGCCTAGGCGAAAAAAAGTTTTGATTCAAAGAACCTGATCAACTAATCCTTATCTACGATCTACGTTACCAGTGTCATTCCCAACAAGGTGTGATCCCTCTGTGATCCCTCGGGACGTGATCTGACAGGTACGCACGTGTACTCCCGTGTACTCGATTACCTTTGAAAATTTTGACGGGAGCGTAATTGTGCGATCCCGTCATCACTTTGAAAACCTGCCTCCATCTATTTTAAGTCCCCGGCGTCCAGTACCATGCTCCGGAGGCTGACGCTCTTGCCGTCGAGCTAGGAGCGCAGACACCCGTTAGGGCCAAGCCTTTGCGGCGGCCTCCAAGAGAGGGTGCTTGCCATGGGCCAGGCGGTCCTTGTCCAGGGCCCAGAAGAACACTCCATAGAATCCTTGCTCTTTAGCCCATCGCACCTTGGCCCCGATGGACTCCTCGTCGTCATAGCCGATGATCTGAGTTCCATCAGGCGATAGGAGCCAGGGCGCCTGGCTCTCCTCATCCCACTGGCGCTTCCAACCCTGGGCCATGAGGCCGGGCACTTCTTTGTAAGCCACACTTGAGATGGGAAGAATTTCACCCTTCTTGATTTTCTCGTAAGGCTTGGAAGCGGCAAATCCACGCCCATAGCTCGGGAGTCCCAACTTGAGCCGGTTGGCGGGCCAGCCCCGGTTCATCCAATACTTCATGCTCGCTTCCGCGGAGCCAGCTCCCGGCACCCTGTCCGCAGAAGGCGCGAACAGGGGCGCATGATGGTCCGCCCGGTCGCTCCAGGTCCCAGCCGCGTCATAGGCCATCACGGCCAGGGTGGGCACGGTCTTGATGCCATGGGGGAGAAATAGGCGTTGCTGTCCTGTCCCCCCAGGGCCAGGATAACCCTCACCCCGTTCTCGTGGGCGGTCTTGATGAGGTCGAGGTCCGGGACGCGGTCCCGAAGAACCAGGTTTCCATCTTTATCCCCAAGCACAAAGCAGTGGCTCACATGGGTCAAGTATTCGTAGGGAAGATCTTTCGGCGGAAGATCATCCGAGGTCCACCAAGAATAGGCAGCCGCTAAGAACCTGCTTTCGGGTGCCAAGTCTCCCGCCATGGAATTCCCATGGGCCAGCACCAACAGGAAAAAGCCAATGGGGATGCTCATTGAAGGGACGAGCGTTTGCCTGAGATGCAAGGCCATGCAGGGAGCCTACAGGATCTTAAGGTTCGTGCGCGCCGATAGAAACACTCCACGCTGAACCTAACTTTCCACCCCAGTAATCCCGGTTGTCCGGCGCTGGCTCCATCGGGATTCCATACGCTTCAGCGCCCGTGTCGGTCAGGTATTTCCGGCGGGCCGCCAGCCACTCCTCGCTCAGCTTCACCGGGCGTCCAGCCAGCCGGGCGGGTGAATCTCGCAGCAGTCGGTAAGCAGCAAGCGGCAGGCGGCCGATCCCGCCGTTGGCGACATCCCGCAACCTGGGATCCGCGTGGACGCCATGCGTCTCCTGCCCCGTGGCTTTCCGGAACTTCTCAATATCCTGGTAGACGTCCGGCGGAATCTGGCCCTCCTTCGTACCGAGCCAGAACCCCTTGCCATGCTCGCGTCCCGCCCACTTGATGATCGGCCCCTTACCGTCCAGCCTCCAGAACAGGTTGTGGTCGAAGACATTGTGCTGCCGCGTGGCATAGTCATCGATCCACATCGGGACGGCCTTGCCCTGCGCGACCAGGATATTGTTGACAAACTCCGTATGCGCGGGCCAGCCTCCGCTCCAGCTCCCCGTCGTACTCTTGGACCACGGATTGTACGGCCAGCCCGAGACACTCAGCGCCGCCGACGTGTAGGGAGGGGCCACAGCCACGTTGTTGTACACCTTCCCGTAATCGAACGTCTCCGTCAGCCCAAGCGGGGGATTGTCGTACTCGCTCACGTTGTACCGGCACAGGTTGTAGCGGCTCGCGAGGGGAAAACCCCGGTACTTCCCGGTTCCGTTCCCCATGAGCAGGATGCCCACGCCCTCATTGTGGTGGGAGTAGCAGTACTCCAGGGTGCACGCCTCGCAGCCCCAGTCAATGTCGAATCCGCCCGCGTCGCGCGGTGGTACCCCCCGGTAGGCCTCGCAGTGCCGGATCGTCACGTTGATTGAGTTCCAGGTCCAGATGTTAATGCAGGCGTTGTTGTACCCCACGCAGTGCTCGATCAGCCCGTTCTGCCCGCTGTGAATCCAGATCCCGGCCATCCCCGGATTGCTGTACGCGGTGCAGTATCGAATGACGCTGTTGCGGCAACCGTTCTGATCGCTGCCATTGACTTCGATCCCACTGCCTCCGTTAGCAAAGGTTAGACAATTTTCGATGATGACCCCGTCGTAACCGTTCGCCTCGGAACCGTGCCTGTTGCCCACAGTAATGCCGCTGCCACCGGTGTCGAAAGCAACGCAGTTGTAGATCTTGATGCCTCTGGGCTGGGGTTTCCCGACAGAGGCGGACACGACAATTCCTCCTCCCTGCCACCCGTACTCGGGATCGCTGGTCACCTGCAAGTCTTGAATCACCCAGTAGCTCTGATCCTCCAGGTTCACTCCCGGCCGGTTGGCTCCATTGACGTAGGGACGCGACCCCTTGCCATAGGCGCCGATCGTGATCCATCTCCGGGCTGTCCCGTTGCCCCGGGGCGCCAGGCCCTCGTCCCACCGCCCTCCACGCTTGAGCAGAATGGCGTCGCCGGGTTTGAACCGCCGCCCGTTGACCATGGCCAATGTCTTCCAGGCTTTTTTCGGTGATCGCCCAGAGTTGCGGTTGTCTCCGTCCTTTGAATCCACATAGTAGGTTCTGCCAGCCGCTTCGATTGCTGGAGATTTCCAGTCTTCCCGGAAGCCATCCACCTTCTTAGGACTCACCGGGAACTCCAACCGGCCACCGCCAGGATCACGATCGTGGTTCAGGGTGTCACCATCAGGCCGCGCCGAGAAATACAGGGTGAGCGCAATCTTTTCGATGGTGACCTTTCCCGAGCGTTGACGAGAGCCCAGGAGGTGACGAAAGCTCAGCGTGTGCTTCCCTGCCTTTTCAACGTGCACTTGTGCTCTAAACCCTGGGTAGGCCGCGTAGCGGGTGTACGAGATCCACTGTGATTTCATGTGCGGGTGGATCATAATTTGCGCGCGGGCGCTCTTGAGCGGCTGTTTCCCATCCAGGTCGTAGGTAAGCACGGCCGGGATAGAGCCTTGGTTGGTCGCCTTCAGCCAGATGTACCACACCCCCGGCGTCGGCAGGTCCACCTCACGGGAAAAACTCTCCCAGCCCTTTTTCTTACCTTCCTTCTCCGCTTTGATCCCTTCAAGAAGAATCGGAGCTTTTCGCGTCATGTCAGCCTGCTCCGCCAGCGCGATGAGCGGCCAAGCCAGCACTGCCAAACCCGTGAGAAACACAAATCAGGTAATCTTGATCTGGGTCTTGATGCTGCCAGGCTTGGTGTTGCAGGCGTAGTTGAAGGCCTGGACGCTGTCTTTAAATGAAAAGGTGTCGGTGATCAGGGGCCTGACATTGATCTTTCCCCCGCCCATCAAGGCGAGAGCCCGAGGGTAGACGTGAGCATAGCGGAACACGGTCTCAACCCGGGCCTCCTTCACCTGCATCGCCACGATATCAATGGGAACGCTCTGGCCCGGCATACCCACATAGACCACCCGGCCTCCCGGGCAGAGAGGCTCGAAAACCCCAGCCGCGGCCTTCTCGTTGCCGCTGCACTCGAACACAATGTCCGCTCCCCAGCCATCCGTCAACTCGTTCACCACATCCAAGACCTTCTGGTTTTTAATATTGACCGGCGTTACCGGTCCCAGGCTCGCGGCTAAGTCAAGCTTGGGCTGAATCAGGTCACAGATCACCACCCGGCTTACGCCTCCGGCCAGGGCCGCCAGGGTCGTGACTTGACCGATGGGGCCGGCGCCGAACACCACGGCCACATCCCCGGGGCGAATCTGAGCCTTGTTGGCCGCGTGCATGCCCACGGCCAGAGGCTCCACCATGGCCCCCTCGGCGAAGCTCACGTTGTCCGGCAATCGAAATGTAAACGCCTCCGGATGAACCACGTGCCCGGTCAGGCACCCGTGGACCGGAGGCGTGGCCCAGAACCGCACGGCCGGATCCAGATTGTAGATACCCAGTCGGGTGGCTTTGCTGTTGGGATCCGGGATGCCTGGCTCCATGCAGACCCGGTCCCCAACCTTGAGCGACTTGACCTCGTTTCCCACCTCCACCACGGTACCCGAGCCCTCATGCCCCAGGACCATCGGCTGACGGACCACAAAAGGCCCGATGGCCCCGTGCTGGTAATAATGCACGTCGCTTCCGCAGATGCCGACCGTGTGCATGGCAACACGGACATCGTGGGACCCCAGCTCGTCAGGAAGTTTGATGTCTCGAACCTTTATTTCTTTGACTTTTTCTAGGACCAGCGCTTCCACCTGAGTTACCTCCCTACGACTAGTCTCCGTATTGTAGACTCGCAGACTCGTCTCGGCAATGGATGGTACCCCATAGTTTAAAATTGCCACCTTTGGTGGCACCGGCCGTAACCAGTTCAACGGTCCCCAGCTATCCCCAGCACCCCCCTTGACAGGAAGTTTCAATTCCGGCATCCTGCGGCGGATGGAACGGGTAAAGCTAGGACGCACGGGAATCGAGGTGTCGCGCCTGTGCATCGGATGCTGGCAGGCAGCCGGCTGGGCCAGCACCGATGAGGACCGTTTTGTCACCACGGTCCGCCACGCCCTGGATCGGGGCGTGAACTTCCTGGACACAGCGCCCGCCTACGGAGGAGGGCGTTCCGAGGAGCTGGTGGGCCGGGCCATCCAGGGCCGACGGGACAAAGTCGTGGTGGCAACAAAATTTTCGGCTTCAAAATCCGAGGACGTGCGGCCGAGCGTCGAAAAATCATTGAAGTTCCTGAACACCGACTATATCGACCTGCTCCAGCAGCACTGGCCCGCCCCCGGATTCCGTCCCGAAGCCGCCCTGACCGAGCTAGAAAAACTCAAGCAGGAGGGGAAGATCAAAGCCATCGGAGTATCCAATTGGATGGAGCCGGAATGGGATGAGGTCAAGGATCCCGTTCGGGTGTACACCCTGCAGCCTTGTCACAATTTTCTCTGGCGTTCCATCGAAAAGAAAGTCCTGCCCCTGTGCCGCCAGCACAACATCGCGGTGTTACCTTACTCCCCTCTCTGCCAGGGCGCCCTCACCGGAAGGTTTAGAAAGCTGGAGGATCTCCCCAACGATATCCGGCGGAAGAACAAACGGCTGCAGCCGGATGTTTTTCCCAAGGTGCTGGAGCTGGTGTCGGCTCTGGGGGAGACCGCGGCCAAGTATGGGAAAACCATCGGCCAGACCGCGTTACGGTGGCTTCTCGATCAAGAGGGCATCACCAGTGTGATCGTCGGGGCCTCGCGTCCAGAGCAGGTGGACCAGAACCTCGGAGCCCTGGATTGGAAGATGGACTCAGCCGACTGGAAGCGCCTGGCGGATCTCAGTTGGCCCTTGTCGGCGGATCTCAACCCCTATGACACCCTCTGGGGCTGGCATCCGATGAAAAAGTAAGAAGTCACTCCTCCCTCACCTCTCCCCTGTATAAATGCCGACCGTTGCTGGTCTTTCTATACCTCCCCTACGGTCGGATGTAATAATACTGATCCACGTTCGGGCGCTCTAGGCGTGTGACCGCCCCGCCCACCCAGCGGACCTCAACGAAGTCCACCTGGTCAGTTTTCCCCAAGCCAAAGAGTTTGGTTGAGGGATGTTGGCAATCAAAGGAATCTCCGGTGATGATCCAGGCAGTTTGATCTCCCGCAGAGGTGGAAACCAGGATCCTAGCCCCCATGGCTGATTGCCCAGGTTCCTCCCGGAGCTGAACCCCGATCCAGTGGCCGGGATGGGGCCAATGATTCTCCAGCACGTGCACCTTCCCCCGCCTCGCAACTCCCTGCAAGCCCGGCACCGGGATCCGCTCCACCACGATCAGGTCGGGCCGGCCGTCCAGATTTAGGTCGGCGCCGATCACGGCACGCGAATCAAACTCGAATGCCGCATCCGTGAGAAACGCCACGTTGGTGAATCCTGACACACCCTGAGCCGCATGGTTCATTAATAGAACGTTGTGCTCGAAGCCGTTCCAGGAGACCGGGGCCCCGCCGAAATGGTATCTGCTAACGGTCCGGCGGAGAAGCTGGGACTTGGCTTCGGGAGTCCCCTTGGTATAGATGTCATGACGCCAGAACACGGTGCAGTAGTCCCGGCAAGAGAGGTCACTCACATAGCCGTTGGCGACGTAGATGTCTAAATCGCCGTCCGTATCCAAATCGAAACTGGTAGTGCCCCAGGACCAACCTGTCTTCGCCACTTGGTCATTCCACGAGGCCTGCTGAAAGTGCCCCGGCTCCACACCCCCAAGCAGCATCCGGTTCCCGTAGCCCATCTTCACCCTCATCTTTTGATGCTCGGGAAACTCCTCCCGGCCCAGGTTCATGTAGGCCAGCCAGTTCGCCGTGGTGGAGTCCATGCCAATAATGTACAGATCAAGCTTCCCGTCCAGGTTGTAGTCCCCGACCGTGTGAGCCATGCCAAAGAGGTCTGACTCGTCCACCATCGAGCTGGACACATCTGTAAAGTGTCCATGGCCGTCGTTCTGATAGACGTCAATCCCCGCAAAGTCGTTCACGGTGACCAGGTCCAGGTCCCCGTCCTCATCCAGATCCACCAAGGAGGCGCTGAAGTTCAGCCTGAACCTTTTTAGCGCCAGCCCCGCCTGCTCGGTGTTATCTGTAAACCGCCCCCCGCCTTGATTGACGAGCAGATAGGACGGATACCCGTCATTGGCATCGTAATACGGCGTGGGAATATACCCATCCGTGAACATCAGTCTGTACTGGCCGATCCAGACATCCAGGTCGCCGTCCCCGTCAATATCTCCAGCCGTGGGCACTTGTGGATCCTCCCAGGTCGCCCCCGGAATGGTCACCACCGTCGCCGGGGTCGCAAACGACCCATCCGGCCTGCCCCAATAGAGCATGGGTTGGTCCATTCTCCTGAAGAGAAAGAGATCCGCGGCCCCGTCGCCGTTGAAGTCCGCGGCCACCGCCGCGTAGACCGCAGTAAGGGACATGGGGGACTGGTCGCGGAACAGACGGGCCTTCACAAAGGAGCCATCGCCCTGATTGTTGTACAGCTCGTTGAACCGGGGCATCAGGATGTCCGGATCCCCGTCCCGGTCCAGGTCATAGACGAGCAGCGGCTCCAGAGGGTAGTTCGGCTGGGTGGAATAGCCTGGTTCAATCACGAGGGCTTCTTTCATCACCGGAGGCCCTTCCCATGTGGTGAGGTCGATGGACAATGTTTTAATCGATTGCGGGATGAAGTGACCCTTCGCATCTTTGGATGGGCTCCACTCCACCTCCACCAGCCCTTCCACCATGAGCTTGCGCTCATGCTTCTTCGGAGCAAGTGGCCCTTCGACTCGCTTCGCTCGCTCAGGGCCCCGAGCGAAGTCGAGGGGCTTTCGAATATGCCCCACGATTGAAAACACCGACCTCGCCCCCCTCTCCCTACCCTCTCCCCCCAAAAGGGGGAGAGGGTTAGGGTGAGGGGGGACAGCCTCACCCGGGGGGTCGAATCTTTTATGGTGTAGTTCACCCTGGACAAACACGAAGCCTTGATCTTTCAAGGTCTTGAGCCATTCCTTCCACTCGTTGTTTTTCAGGACCCTGCCGGGACCCTGGTAGCGAGTCCTCCGGATGCCCCAGTCCAGCTCCTCGGTTAAGACAGGCTGGCCCAGCACGAGCTCCTCAAAAGCCA
>CAZPLZ010000149.1:0-8249 GCA_964587525.1 uncultured bacterium | reverse complement strand
CTCACGTTCCCTCTCCCCCCAAAGGGGGGAGAGGGGAGGGTGAGGGGGGACATGAGGAGGTTATTGTTTATAAGGAAGAGTGTATATTAGATATAACGAATGATACCGGTTTGCGACTTTCGCTGGGGAACGGGAGCACCCGGCGATTACAGAGAAATTGACCATGACACCTTGGGATTCGCTGGAAGGATCCCGAAACAGAATCAAGGAGGTAACACAAACATGAAGAAGGGATACCCGCGTCGCAGGTCTTTGAACGGGCATGTGAGAGTGCAAACTCAACTTGCGGTGGCAAGGAGAGAGGTTGGCGTGACCCAGGAGGAACTCGCGCAACGGCTCTCTGTCACCCAGTCCGCCATTGCCCAGGTGGAGCGGCCTGATGGCAACCCGACGCTCTACACGATTGAGCGGATTGCCAGTGCGCTTGGCTGGCGGCTCTCGATCGAACCTATGAAGCAAGCACGACCAACATCCAGTTCTGAGCGCTGATCGGGACACCCTGAGACGCACGGGACTGCCGAGCAGGAGTCGGTGAGGGGGAAGTAGCCAATGGCGCACCGATGGGGTTTGTGCCTCGCGCTGCCGCTGTGTCTTATGGCTGGTGTGGCCATGGGCATTCGGGAAGCCACCAACGGGTATCTCACCATCCGGATGGAGGACGCTCAAGACAGAATCGGCCTCTTCACGGTAAAGACCGGACAAAACCACCCGAGTCCCGATAAAAACGTGTTCTTCCCCACGGTCGGCACTAGCTACATCACGGTGCGCGCGGACGATGGCAATTCAAAAGTGATGTGGGTGAACACCCATCTCCCCATTAGTGAGACCGGGCTGCCGGGATACACGGTCCAGCGCATGAATCCCCATGCCGATCCCGCGACGATCCAGAATCTTGGCACAGGATTCCGGGTTAGGTATGAACTGCCTAATTTTTACGTCATCCAGGAAGTCAAAGTGATCGGTTCGGTCATCGAAAAGACCGCAGTCCAGCATACGGTGGTGGTGGAAAACAAGCCGGCTTCCCCTCCTCTTGATTTTGGACTGCGCTATCTCTGGGACTGGACAGTGGACACGATAGACAACGTATTTTTCCGAACGAGAGCTCCTGATGGCAACTTTACCCAGGACTTCACCGATTTCCCCGATCCGGCCTTCTTACGTTACCAAGCGGCAGACTCCGACCTTTCCCCATCTTTCGAAGTCTTCGGCACCGTAACCCGCGGCACCCTGTGTCTGTCGCTCACCTCACCCACGGCGCCGGATGAGTTGCGCTTTGCGGCGTGGTCTGAAGCAAAAAATACCGCCTGGTCCTTCAGTAATACCGGTGGTGTAGATGACAGCGCGATCGTTTACTTTTGGGGTTTTTCCTCGACGCTTCAACTCCAGTCGGGCGAGAGCCAGACATTCACGCAGTATGTCACCACCCACGAGACGGCGTTGAAATGCGCCGTGCCGGTGCTCAAGAAAGACGTTTCGACCATGGCCGATGTGTGCGGCGGGGATGATCTTACCTACACCGTGTCCTGGAGCAACGTGGGGGATGACACGAGTTACGATCTGACCATCACGGACACCATGCCAGGTGTATTGGTCTACCGAAGCCCGCTCCTCGAATTTTTTGCCCAGCCTGACGCTGCGGGTACCCCCATGCTGAAGTCAAGGTCCTGGGCCACCACCTAATAGCGGGCCATGGACGGACGGCGAGGCGCCTGATGGGGCCGGGAGTCCGCTCTTCCTTCGTTGGGTCGTGAACCGGGTGGCACCGGGCAAGTCCGGGTACCTGCGTTTCCGGACAGAAGTGGATACCGGCGCGCCGTGGGATGCCTTGACCATCAACTATGTCTCGGCGACCAACTTTGCGGACGATTTTTCCTTTACGGCCTCGGCAACGGGAAACCGGGTCCGGCATCTCACGTTGAACTCGTACGCCAGCCCCACCGATGTATTCTGTAGCGAAAAGGTGACATACACCATCACGTACCAGAACATTTGCACCGAACGTGTGCTGAACCTAGTCATCAAGAACCCCCTCCCGGCTGGCGCCGAAAACCTCGAACCACTGGATGGAGGAATAGTCATAGGCGGGCCTATGGTCGAGTGGACCATTGGCGAGGTGTTACCCGGCGAGGGAGGGAGCGTTAGCTTCCTCGTGACGATGAACGGGAGCAAGGACGTTGTCTACAACATAGCGTTAGCGGATTATCAGAACAGTTCGGGGGAGCCCATGCCCCAGTTAACTGCCGCGAGTGGCTTGGTTGATGTCAGGTGCCAATTGTATTTCAGAAAATTCGTCCGTCCTCAACCGTGCCTGGAGCGAGGCGACCCGGTCACGTACACGCTGGACATCGTGAACAAGACCGAAACCACCGCCTGGAATATCCGTCTGTGGGATACCTTGCCGCCGGAGGTGAGCAACCCGGTCTGTCAGCCGCCCTGCGGGATCGATGGAAACGTGGTCTCATGGCTTTCGGTGCCCCATGTTCCTCCGGGCGCGACCACGTACGTCGAGGTGACCGTGGATACACCTTCCACCTGCGATACCATCGGGCTCAATGTTGGGGTGATGAATTTCACGTGGGACCCCAGTGTTGCAGGGTCCACCACCTTGATGGTTGATGCGGAAACGGAATTCGCTGAGCCCTGGCTGGGCCAGATTAATCCCACAACCGGAGAAAAACGCCCATGGTTCTTGGTAAGAGCGGTTACGAATCCGGTGCCGGAACAAGGACGGTTCACATACACATACCAGCTCGTCAACCAGGGTTGCGCCCAGGCGCTTAACGTCACCATTTGGGACACCCTTCCGGCAGATGTGGACTTCGTAAGTTGCGCCGCCAGCGTTCCCCCGTGCACGTACGACCCCGCCACCAGGATCGTCGTCTGGGATGTGCCACCGGTTCCAGCCGATAGCATCAAAGGCGGTTTGTCCGTGACGGTGGATATCACAAGCATCGGGAAAGAAATCAAGGGCAACTGCGCCATGGGGAGTTACACGAATGCCTTCTCCTGCACAACGTTCTACACGAATGACGACTGCATCGATGTGCGTCTTGCCCAGCCAGAGATTAAAGTTGAAGCGGCCCAATATGCGAGCGCGGAGGCGGTTTCGACCGGGGGCGAACTGACGTACCTATTTTCGTTTACCAACACCGGCACCGACACCGCGCTGAACCTCACCGTATGGGACACCCTGCCGGCGGGGTTGAGTTACCTGTCTTGTGCGGTATCGCTGGGGGGTACGTGTTGGTATGACTCGGCCAGCAATCAATTGGAATGGTTCATCCCGAGGGTGGATACAGGAGAAAACGTGTACGTGTCCTTCACCGGGACGGTGTATAGCACCGGGCCTCCTGTCTGCAATGTGGCAACGCTCGATTATGAAAACCGGGTGGGGGTCAAGAGAGGACCAGTGAGCCCCAACGAGGTGTGTGTGAGGGTGGACGAACCCTCCCTGCAACTGGTCAAGGAAGCCGCACACGATCCGGTCGGCCAGGACAGCACGGAGACGTACCGGCTCACCCTGACCAATACCGGCGGGGTGGCGGCGGTGAACATCACCGTGTGGGACTCGCTCCCGCCCGGCGCGCTCTTTGTGAGTTGCTCGGGGGGGAGCACGTGCTGGTTCGATGGGGTCATGACGCTCTGGAGGGTTCCCCCGCTTTCGGCGAGCCAGTTTACCGAGGTGTATGCCACGGTCATCGCCACCGCTGACTTTAGCTGTTCCAACTACGCGGAGGCGGATTACACCAACCTGGTGCCGGTGGCGAAGCCGAGGGTGAGAAGCAATCCGTCCTGCGTTCAAGTTGTCCAGGCGGTCATGGAGGTTAAGATGACCACGGACCAGATGTCTTACCTGCCGGGCGATCTGATTACGTACGCGATTCTTTACAGCAATACCGGGACCGGCGACGCCTTTAAAGTAGGTCTGTGGGTTCCGTTTCCTCCTGGCGTCGAGTACGACTCCCACACCGGTACGGGAAATCTCCGGAACAGCAACACGCAGGTCTACTGGGACTTGGGGTCGATCAGCCCCGGGGAGTCGGGCGAGGTGACGCTGATCATGAAAGCTCTTTCGCCGCAGTGCACTGTCACCACGGTGTCGAACATAGCGCTTATGGACTACATGAACATCGGAGGCGTGCCCCAGCCACGGGCCAGCGTAACGCGGGACATCACGATCGTGGATCCATCACTGCCGGTGTGGCCGCTGGAAATTTCGGTGGTGAAGGAGCAGGTGACCATAGGCGGCGTTGGTGAGCCGGTGCTGTACCGGATCGTGGTGACCAACACGGGGAGCTCGACGGTTGAAAACCTGGTGGTGACGGATATGGTCTCTCCTATTGTGACGGGGACGGCGACGGACCAGGATCCTGCGTTTATCGTGGTGGGTCCGACGGACGTCCCAGGTGGGACGCGCTATGAGTGGACCGCGACGGGGTTGAACATGACGCCGGGTGAAAGCTTCACCTTCACCGTGACAGGAACAGTGGGCGTGGTGTGTGTGCAGACTCTCGTGAGCAACGTGGCGTCCATTGAGGCGAGAGATGTGTGCACCACGACGACCATGATTACGAACCAGACCAGCTTCACGGTGGAGCCGCAGTCCATTTCGGTGGTGACGGAGCAGTTGCAAATCGGTAAGGAGGGTGAGCCGGTGCTGTACCGGATCGTGGTGACCAACACGGGGAGTGCGATAGTTGAAAACCTTGTGGTGACGGACACGGTGCCGTCCATTGTGATGTCGGTGACGACGCAGGAGCCGGCGGTGATGGGGACGCCTTCGGTGTCCCAGTTGAGCAGCGGCACGCACTATACGTGGAGCGGAAGCAGCTTGAACATGACGCCGGGGATGAGCTTCACCTTCACCATAACGGGGACGTTGGGCTTGGTGTGCATGTCCACGGTGGTGCCGAACGAGGCGTATATCGAGGCGAGCACGATATGCAGCGCGACAGGTAGCGTTACGAACCAGGTCAGCTTCATCGTGCAGCCACTGGGCGTTGCGGTGGTGGCAGAGCAGGTGACCACCGGCGGGGTGGGCGATCCGGTGACGTACCAGATCGTGGTGACCAACACGGGAGGTGCAACGGTTGAAAACCTGATGGTGACGGACACGGTGTCGCCGGTGGTGAGGGTGTTGGTGCGGGATCAGCCGGCTGGGTTCACTTCGCTGGGGCCGGCCCAAGTTTCGAGCGGAACATGGTACGGATGGAGCAATAGCGCGCCGCTGAGCTTTAAGCCGGGTCAAAGCTACACATTCACGATCACGGGGACGGTGGGGGCAGTGTGCGTGACCACGGTGGTACCGAACGAGGCGTATATCGAGGTGAGTACGGTGTGCGGTGCGACGTTGCTGACCACGAACCAGACCAGCTTCACGGTGCCGCCGCTGCTGGTCGCTCAGGGGGCCTCGCCGGCCTTCGTGACGGTGGGCCAGTGGTTCGCCGTCACCTTAACGGCGACAAACACAGGAGGGGAGGTGGCGGATGTCCAGCCCTCAATTGCAGTCGGGCCAGGGGCGGCGCTGGTGTCTCTCCAGTCTGGTCCGTTGCCTCCAGGGCCGGTGACGCTGACGCCTGGCAACGCGACGACATTTGTGTGGATGTACTCAGCCTCCGGGTCAGGATTGGTTTCTTTCACGGTCACGGCTACGGGACCGCCATGCGGGGGCGCGCCGCTCCTGGCAGCAGCGACGGTGTCAACGACGGTGCAGACACCGGCAGCGCTGTCGGCGGAATTGGTGGTAACACCCTCAACGGTGTGTGTGGGCCAGAATTTGCTGGTGACCGTGGTGGTGATGAATATAGGGGAGGCGAGGGCTACGGGGATGAAGGCCGAGCCGTTCCTGCTGACGGGAAGCGGCAGTGCGAGCTATGTGGATGGGCCAACGCCGGGGATGCCGGTGAGTCTTGCGGGTAGGGAAGTGAAGATCTTCACGTGGACATACACGGGCGCCTCCGTAGGGATGGTGACGTTCACCACGACGGTGGGCGGGAACGATGGGAACAGCGGCGTTCCGCTTCCGCCCATGCCGCTGTGGTCCAGCGCCGTGACCGTTCAAGAGCCCGCGATCCTAAGGGCGTCAGCTTCGTCACCAGCAACCGCCGTTGAGGACCAGACTGTTGAGGTCACGCTCACCGTGACCAACACTGGCGGCCAGCCTGCCACGGGGATTGTGCCTGCGGCGGCCATCGGGCCTGGCGCGGGCCTGGTCATGGCTGAAACCGGTCCTCTTCCATCCGGGCCGGTCACGCTGGCGCCTGGAACCGCCCAGACCTTTACCTGGACCTACACGCTTCTCGACAGCGGCTCCATCACGTTCACCCTGACCGCTCAAGGGATAACATGCGGGACCTCCGTGGTGAGGGGGTCTGCCTCCACATCACTCACCGTGCGTGAGCCGCCGCTCATTCTGCGTGTGTTTCCGAATCCGTACGAACCAAGTGAGGCGGTCCGGGGTACCCTGAAATTCACCGGCCTGCATGATGAGGCCGTGGTCAGCATTTTCACGCTCACGGGGGTGGAGATCAGGCGGCTGGCCAGACCGGTGAAACACCGGCTGGAGTGGGATGGGTATAACGAACAGGGCTCCCCGGCAGCTCCGGGAATTTATCTGTACGCTGTCGAGTGGCCAGATGGGCGTGGCGGGAAAAAACACCTCAAAGGTAAATTCGGGTTGATACGATGAGCCGGTGGCATGAATAACATCGATGTGATTGAAGAAGGGAGAAATGTAGCGGTGAAGACCCTTCGCCCGAGACTGATAGCTTTGTCGCTAACTACACTTTTTCTCCTGTACCTATGTTCTCGTGCTTTGGCCTCAGACTTCGTATGGACAGCGATGGCCAACATGCCCACAGCGCGAGGCGGACATACGGCTGCGGTTGTCAATGGCAAGATTTATGCAATCGGGGGTAAGAGTGGGTCTTCATGGCTTACGGTTGTTGAGGAGTACGATCCAGTTAGCAATACCTGGACGACCAAAAATCCCATGCCTACAGCACGGGCAGGAATGGCGGAAGCTGTTGTCAATGGAAAAATCTATCTCATGGGCGGCTATGACGGAACTAACTTTCTGAATACTGTTGAGGAATATGATCCCGCCACAGATACTTGGGCGACCAAAGTGGTAATGCCCACTCCACGAGCTGGAACACGTGCTGGTGTAATCAACGGAAAAATCTATGTCACCGGAGGATCTGTACCGGGTTCCCCCTTCACTGACACTGATGTTGTTGAGATGTATGACCCGGTGGCCGATACTTGGACATCAAAGGCCCCTATGCCAGGGAGAAGATACGCGCACGATGTTGGTGTGGTGAATGACAAACTATACGTGATCGGTGGTTACAACATCAGCCCCGGCTTTGGCTACCTTGATTGGGTACACGAGTACGATCCAGTGGCCGACAGTTGGGCAGTCAAGGCCAATATGCCCACGGCGCGGTTCGGAGTTGAAGTGAGCGCTATCGGTAACCAACTCTATGCAGTTGGAGGGGGGGTTGGTAGCTCTGATCTTGCAACGGTGGAGGAGTACGATCCTGCCGCTAATACCTGGGCAACCAGATCCAATATGATCACGGCGACCTGGGACGCTCGCATGGCAAACGTTAACGGCTGTCTCTATGTCCTGGGAGGGGAAGACGCATCCGGGGTCCTTTCGGATAATCAGCGAGGATGCCCTCCGACATTAGCTACGGCGGTTGATAACTCGACGCTTACTTGGACGACCGGAGGTGATGCGAACTGGTTTTATCAAAATGTGACGTCTTTCTTTGACGGTGATGCGGCGCAGAGCGGGGTGATTACGGACGGTCAAAGCACGTATCTGTCAACGACCGTCACGGGAGCCGGTACACTGACGTTTTATTGGAAAGTGTCCTCGGAGTTAAATTTTGACTATCTCTCGTTTGAGATTGACGGGGTTCTACAGCCCGGTCGAATCAGTGGTGAGGTGGATTGGACACTTCAAACATATGCTATCCCGTCTGGGGGGCACACCCTGAGATGGGTGTATGCCAAGGACTTCAGCATTTCGTCTGGTACTGATGCGGGGTGGGTGGATAAGGTTGAATTTGTCCAGGACATTCTCATCGGAGATGTCTCCGTAGTGCCATCGCGCGCACCGGTCGGTGAATGGGTGGAGATCGTGCTGTCCGTGGCCAACACAGGAGCGGCGACCGTGACCAGCGTCACACCGGCACTCGAGATCAACTCGGGTGCTTCGTCTTTCGAGTACATCAGCGGGC
>CAZPLZ010000148.1:0-8255 GCA_964587525.1 uncultured bacterium | reverse complement strand
TGCTGCCCTGGCCTCCTCGCCTATTGGGATCACCCGTGACCGGATTCTCAAGCTGATTCGTGAGGCTGGTAAGGTCCCTGCTGAACGGGACGCCCGGTATAACGTCCTGAATGTGTATGCCCAAGCTTGATCCCCCCTTTCATGCGCGCTAAAGTCGCGAAGATCCCTTATCTCAACGCCGCGCCGTTCTATCTCCGGCTCGAAGGGTCCGCTTTTCCGTTGCTTTCGATGCTGCCGAAACCGTTGGGGGAAGCGGCGCGCCGCGGCGAAGTGGATGCGGGGCCGTTTTCCCTGCTGGATTACCTTTCGTTGCAGTCTGATTTTGAGCCGGTGGGTGATTACATCATTGGGGTCAAGCAGGCCGCCGGAAGTGTGATCCTGTTTTCACGGGAGCCACTGGACCGGCTGACCGGCGACTCGAGGGTTGATCTGACTTCCGAGAGCACCACCGGGGCGGTGCTGGCCAAGGTGGTCCTCAAGGAACGGTTTAAGGTCACCCCCACGTACGTGACCGGCGAAAACGAAGCTGCGGCGCGGTTGCTCATCGGCGATGCAGCCCTGGCTGCTCGCACCCATGGACTTCCGGGCTACCCGCACATGCTGGATCTGGGTCAGGCCTGGTGGGATTGGCACCGGCTGCCGTTTGTGTTCGCCGTGTGGGCGGCGAGGCGAGGCCTGTGGGCCAAGGAGTCGAGCACACTGCGGGAGTTGATTGGCGATTCGTTGAAAGCTTGGGGAGACGAGCCGGACGTAGAACAGCGGTATCGCCCGTGGGTGGACAAGCTCGGTCTCACGGTGGAACAGCTCAAGCAGTACACCGATGGTTTCGTCTACCGGAAAGGTCCCGATGAGGACGAAGCGATCGAGATATTTCAGCTCTTAATCAAGCGCCTGAAGGCTCCCGATGTGGTCGCACCGCGGGCTCATTGACAAGATTCTTCTTGGGCGGCGCGTGACGCCGGAGGAGGGTCAGGAGCTGTTCGCATTAGCGCCGCTCATGGATCTGGGCGCGTTGGCGCAGGAGCTGCGGTTCCGCCGTCATCCGAACCGGGAAGTGACGTTCGTGGTGGACAGCAATCCGAATTACACCAACATCTGCGAGGCGGACTGTCTCTTTTGCGCTTTTTACCGCCATGCCGATGAGGCTGATGCGTACACGCTGACGGTGGAGCAGGTGGTGGAGAAGGCGAGGAAAGCCTGGGAGGCCGGTGTCACGACCCTTCTGCTGCAGGGCGGACTCAACCCGAAGATCCCGTTTTCGTATTATTTAGATTTGATCAAGGGTCTTCAGGAAGGTGTTCCGCAGATGCATTTGCATCTGTTCTCCGCGCCCGAAATCCAAGAAATGGTGAAAGTGTCCGGCAAGAGCCTGCGGGAAGTGCTGCAGGCCCTCTGGGACGCGGGGCTGCGCACGATCCCTGGCGGCGGGGCGGAGATCCTTTCTGATAGGGTGCGCCTGAGACTGGCGCCCAAGCCCAACCAGCCCAAGCGGACCGTGAAGGACTGGATGGACGTGCACCGGATCGCGCACCAGATCGGGTTCCGCTCCACCGCCACCATGATGTACGGCCACTTCGAAACGCCAGAAGACACCATCGCGCATCTCGAGGAGATCCGCCGGCTGCAGGACGAGTCCCGCGGCTTCACCGCGTTCATCCCCTGGAGCTTCAAGCCGGGGAATACCGTGCTGGAGCGGAAGATCACGACATATGCGGGCCCCGCGGTCTATCTGCGTCACATCGCCCTCTCGCGGGTCTACCTGGACAATTTCGACCATATTCAGGCTTCATGGTTCTCGGAGGGCAAGAAGACTGGCCAGATGGCCCTGCACTTCGGCGCCGACGATTTCGGCGGCACGTTGCTCGAGGAGAACGTCCACCGGGAGGCCGGATTCGTGAACGAAACCACCGTGGATGAGACGCTGGGCATCATCCGCGACTCCGGGTTCACGCCCATCCAGCGCAACACCTTGTACGAGCCCCTTCACCGGTTCGATCCGGAGCCCGTCAGCGTCTAGTTTGATCCTGCCCTTAAGCCTCTTTTTGAACTCTACTCCGTCTCCATGCCGAGCTTGAGTTTGGCTTCCTTGGAGATGCGGCTGGGGTCCCAGGGTGGGTTCCAGACAATCTCGACGTTTGCTTTTTTCAGACCAGGAACCCCTTCGAGAAGTTTCTTTTGGACATCTTGCGTGATCTGCGTGTGCATGGGACAGCCCTGGGCCGTGAGCGTCATTTTGACGCCGATCTCCTCGTCGGTGATGTTGAGGTCGTAGATCAGTCCTAGGTCCACGATATTCACCGGGATTTCCGGGTCATAGCACTGCTTTAAGATTTCTGTTACTTCTTCTTTAGTTGGCATTCAATACCTCCTTAGCTAGATCCATTATACCCGCAGATCGCTCCCTCTCCCTTTATCCCTCTCCCCCCTTTGGGGGGAGAGGGTAGGGTGAGGGGGTCTTTAAACCGATTTCCTAATCCGTTCCAAATATTCCTTGAACTTGGCTTCGACGCCGCGGTCGGTGGGGAGGTAGTACCGCTTGTGGTTGGGCATGTATTCCTGGGCGATATAACCTTCAGGGCTGTCGTGCGCATACTTGTAGTCTTCGCCGTGACCCAGTTCTTTTGCGCCTTTGTAGTGAGCATCCTTGAGGTGTTTCGGAACATCCTTAAGCGGCTGCTCTTCCACGTCTTTCATGGCCCGGTCAATAGCCATGTATGAGGCGTTGCTTTTGGGCGCACAGGCCAGATAGGCCGTCACCTGCGCCAGGGTGATCCGGGCCTCGGGCAGTCCCACGGTCTCCACCGCGTGCATGGCGGCCGAGGCCATCAGGAGGCCCTGAGGGTCAGCGTTGCCGATATCCTCTGAGGCCAGGATGATCAGCCGGCGGGCGATGAACCGTGGGTCCTCGCCACCGGCGAGCATGGCGGCCAGCCAGTAGATGGCGGCGTCAGGATCGGACCCCCTTACGCTCTTGATGAACGCGGAGATGGTGTCGTAGTGGGCGTCTTCGTCCCGGTCGTACCGGAGGTGCTTTAACTGGAGGGCTTCCAGGACATGGCGCTTGGTGAGCCGGACTGGGCCGGCCAGTGGGGCTGCGGTCAGCACGGCCAGCTCCAGCCCGCTCAGCGCCGCGCGGGCATCGCCGTCGGCCAGACGGGCGAGAGCGTCCAGCGCCTCCGGCTCAGCCTCGATGTTCTGTCCACCGAGCCCTCGTTCGGGGTCGTTCAGTGCGCGCCGCAGCAGGGTGAGCAGATGCTCCGAGGCGAGGGGGGTGAAGGGGAAAACCCGGGAGCGGGAGAGCAGGGCGCCGACCACGGCGAAATAGGGGTTGTGGGTGGTGGTGCCGATCAGCACGTACAGTTCTTCTTCGACTTCCGGGAGAAGCGCGTCCTGCTGGGTTTTGTTGAACCGGTGGATCTCGTCCAGAAACAAGATCGTCCGGCGGCCCGTGGCCTGGCGGCCAAGCGCTTCACGTTTGAGCTGCCGGAGGTCGTCCACGGTGGAGGTCACCGCGTTGAGCCGGACCAGCTCGGATTTCGTCCGGCTGGCGATCAGCCCGGCCACCGCGCTCTTGCCGCAGCCTGGGGGACCCCAGAGGATCAGGGAGCTCAAGCGGTCAGTTTCGATCAGCGTGCGGAGCGACTTGCCTGGTGCCAGCAGATGTTCCTGCCCGACAAATTCCTCCAGGTTGCGAGGGGCCATGCGGCGCGCCAGTGGTGTGCGCTGAACGCCGGAGAAGAGTTCAGCTTGGGTCAAGGGTAAAAAGATGAGGCCAGGTCCCGCCTCTGCCGTCGAGGGTTACTCCAAGTTGAACCCTGTTTATCAGGTGGGGCTTCCAGAGAAGGGTTTGGGTGCTTCCTTATTCTGAAGGTTGCAACACACCACATACTCGATTGAGGCCCCCTTTAACTTGGTATCGGTTCAATTTTTTCACTCCTTCATACGTACAGCGCAGGGCCTGCACTGGACTATAAGAAAGCAGCCCTGAAATGTCAAGGGCTTGTGTTCGAGAGGCGCTTCAAGGCTTTAGGTGCGTCGAGCGAGACCGGAGCGGTCACCTCAACCGTGCAGCGCTTCCGCGGGTCGGTTTCGCGCTGAAGCGTGACCGGGGTGTCACCGTAGAGGGCCGTCAAGAATTTCCTCAGCGCGGGCTCGAGTAGTTCGTACGATTCAGGAGTGTTCGGCGCTGCCAGCCGGTCGTTGATGGTCACCTGCACGTGGTGTGCGGTGAATTTGAGCTTGCCGGCCATCTCCGGCTCTGCCTCGAGCAGCACGCAGGCCTTCAGCGTTTCGGTGAACGCCCGCCTCAGGTGGTCCTCGGCGGAGGCTGGCGGGACCCGTTTCTGGTTGTAGAGCAGGCCCAGCCGGCCGCCGGTGGTGTCCATCACCCAGTGGCCTTCGTGGGCCACCAAGAGCACGCCCGGCCCTTCGGGGAGATGGGTGTATTCCGCGATGTCCACCAGGATCCCGTCCAGTTTGTTCTCCTGGAGCAGCCGGTGAAAGATGTTGATGAACGCCTTCATGTCGATCCCTGCGGAGGACTCCGCAAAGATCTTGACGTTGACGGCGTGTAGGTTAAGCAGGGGGGAGAGGGCTAGGGGAGACTGACGGCTAGCTTGCTCTCGGCCTCGCTCACCTTGCCGATAAAACTGTGAATAGCCTCGAGGAAAAGCTGGGCTTCTTCCACCCGTTGATGGACGGCTTCCGGTGACGTTGTATCAACAGGCTGCGAGCGCATCTTGAGCAGCAGGGGGGCGAACGGCATGTGGCCGGCAGGGATCTGCTCCACGAAGATCCCCTGAGATTGTCCGGCCGAGCCATGCCTGCGGTACTCCTCCAGCGAGGTGATGTTTGAGTAGTACCGCCTGCAGAATTCCTCGAACACCTTGTCCGCATGGTCAGGGAGCTCCCGTAGCGGGATGCGCAGGATGGCCAGCGCCCCGTGGATCATGGAAGCGTGCGCTTGATCTAAAGCGCCCTTGAGGTCGCCCTTGTCCAGGAGAATCTGCGCTTCAAAAACTTCGCGACCGGCCGTGGCTAGCGCGAACTGCGAGGGGGTCACGACCTCGCCGGCGCACTCGCCCTTGCCGATGTCACTCATGGTGAACTCACGGGGGTCACCCCAGTCTGAGTAGAAGCTGCGTTCCGTCTCGTACGCCGGGATCACCATGAGATCTTTCAATTGATCGAGTACGGTGCCCTTGCCGATCCGCTTGATGAATGCCTGGAAGGTCTCGCTGTCCTGCCGTTCCGCCGCGAACTTGTCTGTCAGCCTGGTCACCACTTCCGGAATCCGTTTGGACGGGACCGCGCCGATGGCCAGCCCGTACGAGCCGGCGTTCTCGGTCCACTGGCCTCCCAGCACCACGTTGAAGTGTGGCACCGTGTAGCCGGACACCTTCCGGCTGCCGCCATAGAAGCCCAGGTCGGCGATATGGTGCTGGCCGCAGGAGTTGGGGCAGCCGCTGACCTTGATCTTGAGCCGCTTCACGTCCTCCGGCATGTCCAGGCTCGCCGCCAGGAGACGATTGTGCAGCTCCCGGGCCAGGCCGCGGGCCGAGGCCACCCCCAGCTTGCAGGTGTCGGTGCCTGGGCAAGCTGTCACGTCCGCAATCGTGTTGGCGCCCGACTTGCCCAGCCCAAGTTTTATCAGATCGGCATAGAAGGCCGGCAGGTCAGCCTCGCTGACCCAGCGGAAGACCAGGTTCTGGTCCACCGTAGTCCGCACCGTGTCCTTGACGTACTTGCGGGCTATGTTGGCGAGTCCCCGGAGCTGGTCGGCGGTGTAATCGCCCAGCGGCGTGGTGACGTAGGCCACCGCATACCCCGGCTGGCGCTGCTGGTACACGTTCGTCTTGAACCATTCGGCGAACTCAGGAGGCTTGACCGCCCCGTTGAGTGACTGCGCTTTCCTGGCGGCGGTCTCCTGGCCCTTCGCCTCCTCTTGCGCAGGCCACTCCTTCCAGCGTGGATCAGGCTCCAGGACCTTCAGCTCCTCGGCGATCAGGTTCCTGAACTGCTCGATGCCGACCTTCTTGACGAGGAACTTGATCCGGGCCATGGAACGCAGCTTCTTTTCTCCCAGCCGGGCGAACACTCGGGCCACCGCCTGGCCGTACCGAAGAATCTCGTCAACGGGCACGAAGTCGGCGAGCACCTGGGCGTTGAACGGGGTGGGCCCCAGCCCTCCACCTATGAACACCTTAAAGCCACGGACTTTCCTCTCGCCGGTCTCCTGTTCCGCGGCGATGAAACCCATGTCGTGCATGTTCACCAATCCGCAGGCCTCGTGTTCACAGCCGGAAAAAGCCACCTTGAATTTGCGGCCGAAGTCCTGGACATCCGGATGGCCAAGCATGAACTTGAAAAACGCGCGAGCGTAGGGCGTGACATCGAACGTCTCCGTACGGCACACGCCCGCCAGCGGGCAGGCCGTGACATTGCGCACGGAGTTGCCACAGGCCTCACGGGTGGTGATCCCCACCATGGCTAGCCGCCGCATGAGATCCGGGGTGTCCTCGATATGGATGAAGTGAAGCTGGATGTCCTGCCGGGTGGTGATGTGCGCGATTCCGTCGGAGTATTCTTCCGCAAGTTCCGCAAGCGTTTCCATCTGTTCAGCGGTGATGCCGCCGTACGGGAACTTGATGCGCTGCATGCCCGGCGCGTCCCACTCGGTGTTGGGCCCCTTCGTGGCTTGCCCCGTGCTCGGATACACGAGCTGCCGCTCCTGCTTTCCGTCATGCCGGTGGCCGTTGTCATACCGCTGACCGTAGCAGCCGCGGCGCAGCCGGGTTTCGGCGAAGATCTTCTCGTCCAGCTTGCCCTGCTTGCGCAGCTCGATCTGGGTTTCGAAGATGTCAATCTCGCGCCCCAGCTCCGGGTCCATCTTGCCGGCCAGAGCTTCTTTCCAGGTTTTTACCGCTTCACCCATTTCCTGGTCTCCTCATGTCCTCCCTCTCCCTTTCCCCACTCCCCCCTTTTACCACAGTCCTAGCGCGTCTTTGACTTCGTCCGATGCCATCGTCTTGGGGTCCCAGGGTGGCTCCCAGACGATATCAACAACCGCTTCTTTCACCCCCGGCAGGCCATCAGGCACATCTTGGTCTCCTGGATGAGCTGCGGGCCATATGGGCAGTACGGGGTCGTGAGCGTCATCTTGAGGTTGATCTTGTCCCCGGCCTCGCTGATGTCTGCGCCGTACACGAGTCCCAGTCCCACGATGTTCTGGTGGATCTCGGGGTCCTCGACGGATTTAAGCACGTCAAAGACTTTTTCGACGGTGGGCTTGGCCTGGTCACTTGGTGTGGTTTCGATGTTCGGTTCGTTCATGCGTTCTCACCTCCAGTTTCGGTTGACGTTGGTGCCTCCGGCCTTGACTGGCCTTGGTCATAGGCGCGCAGCGCATCGTGCAAGGTCGTCCAGGGCAGCAAGGCGCACTTGATGCGCACGGGGAACTTCTGAACACCTTCCAGGGCGTCCAGGTCGCCGATGTCCACCCCTTGTGGGGGAGGTTCGCCGTGCATCATCTTCCTGAAGATCTCCGCGAGGTGTTCGACCTCAGCCCGCGGCTTGCCGGCCAAAAGCTCCGCCATCATGGAGCCTGAGGCCGTGCTGATGGAGCACCCGCGGCCCTTGACGTGGAGCTTGTCAAGCCGGCCGTTTCCGAGTTTGAGCGCCACGGCCACCTCATCCCCGCACAGCGGGTTGACGCCCTCGTTCACCACATCAGGGTTCGTGACCTCAGTCCGGCCGCGAGGGGAGCGGTAGTGGTCCAGGACCACGTCCCGGTACAGGCTGTCCAGCTCAGGTGTTTGTGAATCCAAAGTAACTCCTCGCTGTGCGAATCCCTTCCACCAGCGCATCCGCATCGTCCCGGCTGTTGTAGAGGTAAAAGCTCGCGCGGACGGTGGCGACCACCTTTAAGTGGCGCATCAGCGGCTGGGCACAGTGGTGTCCGGCCCGGATGGCCACGCCGTGCTGGTCCAGCACCGTGGCCAGGTCGTGCGGGTGGAGATCCGCATCGTTAAAGGCGATCACACCCCCGCGCACTTCCGCGTCTCGGGGACCGTACACCGTGAGTCCTTCGATTTCCGCTAGCCGGCCAAGGGCGTAGCGCGTGAGGTCCACCTCGTGCTCCCGGATGGCGTCCATGCCTTTGGTCTCGAGGTAGTCAAGGGCTGCGCTGAATGCCGCGACGTCCGCGATGTTGGGCGTGCCGGCCTCGAATTTCCAGGGCACGGTGTTCCAGGTGG
>CAZPLZ010000147.1:0-8361 GCA_964587525.1 uncultured bacterium | reverse complement strand
TCAACGCCTAGGGCTCCTACCTTATAGGTGAGGCCGAGTTGGGCAATACCAGCGGGGTTATTGGCCGGCTGAGTGAAGATGGCGTTACCCTCGCTTGTAAATCGCTCGCCGCTGAGCCGATTGTTGAAGGTGCCAGCCAGGGCCAGAGAAGCGTCGTATTTATGGTGTTCCAGGGAAGTGTCTGACTCGAACCCCTTATCCCGCTCCACCTCCAGCACCTTGATGCGCACGGCGATGAGTTTCCGGGTGATCTCGATGTCGGCGGCTTTGATGATGTTCTCGACATCCGTCAGCAGGGCAGGTGGCACGGAGACGGTGACCCGGTTCATTGGCAGGTCCACGCTGACGATCCCTCGCGCCCTAAGGAATTTGCGGAGCCGGCGGGCCACCTCGCCCGCGGCGATGTACCTGAGCGGGAAGGCTTTCTGGACATACCCGGGCCGGATGCGCACCAGGCGCTCGCCCGGTTTCAACCCGATGTGGTACACGTTGCCCACCACCCGCCACTCCAGGCCCAGTGGCTTTAAGATCGTTTCCAGAACTTCCTCCAAGCCGATGCGTTTGGCGATATGGACAGTGACCTTGCCGGAGACCGGAATGTCTTCCACAAAGGTGACGCCTGTGATCTCGGCCAGGGCTTTGAGCACCAGATGCAGGTCGGTGTTGTAGAAGTTGAAGTCTTGAACCTCGGGGCCTTGCGCCCGCGAAGCGGCTGGAGCCAGCAGAGCAAGGAAAGCGGCGAGGGTGAGGGTGGAGATTCTCAAAATTGACCTTAATCGTAGCATGACGCCGAAAAGACGGTCAAAGCGCATTAATCCTGTTTGTAGTACAGGCCATTGTCCGTGCCCACATAGACCACACCCTCAGGGGAGATGGTGAGGTCCCCGATATTCAGGTCCTCCAGACCCTCGTTGTCATCCACCCAGGTTTCGCCGCCATCAGCGGACCGGAAAACCCCGGCTGGGACTCCCCCGATGGTGAGCCTGTTGCTGCTGCCCAGGTACACCACACCTTTTTTCTTTGGATGGTACACGACGAAGGAAGTGTTCTGCGTGGGCAGGCCGGCGATCTGTCGCCAGGTGTCCCCACTGTTCTCTGACTTGAATAGACCACCACCGATGCTGGCGAGCAGCCAGACTTCTCCGTCGTTCGGGTTTTGAGCGAGCTCCCAAGCATGGATTGCGGTGAACCCCTTCTTGGATTCTTCCCATTTATTAAGCGTGCTGTTATATCGGGAGACCCCCGCGAACGCCATGCCTGCGAACAAGTTTTTTGGCTCATAGGGGCCGGGCACGACGCTGAGGCCGAAGAAGCCGCTGAGGCCTTCGGAGTAGCGTGTCCAGTTGTCTGCTGAATCCCAGCTCACGAACACCCCAGTGCCAATGGTCGTGATGTACACCGTGGACGGCGTGTCCGGGTCGAGTGCGATCCACAACACTGCCAAGTCGTCTAAACCTTTGATTTTCTGCGTCCAGGTCTTTCCCCCGTCGGTGCTTTTATGAACGCCGAGAGGGACGCCGAAGTTCGGCGCCAGATAGATTTTATTCGGATCGTTGGGGTCCACGGCGATCCGCCCCAGGTTCAGGCCGGCCAGCCCGTCATTGAAGGGTTTCCAGTTCGCCCCTTGGTCAGTGCTCTTGTAAAATCCGTCCCGGGCGGTTAAGTACAGGACATCCTCATCCGTGGGTTTCACCGCAACCGCAATTCCGTTGATGAACGGGCTCAGCAGGCCTTCGTTCCTGGGGGTCCAGACTCGTGGAATGACCGCTTTGGCTTCTTGTTCGTACACCTTCGGCTTGGGATGAGTGGAAAGCGCCAGCGTGTAAACGTTCTTGTTTCCCAGATTTCTATTGACCACCGTGGCGCGGGGCGGCTCGGTCCCGGAGGGGATTGTCCACTCCACAATGCCGTTCCCCGCAGTGCCGATCAGCACCCGGTCATCCACCACCATGAGGCTGCGAGCGTTGGTGGTGGAGACTTCCAGCTTGGGGAAGGTGACCTTTCCGGCCTTGGACACCTCGGCGATGCCCACGTCCGTGGCCACCAGCAGCGTGGCCTGCGCGCCAGGTTTGATAGCCACGTCCCAGGCTTGAATCCCGCGCGGCATGGTGGCCACCGTCTCCCATTCGCCCTGGAATTCCCGCGCCCGAACGATCGTGTTCCCATCGGCGATCGCGTAATACTCGGTCTGGCGAGCTCCGTCGTTGCGCACGGCGCGGGGGGCGCGCATGAAGGGGGAAGGCGCCTTTCCTTCTTCCCAGCCCCGGCTCCCCCCCCGGCCCCCGGTTTCGGTCCACCAGGCCCCGCCGCCCCAACTGGTGAGGAGCCACTGCCCGGGCTTTTCGGGATCGATGGCCAAGCCGTTCCCGGCTGCCGGCAGCGCGGTGGGGGTCCAGGTCCAGATTCTCCCGTTATCCTCACTCCGGTAGAGGTCCTTGTTCGTGCCACCACAGTAGAGGTTGCCGTCGGGGCCGGCGGTTAGGAACTCCAGATATGGCTGGCGGAGCTGCTGGCTGACCTCGTTCCATTTCCACCTCATCGCGTTGTCTTCCCACACCCAATCCAGCCTGAACACCCCGCCACCCCACGTGCCAGCCAGGGTGAGGGGGTTGGTCGAGGCCGTTTCCACAGCCTCGATTGATTGCAAGGCTTCTTTGAGTGCTTTCAAGGCAGCGTCCACCTTGGCTGCGGAGAGCTCCTCTATTTCGGCCTCGGAGATTGTCGACGCTTTGGCCTCGGAAGTTTCCTCCACCTTGGCCTTAGGGGTTTTCTGCAATTGCTTCCGTTCCGCCGCCTCGAGCGCCTTGGCTGCCTCGGTCACCTTGACTTTGGCTCGGGCCGCCGCCCGCTCTGCCTCCTTTGCTTTTCTGGCGAATAACGGCCTGTCTTTTTCCTCCTCAGCCTTCTGGACAAGTGATTGCGCCTCGTTCACCAGCTCGTTCACCAGCAGGATGAGGGCACGGGTCTGGCCTTTTGCTCCTGAGACCTCTTTGAGCGTCTCCGAACTCGCCTTGCGCGCTTCCACCTTGAGTTTCGACAGCTCGAGCGCCTTTTCCCGGATGGCGGCGTGGGCCGCCGTGATCGCTGACTTCAAGACATCGATCTGCGCCGTGACATCCTGGGAGGTAGTAAGGGTCGCCGCCGGCAGCTCTTTGCCTTTTACGATCACGAGCCGGTCGAACCAAGCCTCCTTGATTTCAACGTTGTGGCACTCGATGAACAGGCTGGCTGATACATAGTTTTGAGGGACCTTTTTGAGTTTTGTATTGGTGTACCACTTCCAGCCGTGGGTGTCTTTGCCCTTGAGGGGGAATATTTCCTCTGTTGTTTCGCTCTTGTCCTCGAACATGTAGCGCAGGACCACGCTGAACGTTCTCTCCGATTCGCCGGGGTTCTTGACATCGTTGAGCTTGATCCAGCAGCCGATGGAAATGGTTTCCTCCTCCGGTAATCGTTTCAAGTGCAGCTTGGCGTCGAACCAGTCCCACTTGCCTGACGAGACACGTAAAGATTTCTCTTTGTGGATGACGTCTTCGGGGTCTTCATCGAGCTCGAATCTGTCTTTTCGGTCCGATTCCCACCCGTCTGGAAATTTGTCGCCGTCTTCAAAGCTGGCGTTCGGCACCTCGATCATCTTCACGGCGGCTTGGAGCTGCGCTGGCAAGACCACCAACGCCAGCCAAGTAGCTAGAGCAGCAAATCTTTTCATGGCTGGTCGGTGGGGGTGAACAGATCGCTGGGGGTGCGCTTCTGGAGGGTTAGGATGAATTCGCTCATGTCGCGTATCTTGTGGTGGGGGAGCTCGAACTCCGGGCTGCCGACGGTCAGGATGACCTCGGTGCCGTCCCGCTTGCGTCTGAGCATGGCCTGGTTCACCGCCAGCTTGTAGGAGTAGACGATGTCCCGGGTCACCACGCTGCCCGGGGTTAAGGAGTAGTCCTTGCCGCCCACGAAAAACAGAGCGAGGTCTCCCGTGAATCCGCTGAGCAGGATCTTGGGCCACCCCCGCAGCGCTTTTTCCTTGGACACCACGTGCGGCAGGAAGACCGTCCGTTCGGGTCCGGCCACGGCGCCGTTGCTGCGGGGAACGGCGGGGAGCTGCTCAACAAAGTCTTTGAGTTTCGCGGCGACCTTGGGCTTGAGTTCGTAGTAGTGCAAGGAAAGTTTCATGGACGCCCACCCTCTGCCGGTTCCGGTCAGTTGCAGTTCGTCCGTTTCGGCGACCGCGGGGAGGCTGTCCAGGGCCACCAGCAGCTTCAAGATGCGTCCCTCCGCGGCCGTTCCGGTGATGTTGAGGAGCGTGCCTGACTGGCCTTTGATTTTTTCTGATTCGCCGGTCACCAACTGCGCGGCGGCCCTCAAGGCGCGCTTCACGGCCCCTGGCTGGTCTTTGGGCTCAAGTTCTTGGATTGTCACCGAAACGCCTGCGGATTTTGCAGCGGCACGGATGTGGCGCTTGAGCTCATCGAGCGACCCAGCGGATTGGGTCAGCCGTTCCTTGAGCGTGGCTCCCTGATTAGCCAGCTCCACCCAGGCTTCCCGGATCATGTCCGCCTGAAGCCGGGTGCGGGTCAGGCTGTCGATTTTATATTGGAGCCGTAGGGTGGAGATGTACAGAAGGCTGGAACGGGTGAGGAGTACCAGCAGCAAGGCGATGGCGATGGTGGCCGCGATGAGCATCCACCTGTCCGGCCCGGTGCGGCGTGGGGGTTGCGCTCTTGCCCTGGCTGCCGTCGGAGCTGGCGTTGCAGCAGGCCGGGCCGGGCCAGGTTTGGGCTTGGAATCAGGCTTGGGTGCGGGCGCGGGGATCGGCGCGGCCATCTACAGCTCCGGAGGTGTCAGGCCCAGCCGCTTCATCATGGGAGCCTTCTTCAGCCCTTCGACGATGCGTTTAACCTGTCTGCTCGGGCTGCCTTTCACACGTCCTCCGACCAGCAGGCGCTCCTGGTTGGCGTTGATGTTGGTGATGTATGTCCCGCGCGGCATCTTGCTGGCCATCTCGGTGATGACCGCCCCCCACGGGAACAGCAGCAGCCCTCCACTGCCCGTGAGCGAGACATATTGCTTGATCAGCCCGTCCTGCCGCCTCAGTTCGTCCATCTCCACCGTCAGCAGTGCAAGCTCTCGCCGCTTCTTGCCGCTCTCCCCGCCCGGCCAGTTGGGGTACCACAGGATGAGCAGTGAAGCCACCAGCGCAACGGCGCCGATGGCGACCCAACCCCAGCCCAGCCGCTCGGGCAGGTCGCGAAACGCGCCTGCCCACGCTGGGACCGGAGCGGTTGGCGCTCGCGCAGCAACGGGCTGGCCGGCCGCAACCGGAGCGGGGGCGGGTTGCGCCCTGGCTGCCCGGGGAAGTTGTTTGCGGGGCATGAGCGGCAGCGGTACCGCGCCAGCGGAGCGTAACGCCGCACCCATCGCGCCTGCGAAGATCGGATACGGGGCGGGCAGAGCGAGGGTGGACTGCAACCGCTCCGGCTGGATGAGGGTGTCGGTTTGAATATTCAGGGTCGAGTTGACGAACCGGGACATCCCCTTCACTGACGCTAAGCCTCCACAGAGCAGGATCTGCTGCGGGTGGGGAACCGAGGTTTCGTCTTCCCCGCCAACCATGGCCTGGATTTTCTTCAGGACTTTTGAGATCACGTCCTTGATGGCCACGCTCACCGCGTCCGTGGCTGTCAGGTCAGCGTTTTGAATCCGCTGCTCCGCCTTTCCCGGCTCCAGCCGCGCCAGCTTTTCCACTATGTCGGTGAAGTCTCCGAGAGGGGCGATGGCCACGCGGAGCACCTCGCGGTCGGCGAGGAGGACAGCCTGCACCTGATGGAGGCCTAAATTCATGAACAGGGTCGGCTGGCCTTTTGCCGGTGGGGTGAGTTGAAGGCAGGCGTTGAGTGCGGCGAGCACGGACGGCTCCAGCCCTTTCACCGGCAGCGGCTTGAAGACCGGGACGGAGTCGGCGACGGCCCGCGGGATGCGGGCAAACAGGCCGACGGCGTACTTCTTGCCCAACTGCTCCAGGTCGGTGGCGCGGCGGAACAACCGGAGGACCTGGAAATCCCACAGGTCTTCCTTCATTTTGGTGGCGGTGGGGGGAAGAATTTTTCCCTCGGCCAGCCATCCGCGGATCTCCTCCTCGGTCACGGCGCCGGTCTCCGTCGTCAGCGGCAGCCGCACCCGGTCGAAGAAGATGTCAGGATGTGACACGCACAGGGACAGCGGCGGGCGGGTGAACCGTGACGGCCGGTGCCTGGCGAGCGCGGAAGCCAGCTCACCGGCGCGGGTCGTCACCTCTGCGGACGGGATCAGCACCGCCTCCAGCAGGGAGATATGGCCGTCCTCGAGCACCCGGATGGCAATGCCTTTGGTTGAGGAGAAGCCCAGATCGATCCCGACGCCAATCATGCGCTCGTTAAATTTTATTACACCATAGTGATACGATAAAAGCGTTCCTGTGCGCCTTGAGGAAATCGTGAAGCTGGCCACAGCGGCGACAGAACCGCCGCTGAAACGCCTCACCAGAGGAGCGCCGGTTGGACAGGGCCTGCAAGCGCTGAAGGCTCTGACGCCAGCGAGCCTGCTGGATACTACGATCATCAACGAAGAAGCGGGCCGGGCGGTCCTGTGCGGGCTCTACGTGGCCTGTGACGGGTTCGAGGAGGCGCACGAACTGGCGCAGGGTATCCCATCTTATCTGGGGAGTTGGTGGCACGCCATGTTGCACCGCCGCGAGCCGGACGCTAGTAACTCGGCTTATTGGTACCGGAGGGTCAAGGCGCCTGCCCAGGTGTACGAAGCGCTGGGCCGCGCCGCGCTGGATGTGGTCACGGGAAGCAAGGATTCCAGTCTCAAAAAATTAGGCGACGCGTTGCGCCGCTCTGGCCGTTGGGAGCCGCTGGTCTTTGTTGAAGCCTGCGAGCAGGCTCGGTCGAGCCGCTCACCCACCGCCGCGCTCGAAACTCTGCTGCGTTTGCAGGAGCTGGAGTGGCGCCGTCTCCTGGACCACGGCATGGCCCTTGCTACCGGAAAAACTTAGTCTCAAGTTTAAAACTGGAGCAGATGCAGAAAAAGTTAGGGGAGGTCAGCATGATCTCCACCCTTACCCTCGTTCCGCTGGTGATGTGGATCGGGTTTGCCGACAACATCGAAGTTCCTAAAGTGATCGTCTTTCAAGCCCTCGCGTTAGCGCTCGTGGTCCTCGCGCTGGCAGATCCTGGCAAGCGGCAACGGTTGGTTCAATCCCCGCTGACACTCCCGCTGATAGGGCTGGCGGTTTCCGCCCTTGTGTCGTGCGCTGTAAGCGGTGCCGCCGTCGTGAGCTGGGCAGGGGAGCAAGGCTCCTGGATGGGCGCCTCTCAGGTAGGTACGCTCGTGCTCGGGGCGCTCATCGCTTCGGCGTGGCTGACGCGCGTGCTGGCGAACAAGGTGTTCTTCGGCGCTCTTGGAGCAGCGGTGGTCATGCTGGTGTACGCTCTCCTGCAGAAATTGCAGCTCGATCCGATTCCATGGAATCCCGAATTGAAGTCCAGCTACTGGCTGTTTGCCACACTGGGCAACCCGGTGCATCTGGGTAATTTTCTCGCCTGCGCGTTCTGGCTGAGTTTTGCAGTTCGTACCTTACGTGGTTGGCCGGCCTGGATCTTTCGAGTCGCTCTGGTTGTGGGTGTGGTGGTCACGGGGCAGCGTTCAGCTCTACTGGCGCTTGCCTGCGGCGTTGGAGTGGTCCTCTGGCAGTATCGCCGTGGTTGTGTTCATCCGGTGATGAGCCTCTCACCCCGGTCGATGGCAGGCTGGGGTGCCGGACTGTGCGCGATGGCGTTGATCGCGGCATTGGTTCTCAGCCCGGCTGACCGGATGTGGTCGCTCGCCAGCCTCATGGGAGCCCGCCCAGAAATTTGGAAGGCGGCTGGCCGGCTCGTCTGCGTTTATCCTTGGCTGGGGATCGGCCCTGATCTCTTCCATGCTCATTTTCTCTCCGTTGCCTCGTATGCGTACTTCATCGCTGAGCCGCCAGGTGCAATGGGGGAAGCGGTTCACCTGCGTCTGCCGGCGTCCGCGCACAACGAGCTGGTGAGCCTCGCAACGACGCAGGGGCTGCTGGGGTTGGGCTTTTACCTGTGGGCCTTGCTGGCGGCGGCTCGGGCGGGCCGGTCCTCGCCGCTGCTGCCGGCTGTGGCCAGTTGTTGGGTGGTGCATCTGACAAACCCCGCTTCTGCCGCTACCGCCGCATTGTTCTGGATCCTGGTGGCGGCTCTTGCAGTTCCGAAGTCGCCCCCCTCACCCTGTCCCTCTCCCCCGCTCGGCGGGGGAGAGGGGAGGGTGAGGGGGATTGGTACCTGGATCGCTGGCGGCTTCATGGCGGTG
>CAZPLZ010000146.1:0-8367 GCA_964587525.1 uncultured bacterium | reverse complement strand
CAAGGAACCTCATTCTGTATTCGAAGTTATCCTTCGGACTCTCAAGAGCCCTCGTTTCGGAAGTTCACCCCCCTCATCCTGCCCTTCTCCCCCCGAAGGGGGGAGAAGGAAAACGCAGTCCAGTTGACGTATATTATATGGAGGAATATACAGCCGAAAATTGACATTGCATATTCGGCGTTTCATCATGACGCTTGCCGCGTCGCTGGTTCTCTCCAACATTGTTGCGGCCGAGGAGCTAACGTGGGAGGACTGCGTGCAAGAGGCCCGTATGAATAATCCGGCCCTTCGCCGGGCCCGTCACCGCCTGAAGGCGGCCAAGGCCAGGCGTAATGCCGCCTTTGGGGGATTTCTTCCCAGGGTGACCACCTCCGCGGTGGGCTCGGACTCCGACACGGAGAAGCGGCTTTACTTTCAAAGGATCCGCCGCCCTCACTACTCCCTGGGCCTCAAGGTCTCGCAGTCGTTGTTTTCCGGCTTTTCCACGGTCGCTGACTACCGGCGGGCCTCGGCCTCCGCGCGCAGCGAATCCTCCCGTTTGCGCCAGGAGGAAGCCGACTTGCGCCAGCGGCTTCGCCGGGAGTTTATCAACGTGATGTTCGGACAGGAAAATGTGAAGGTGCAGGAAGATATCGCCAAGCGACGCGCAAGCAATGCCGATCTGGTCCAGCTGCGTTACGAAGCGGGGCGAGAACACATTGGGACCGCCATGCGCTCGCAAGCCGACGCCAAAGAGGCCGCATTCGAAGTGTCCCGGGCGCGGCGGGCACTCACCTTGGCCCAGCAGAGGCTGGCCCGCGAGATAGGACGTGACGAGTTTGCCCCGCTCACGGTGCAGCAGAACTGGACCGTGACACCGCCCCCAACCTCCCCCAGCCTGGAGGTCCTGGCAGAGCAGACCCCGGCAATGGCCCAGGCCAGGGCGCGCGTGGAAATTGCCAAGGCCCAGCTCACCGGCGCAGCATCGTCATTCTGGCCTTCCCTGAGCGCCTCGGCGGACGTCAGCCGGAGCGGACGGGGGGCAATATCGGACATGGATCGCAGTTGGAGTGCCGACGCAAGAATTTCGTACACCCTGTTCCGTGGCGGCCAACGGTGGTTTGACCACCAAGTGGCTCGCGCCGGAGTCCAAGAGTCGCAGGAATCCTTGACGGTAGCCTGGCGGAACACACGAATCGCATTGCAATCGACCCTGTTCACTTATACGGACGCCTACGAAGCGCAAGCCGTCCGCAAACAATTTCTTGAAGCTGCCCGGCAGCGCGCGGTCATCGGCCAGGCTCGGTACGCCAACGGACTGCTGGGTTTCGTACAGTGGGATATCATTGAGGGCGAGCTGGTCCAGGCCGAACGCCGTTTTATCCAGGCGCGCCGCGATGTCTTGAATGGAGAAGCCGAGTGGGCACGAATACGAGGGGAGGGGTTTTCCGTTAAACCATGAAACATCAACTCCAACACACTTTTCGTGTGGGACACGTACCCCGTACTTCCCGGCGCTGGAAATGGGTGTTGGGCGGGGCGATCGTGCTGGTCGCGGCCGGCCTGTCCATCTGGTGGATGACCCGGCAAAACCAGGAAGCGGTCACGTATGAGGAGCATATCGTGACCAAGGGAGACCTCAAGATCGTGATCACCGCCGCGGGAGACGTCAGCCCGCAAAATCGCATCGAGTTACGGCCCACCCGAGCCGGGCGCATTGACGATATCCTGGTGGACGAAGGCGATACCATCAAGCAGGGACAGATCCTGGCCTGGATCTCTTCGATGGACCGGGCTTCCCTTCTCGATGCCGCGCGGGCCAAGGGTCCGGAAGAAACGGCCAAGTGGGAGGAGGTGTACAAACCCATCCCGCTGGTCGCACCGCTGGATGGATTCATCATCGCCCGTCGCACCGAACCGGGACAGACCATCGGTACCGGCACCAGCGTGCTCGTTATGGCCGACCGCTTGATCGTCCGCGCTCAAATTGATGAAACCGACATGGGAAAGATCAAACTCGGACAGAAAACCGCGATCAGCTTGGATGCCTATCCGGAAATCCGGCTCCCCGGTCGCGTCGATCACCTGGCCTTCGAGGCGCGCGTCTCCAACAATGTTACGGTCTACGATCTGGAAATCGCGCTCCTTAAAACTTCGGACGTGCTGCGGTCGGGGATGACCGCCACCGTGGCCGTCACCGTGGCAAAAAAGCGGGACATCCTGATCGTCCCCGCGGAAGCGTTTTCGGATGTCGATGGAGAACTGCGCGTCCTCCTCAAGCAGTCCAAGGCCGGAACTGAGCCGGAGTTCAAGCCCGTGACCATCGGGATCTCCGATGGGGCGCTCGTCGAGGTCACCGCAGGCCTCGCGGAGGGGGACGTGCTGCTCATTTCAGATCAGGCCATTCCGCCGAGCACCCTGGCGAACACTTCAAGCCCGTTTCTCCCCGGGGGCGGACGGTTGAAGCGCAAAGTCCCCCGCACGATGAGCAAGAGCAAGAGACAGAAACGATGAACCTCATTTCCCTGCGTCAGATCGACAAAACCTACTGGATGGGCAACACACCCGTGCACGCATTACGCGGGGTCTCGCTGGACATCAAACAGGGAGAATTTGTGGCCGTGATGGGACCCTCGGGATCCGGCAAATCCACCCTGCTGAATGTCCTGGGCCTGCTGGACGGGTACGACAGCGGCTCCTACCAGCTGGCCGGCGTGGACACCTCGGGTCTCACCGACGACGAGCGGGCGCTCCTGCGCGCGCGCGCCATCGGGTTCGTCTTCCAGCAGTTCAACCTTCTGCCCCGGCTGTCAGCGAGCGAGAACATCGAACTCCCGCTCCTCTACCAGGACAGCCGCCAGCACGCCGGTCTTGCCCGCCTGACCAAGACCCTCACGCTCACCAGCCGGCTCCACCATCGCCCCAGCGAGCTCTCCGGAGGCCAGCAGCAGCGGGTCGCCATCGCCAGGGCTTTGGTGAATCAGCCCAAGCTCATCCTGGCGGACGAACCCACCGGCAACCTGGATTCGCATACACAGCGCGAGATCATGGGACTGCTGGCGAAACTGAACCGGGCCGGCCTGACGATCATCCTGGTCACGCACGAACTGGACATCGCCAGGTACGCCCGCCGCAAGATCTGGATGCGGGATGGGCGGATCATATCAGATCGGCGTCAGCGGGAACCAACAACGCATGCGGGCGCGCGCCGCGCCGCGACCTCCAATCAAGCCGCCCCGCGCCGCTCTGGTGTCCTGCCGGTGCTTGCCAGCATCCGCGCCCATACGCAGGGAGCCATCCGGGCGCTCGCGGCCAACAAAGTTCGCGCCTTCCTCTCCACGCTGGGCATCACGATCGGCGTCGCTGCGGTCATCGCCGTGATGTCCCTGGGCAACGGTGTCAAAAGAAAAATGGAGGAAAGTTTCTCCAAATTTGCGACCAACGTCATCTCGGTTCACCCCAATTATCGCCGGTCGGACGGGCGCGGCCGTGCCGCTTCTGTGACCCGACTCACCGTGGAGGATGCGGAGGTCATTCGCAAGGCGCACCATGCCATTCAACGGACCGCCCCAACCGTCTGGAGAACAAATACAGTAGTGACCGCGAATGGCCGCGATTATCGAACCCGGGTAGCCGGCTGCACCCTGGTGTATGCGGACCTGCAACATTACCGGCCATCGGCCGGTAGGTTTTTCACGGAGCGCGAACTCGCCTCACGCGCAAGAGTTTGCTTGATCGGCCATACCGTCATCAGAGAATTGTTCGATGCAGGCGACAACCCGATCGGACAGACCGTGCGGCTCAACCGGGTGCCCTATACCGTGATCGGTATTTTGCCGGAAAAAGGCGCCATGGGCAGTTTCGATCCGGACGATCTCATTCTCATGCCGTTGTCAACAGGTATGTATCGCTTCGCGGGCACGCGTTACATCAGCGTCATCGATATCGAGGTGGACCGGAGCGCCAACATGGAGGAAGTGATCACCGCGATCAAAAGTTTTCTGTCCCGCCGATATCGCCTACAAGGTGGAAAATCCGACGCGTTCACGGTCCGCAACTGGGTCGCCATGCGGGAGACCTATGCCGATATGACCAATTCCCTGACCTGGCTTCTGGCCATGATTGCCGGGATCAGCCTGCTGGTGGGCGGCATCGGGATCATGAACATCATGCTGGTGTCCGTTACCGAGCGCACCCGTGAAATCGGGCTGCGCAAAGCGGTGGGCGCCCGCCGGAAAGACATTCTGTTTCAATTCTTGGTGGAGGCCACCTCCGTGAGCATGGCCGGCGGCGTTATCGGCATTCTGCTCGGGGTCAGCGTGGCGCTCGGATTGGCCCTGGCCATGGAGTGGCCGGTCAGCGTAACGTTGTCGTCCGTCGTGCTCGCTGTCGGCTTCTCCGCCGCGGTCGGCATCGGGTTCGGGTTCTGGCCCGCCCGCCGCGCCGCCGCCCTGCACCCGTCCGAAGCCCTCCGCTACGAGTAATCTCTCACAATTTCGATAAAGCCTCGCGGGCGGCGGTGGCTGTTCATCCTGGCGGCGCTGGGTGCACTGGCGATGTCAGCGTATCTGTGGTGGTGGCGGCCGCTGATGCTGGCCTCCATGCGGTTCGGAATCACACGCGCCCTCACCACCGTCAAGCCTCACGCGACCTTCCAGACCCTCGATCTGTCCGGCCTGTCCACCCTCGTGTTACGAAATGTGGCCATCGGCACGCTGGACGATCCGCACTCTGCGCTCATCCAAGAGCTCCGGCTCACCTTTGACCTCATGGCGCTGGTGCGGGGTAATTTTGACGTGGCCTCCGGTCTGCGTCACGTGAAACTGGTCAAACCGCAATTCACGGTGACCTTGCCACTCAAGAACCATGGTTTGCCGGCGGAGTCCCCGTGGTTCAGCCCACCTCCCCGCGCGACGCTTGAAACCACGGGCGGCCGCCTGCTGTTGCGGACACCTAGCCCGCAGCGCAAGGTGATCACCATCTCGGACATTGACACGAAACTCGTTCCCGGCAGCTCCGGAAGGCTGGGCTACTCGCTCAAGCTGACCGCTCCTCAATCCCCGCGGCGAGGTGTTCAGGTCCGTGGAAGCTATTCAGCAAACGCCTGGACGCTCGCTCTGAACTTGAACCGGCTGAACCTTACGCCGCTGCGCCCCTGCCTTGGGTTGCTTGGCTGGACTGCACGACCTCAGCAGGGCACGGCCTCCGCCTCCCTCACGGTGAATCTGACCCGTACGGGGACCGGCACCCGGTGGAATTTCGCCGGCGCAGATGGAACCTTTAAGGTGGCAGATGTTACCGCCACGGTGCCAGGGCTGCCGCTTCCCCTCAAGGGCATCACCGGGAAGGGACGCTGCCAGGGTAACCAACTCCACGTTGTCCTGCAGCCGGCAGGGGCGGGATGGGTCATCGAAGGAACGCTTGCCGTCCTGGACCGCGGCACGCACGTCAACCTGGATCGTGTATCAGTGAAGACGCCTGCCGGCGACCTGACAGTCCAGGGCTTCGTGAAACCCACCCTGCCTCGTACCGAGCTGACATGGAAATTTTCCCCACGCGCCCAGCACCTACCCGACGTTTCCGGATCACTCTCCTGGTCTAAGAACACGCTTCGCGTTGCCGCGAAGACCAACGACCGGGTATGGTCACTGACCGGACGTGGGGTACGAAGAGCCAGCGGATGGCGGGTGGCGCTCAGCGGTCACGGGGCTGGCCACGCCAAAGCCAGCCTCAGTGGCACGGTGAGGAGCGACCCCCCGCACCAGGTTCAGGCTGCGGTCACGCTGACCGGTGCCTCCTTGCCAACGCTCTACCTGGATCAGCGCCACGGTCTCCTCAAGCGCTCAGCGGCGGTCATCACGGCCTCAGGCAACATTTCCGGCACCCTGAAAGATCCCGCACTCACTGCGGACCTGACGTTGAGTGCGCTGACTTGGCGCGACCTCAAGTGCGGCACACTCACCTGCGCCCTTCAGAGCCAGGGCCGGACAACAACATTCACCCACGCTCAGTTGCTCGGGCCCCGCTGTTCCGCAGAAGGCAACGGGGTGTTCGCGCTCACCGACTCCGGGTGGGACGGCTCAGGCACATTCGAAATCGCGTCTCTCAAAGTTGGAAGCACCAACCTCACCACGCGCACTGAGCTGTCGGCGAGCGGACACGGAGAAGCTTCCACGCTCAACCTGAAACTTACCGCCGTGCGTCTGAACGACGTCGCGTATCCTGAGTTCACGGGGTCGATGTCCTGGGGGAGTGGAGGCCGTTTCAGTGCTAAAGCCTCGTGGGAGGATATCCTGTCCGCCGTGTTGCGAGTCGAAAAAAACGGATCGCAAGCCGTGTCACTGACCGCAGCGTTCAGCGAGCTGCCCCTTTCACCGATCACGCACATGTTTGCCATGCCCGCGCCAGCGGAGAAGGTCTCCGGCTCTGTGACCCTCAAGGGCCCTATGAACCACGCGTCGCTGGCTGCAACCCTGCGCTGGTCGCGCGGCGATCTCAGCGCGAAAGGCTGGATTGACGCGGACCACCTTCACACCTACGCGCTCACCTTCACCGCGGCGGAGGCCAAGTTGTCCCCATGGATCCCGCTGCTGCGTACCTTCAAAAGGTTCAAGACGCTGCCCGACATGGACGGGAGTTTGAAAACACAAGGGTTTGCGCTTCAGCGCCAGGGGAACTCGGTTCAAGCCAACGGCTGGATCCAGCTCAAGGATTTCGCCGTCCGCGACCAGCGGCTGGGCTCCGGGAGCCTCCGGGTGACCGTGGCCGAAGGCCAGGCCGAGCTGGAAGGATCCATCGAGGGCGACGGCGGCCAGTACACACTCTACCCGACGCGCTACAGGACCGAGGGGGAAGCGCATGTACTGGACGGCGCCTTCGCCTGGGACAACGTGCCGGTCGGAAAGGCCGCGTGCACGTTATCCCGCGGAAACTTTACGTCCCGCATCACGGGTGATCAGGGGACCGCCACATTCAAGCTGACCGGGATTAAGCTCAATGACCGCACCCCCAACGACATCACGTTGCACCTCACCAAGCGGAGGGACCGCTGGATCCTCAACTCGCCACAGGAGTCCAGTTGGCAGGTGCTGGGAACGGTGTCTGTGGCCGGCACAGAAATCACCGTCGAACACGACGACCGCGCCGGGGGCACGTGGGTCATCCTGAAGGGGCCGGAAGAAGCCGTCATGAAACTCAGCGGCGTGTGGCCGGCGCCCAACGTCCCCAAGCGCTTCCTCCTCGAGGGCCACCGGCTGCCCGCCGCCCCCATCTTGATGGTCCTGGGCGTGCCGCCCCTGAAGGGGCTGGCTGAGACGGAGCTGACCTGGCGGCAAGCGCAAGATCCACCGCTGTCTGGCTTCATCTCCGTGACTGACGGACAGTGGGGAGAGTTCCCCTTCGACGTGCTTGAGGTCCGCTTAAAGGGGACGCCAGGCCAGTCGTTTCAGTTCAGCCAGTGCAGGGTTAGGCGGGCAGGAAAGCTTCAGGCGCAAGGCTTAGGGTCGCTGACGTTCCTCCCCCAGAAGAGGCTTCACCTGAACCTCTCCGTGAAGCGGCTGCTCCTCGGGTATCTCAAGCCGTTCGGGTTTGTCGAGGAGTCAGACGTTGTCGGACAAGGACAGATCACCATCTCAGGCGACCCCGACAACCCTTCCCTTGACGGCTCGTTGATCTTAACGCCCGGCTCCTACACTCCGCCCACAGGATTTTCAAAGCTTACCATGACGGAGGGGCGGATTGACTTCAAGGGAAAAAAGGCCGTGTTCGCTGCCACCCTGAACGATAAGGCCGGCACCGCTGTGCTTATCGCCGGCGAGGCGACCCACCGGGGTCTCGTCCCACAGTCGTACGCTGTGACCATGACCGCCCCCGCGGCGATTCAGGTCGACGGGCTGCCCCGCCTCTTCAAGGGACTCGCCAGGGGCAAAATCCGGCTCGACGGTTCACCCGCCAGACCGGCGCTGCACGGCGAGATCACTCTTGAGGAGGGCCGCCTTCAAACCCCGCCCCGCCGCAAGAAACTTGACCCTGACGCGTTCACGGAACGCCTGGACTGGGATCTTACCATCAGGTTCGGAAACGGCGTGAACTACGCGGTGACTCCGGGCGGTGTGGCCGCCCTCAACGTGGCCCTGATCTCCCCAAAGTCCACGATTCAGATCAGGGGCCGGGGTGAAGACTTCCAGGTGTACGGCGAAGTGTACGCGGCTTCAGGCCCGCTCACATTTTTTGGAAAGGACCTCTGGAAGAAGCCACCAAAGAAATAGCAGGATACAGAAAAAACCATCTCAAAGGCAGGACGGATCGGAGGGGCCTCGCGGTCGCGGGGCCGCCCTGCGCTGCGCGCTGCTCCGTCGCTGGCACGTTCAGCATCCCGTCGCGTCCGGA
>CAZPLZ010000145.1:0-8405 GCA_964587525.1 uncultured bacterium | reverse complement strand
TAAACCCCGTCCCCTTAAGCAGGTTGCGGATCACGGGCTCCCGAAAGTGAGTCAGATGGCGTGCAATATCCAGCCCTTGCCAGCTTTGGGGGAACAGCCTGGCCTCCATGCTGTCAAGATTGGGAAGCCCTATGAATAATTTTCCTCCCGGAGCCAGCAGCCAATGACAGCGGCGCAATATTTTGACAGGGTTGGGCAGGTGTTCGAGAACGTGAGACATGACCACGAGGTCAAACTGCCGCTGGAAAGGAGCATCTTCCAGGGTGCCTTGAATAATGACCGCCGTCGGCGCCCGCCTTCGGGCTTCTGCAACCGCCAGTGGGCTGGGGTCAATCCCCCAGCACCTCCAGCCCAGGCCAGCCATCTGCCCCAGGAAGACGCCCGCTCCACAACCCACCTCCAGCAGACGGCCTTCTCCAAAAGGAGGCTCGGCCCAGCCAGGCGTCCCATACCTGATTCGATACGGCAGTGTGGCGAGGGAGCGCAGGAGTGAGCCGGCCCACGTGTTTCCAAGGGTGGGACATGGATGGCAATCGGTCTGGATCATTTGACCACCCTGGGAAACCGGGCCGGTGGCCGTGCGGCGTTGGCGATCATCGGGACGTCTTGTAAACTCGGATAGCTTCCGAAGAGCTCGTCCCCGCCTGAGCCGCAGAGGGCCACCTTAAGCCCGGCCTGAGATGCTACCTTGCTGACGAAGTCCATGTTGACGCCATCGGCTGGCTGCCCATGCCGCTTACATCACGGATGGCCAGGCGCCGGTGCCCCAGCCCGATCCTGCGGTCTGCACTCACCCAGAGGCCGGCGCCGCCAGCACGGGAGGTGGGTGACGGGATACGGGATATCTGGAGGTTCTGCCTGTGGTGGTCATGGCTCGAGTGCAGCAACTCGTAGAGTCGGCAGAGCTTGCGCGCGTACATCTCCCAGCACAAACTTGAGCGTGCCTTGGCCTGTGCAGCCTGGCCCATGGAGCGCCTCAGGCCGGGTTGTTGGAAGAGTTGGTCCAGGTACCCTGCGATGGCTTGAGGCGATCTGATAGGTACGACGAATCCGTCCTGGCCGTGCGTCAGAAGTTCCGAGGCTCCAGTCTGCGTGGTCGTGATGACCGGCAGGCCGCAAGCCATCGCTTCGGTGCACACCGCGGCAAATCCGTCTTCCACCGACGGGAGCACAAAGACCGAAGAGCGGGCGTAATAATCACGCAGGGTTGCGTTGGAGACGTGTGGAAGATGGGTGAAGAGTCCCCAGTAGCGGGCAAGGATGGGTTTCATCTCTTGCGAAACTGAGCCGATGAGGAGCAGCTCTCCGTTGTGAGGGTGGAGTTCTTTCCACGCCTCCAGCAGGTCAATCTGACCCTTCCGGGGGGAGATGTGACCGACACAGATCACCCTGAAGGATGGATCACGGCTCACTGAATCCTTGGCGGGAGGGATGGAAAAACGGCTCAAATCCACACCGTAGGGCAGCACGTGAATGCGGTTTGGGACGAATCCTTTCCGGATGTAGGAATCGCGGATGTGGTGTGAAGCAACGAGAAGGTGATCGCACTCTTTGGCTTCTTCGATCAGTCTAAGCTGGGGAAGGGAGAGTTGCAGGCGTTTCCTGATTCCTAGCCGTTCATACTCTTCGTTAAGAAGTTCGACGACGTGTTCCGGGTGCGTGTTCACCGGCTCACCGAGGATCAAGCTGCCATCCATTTTGGCCCGTTGGATCAGCCTTGAACCGGTTCCGTGCAGCATGAGATGGAAGATGTCACATCGGTTTAACTCCTTAAGGGCGAGTGGTTTCCATAAATCGTGATAGAGGGGGAACAACGTGGCTGACATCCATTCCCCCAGCAGCTTTAAATGCCCTCGCAGGAGGTGCTCTTTCGGCCAGATATTGACCAGCTTGTTTTGTCTCACCGAGAGGGGGGCAGCGTGATTGCTCATCTGGTGTGAATAGATGAACTGATTGAGGAGCCCGTCGGCGTCCAGATACTTGACGTAGTTGTGATAGTGGAACTCGCCGCAAACCGCGATCGTGACGTTCATGCGAGGACCGGGGCGGCCACAGGGCGCTTGTCAGCAGGCGGTTGAGCTGGAGAGTTCAAGGATCCCTCCAGCAGAGCGGCCGGTGGTTCTGCAGCGCGCCTTCGAAGACTTTCAGGTAGATTTTGGCAATGACGGCCTTTCTAAACTTGGCGAGGTGGAGAGGGGCATGGGCGCGATAGGTGTCGAGCGAGCGAGGCTCGGAAAGCAGCTGATACAAGACCCGCGTGAGCTTCTCCATGTCCCCATTGAGAAACGTCACCCCGCACGGACCAATGGCATCCTCGAGTCCGCCTCCCGCCGAGCCAACCACCACGCATCCACATGCAACGCCCTCCAGGGCCACCACGCCAAAAGGTTCCCGCCACATGGAAGGCGCCAGCAGGATACGGTGGGTGTTTAGCAGCTCGGCTAGCTCTTCCCCTTGCTTTGGCCCGACGAAATCAGTTTGTGTGGCCAACCCCATGACCACAGCGGCATGGCGAAGGAATGTTTCTTCAGGCCCCGCTCCCACGACGGTGAGCCGGGGAGCCATTCCCAGCTTCCTGAGACGGACCATAGCTTCTAGGATCAGATAGATACCTTCAGCTGCCACCAGCCGGCCCACGAAGATCAGATCGCGGGTGCGCTGGGACTCAGGCCTTTCATAGAACACATCGTCGTCATAGGGATTCCCGATGACGACTGACGGGACCGGCAGATCCTCCGCGATGGCCCGGCTGATGGATAAGGAGACTGCGTAACGCAGGAGAAACCTCTTCCCGCTGGCGGCCCAGTTGTCCAGGCCGCCCATCCGTGAAATCCAGGTCTGGTGTGTGACGATCCATGGCCGTTGCACCAACAGCAGCGGCCACGCTGTCCTCAGGCTTATATGATTTTGGAAATACACCTCTGCCCACTGGACAAGTTTCAGCAGCGTCCGCGGTCTAGGTCGTCTGATGACGTCGTAAGGAAACCGCATGCACATTGAACCGGGGGTTTGTGTGACGAGCTTCAGTTCATGCCCATCCCGAACAAACTGCTCGGCAAGGATACCGGACACCGTCTCAATTCCCCCTACGCTGGGTGCGAATGCATGAGAAGAAACGAGAATCCTCATCTGGCCTTTTGTGCTGTCACGCCAACAGAAAGGCTGCAACTGCCATGCCAGATGAATATCCCTGCGCCGTAAGGCTTATCTCGTATTCGAATGCACCGGGGTACAAGTTTTGCTTGATGAAAAACTCATACATGGACATTAATTGCCGGGTGACTTCTTGTCCCCCAAGGGTGTATTCCCCTTGACAATTACAAATCGGGACTTGATAATGCACAGCGGGTGAGCATATGAATACACGCAGACTGAACATCACGCTTCCCAAAGGGATTGTCGAGCGGCTCAATAGAAAATCTAACAAGAGTAATTTTATTGCTGAAGCTGTGCGCGAGAAGCTGGACGCGGAGGAATCGACTCGCCGAAGCGAGGATCTGGCATGGGCTTATCGCCAGGCCTCCTTGGAAGAAAAAAACCTTCTGGAGGACTGGGATAAGCTTGCCGGTGATGCCCTTTGATCAAGAGGGGAGAAATATATTGGGTTAGTTTAGACCCGGCCATAGGGGCAGAAATCACAAAGAGGAGACCGGCTCTCGTGGTGTCCAACGATGTCAACAATCTCCATGCGCAAACCGTCACCGTCCTGCCGCTGACAACTACCGTGGAAAAAGTTTATCCTTTTGAGGTACTCCTTAAGCCCGGAATATACGGGAACCGGGAAGCCGGCAAAGTGAAAGCCAACCAAATACGAACTGTTGACAAGCGCCGCTTGGGAGATCTTGTAGGAATGCTTCCTGATACGATCATGACGAAGGTTGAGGAGGCCGTGCGACTTCACCTTGCGCTTTCATAGCATCTGCTCCTGATGAAAAATATGATCACTCGCGATCCACTGGAAGGTAAGAAGGCGCCTGCGTTTGTTGCGCTCGATCAGGATGGCAACCAGGTCGCATTAAAGGACTATGGAGGCAAGCCAGTTGTACTGTATTTTTATCCTAAGGATTTCACCCCTGGATGTACCGTGGAGGCATGCGATTTCCGTGACAACTGGGCCAAAGTGAAGGCCACCGGCGCCGTCGTTCTGGGGGTCAGCAAGGACAGCGTCAAGCTGCACAAAAAGTTCGTTGAGAAAATGAAGCTGCCGTTTACCCTGATTGCTGATGAAGACGCAACCATATGTAACAAATACAAGGTCATCAGCAAGAAATCCCTCTACGGACGGGTTTTCAAAGGCATCTCGCGCAGCACCTTTGTGATCGACAGGAAAGGTGTCGTGCGGAAGGTGTTTCGCAGCGTCAAAGTCAATGGCCATGTGGAGGAAGTACTTGCGACCGTGAGATCGCTGTCGTGATTCACTCCGGGAACGTAAATGATAAAAATTTAACAAAGCAATTAGAAATTATTTCGGAGCTTGTCCAGCCAGCCCGGACCAAGATTCTTTTATGTGTATTAGATGGGCTCGGGGGTCTGCCAGGTGGCTCGCGCCACGTCACCGAATTGGAAGAGGCCTACACACCGAGTTTGGATGCGATCGTGCCAAAGTCTGCGCTCGGATTGATCGACCCAGTTTCTCCTGGTATTACTCCCGGCAGCGGACCAGGTCACCTCGGGCTCTTTGGGTATGACCCGGTGACATACTACATCGGGCGGGGCGTGCTCAGCGCCGCGGGGCTGGGGCTGGAGATGCAACCTGGCGATCTCGCCGCCCGGATCAATTTCTGCACCGTGGATGGAAAGGGCGTGGTCACCGATCGCCGGGCGGGGCGAATTCCGACAGAGACCTGTGTGGGTCTGTGCGAGAAGTTGAACCAGGCGATCAAGTTGGATCGGGTGAAGGTCATCATCAAGCCGGAACGCGAGCACCGCGCGGCGGTGCTCTTTCGGGGCAAGGGGCTGCGTCCCGTGACCGATACTGACCCACAGCGGGAGGGGGTGGCGCCGCTGGAGCCCAAGGCCCTGACCAGGGGCTCAGAGAAAACCGTTCCCATCGTGAAGAAATTCATAGAAAAATCTAAGAGGGTTCTGAAAGGTGAGTCGCCGGCAAACATGCTGCTGCTGCGGGGCTTTGACAGCCCGCCAAAATTGCCACAGTATGCTGATGTTTTCAAGCTGAAGGCAGCGGCCGTAGCCGTTTACCCGATGTACCGGGGGATCGCCAAGTTAGCGGGGATGACCGTGGTTCCCTTTGACGGGGAGGCAGTGGCAGATGAGGTGACCGCGGTGGAGCGGATCTGGAAGGACTACGATTTCGTGTATTTGCACATCAAGAAGACCGACAGCTATGGCGAGGACGGCAACCGGGAAGGCAAGGCGCATGTGATCGAGGAGTTTGACGCCCAGCTTCCGCGGTTGCTGGCGCTCAAGCCCGATGTGCTGTTAGTGACCGGTGACCACTCGACGCCGGCAAGCCTCAAGTCGCACTCCTGGCACCCATCGCCCCTGCTGCTGCACGCCTTAACGTGCCGGCCTGATGGCCACTCACGGTTCACCGAGATGAACTGTGCCGGGGGCGGGCTGGGCCGCATCGTTGCGGTGGACCTGCTGCCGCTCGCGCTGGCCCATGCCCTCCGGCTTGATAAATACGGCGCGTAGTGAAATTTCCGCGGATCCTGGTTAAGGCGCCGAATTGGATCGGAGATGCGGTGCTGGCGACACCATTCCTCACTCACGTGCGCACTCACTGGCCGGAGGGACATTTGACCGTGCTGACAAGGTCAAGAACGCGGCCGGTGATCGAGCGGGTACCGGGCGTTCATGAAATCCTGGACGAGCCTGCTGGAGCACCATTTCGGCTTTCGCAGTTGCTGCGAGGCGAGGATTATGATGTTGCGTTCTCGCTGTCTTCGACCTTGACTGTGCCGGTGGCGTTTGCGCTGGCTGGCATTCCACTTCGGGTCGGATTCAGCGGGGGGGGGAGGGACCTCTTTCTGACGCATCCGGTCCCGGTCCTGCCGAGGTCGGTGCACCAGGTGGAGCATTACCTCGCCCTGGGGGCGGCTGTCGGCATGTTCCGGCCTGAAGAACCTCGCCTGGCCTGGCGGGTGTTGCCTGAAGATGAAGCCGAGGCGGAGCGGTTTGTCCGGCGGTTAGGGAAAGGTGGCGGTAACCTGGTCGGGTTCGCGTCTGGAGCCAGCTACGGACCTAGCAAACGCTGGTTCGTGTACCGCTGGGCGCAGCTCGGGGACCGATTGGCGCTGGAGCGCGGAGCGCGGATCGTCCTGGTCGGCGGGCAGGAGGAAGGGGAGATAGCCACGCAGATCGCTAGACTCATGGCCCGGCCGCCGCTGAACGCCACCGGTATGCTGAGCCTGGGTGGCACCGCGGCGTTGCTGAAGCGCTGCCGCGCCTTTGTGAGCAACGACTCAGGGTTGATGCACGTGGGTGCCGCCGCGGGTGTGCCGACCGTGGGGCTGTTCGGCTCCAGCAATCCCCACTGGACCCGCCCGTATGGCCGGGAGCACAAAGCGCTCTGGGGCCACGTGCCCTGCTCTCCCTGCTACCGCCGTACCTGCCTGCCTGGCCGGAACTACGCCTGCCAGGATTCACTCTCGGTAGACCGTGTTCTGGATGCTCTTCGGTGACCCGGATTTTAGTTTCTGGCACTCGTTGAGCCAGGCGCGAATTGCGCGGTCACCCGGCCGCAGCCAAGCGGCTCGCTGAAGCTGTGCTGCCGCCTTCTCGAATTCACCCCGGTCGAAGAGGTCTTTGCCGCCTAACTTGAGAGCGCTTGCATTCAGCTCCGTCCGGATATATCCCAATTGATGAAGCGCCGGTGGTGCTGCCGGCTCGACGCCGTACACGCGCACGCCGTGCCGTTCCTGTCGCGGGCTCGCTGCGCTGTCAAACGTCGCAAGCCGTGTAAGCCATGCGGCTTTGGCCGGCCGCCAGCCGCCGAGCCGTTCGAGCGAGTGATCCCAAAACACGGCGCCGATCCCGTACCGGTCGAGCAAGTAACGGCGCGCCGCGTCGGGCAGTCCCTCGTCCATAAACGAGCGGACCGCCAGCTCTTTCTGGGCCGCCCGCAGTGTGGCAAACAGGTGTCCCGCGTGAACCTGGTGCGGGGAAAACATGGGAATGAACAATCCGGTTTCGGGCGCCGCCAGGATGACGGTCTTTCGGTCGAGATGCGCGGCCGTCCACGCGAGCGCCTTCAGGAGCGCGGCCGGCAGGTCATACCGATCCACCCGGCGGAGGAAGATCCCGGCCAGCCATGGGCTGCCGGCAAACAGTCGATCCATGGTCCGGTTCCAGGGGTAGATGAGTTGCCCGGCTTCCAACCGGATGTGCTCGCGTTCCGGAAGCCGGGAGATGTGGATGGAGTAGGTGTCCCGCGTCATGACGTACACGGAGGAGAGGCTTAGCAGCAAGAGACTGCCAGCGGCTAGCCCTCGCCAGTATGGACCCAGGGCCGGCTTAAGTGACAGCACGCCGCGGGCCGCGATGAGGCACAGAAAGATGTGGTAGCCCTCCATCAGCTTGCGGCGGGCAGGGATGGGACAGAGCATAAGGATTGGAACGGTGAGCACCCACGCGGCGGGAAAGAGCCAGGCAGTGTTTCGCTCCCGGAAAATTTCCTTAAGGCCGATGACCGCCAGCGGAACCAGGAGACCGTAGCCCAGCAGGTAATCCAGTGGCGGCCAGGGGAGTGCGACCAGGCCTTCCTTGGCGAATTCTCGGTAGACTGGGACGAAAAGGGTGAGATAGGCATTGTAGGCGATGAGGGGGAGCGGGCATGCCAGAAATATGAGCAAAGGCTTGACGGACGATGACGGGGGCGGGGAAGGCCTGAACCACACCAGCAGCACGGCATAGAGGATGGCGACGGCGTATGCGACCGGAGCATTATATGGATGCACCGAGACCAGCAGCAGGTTCAAGGTTCCGGCTATCCAGGCTGCCTTCAGCGAACCGGTTTCGATTGATCGAACAAGCATAAGGCTCATCCACACGATCAGGGTGAGAGCCACGGTGAAGTGCGGCTGCTGGTACAGGCTGAAAAACGTCGTGATCTCGGCGCCGCGGATGTCAGCCGCGCGGTGGAACCACGGTGAGAGGCACGAGAAGAACCCGAGACCGCCGGAGAGGGCGATGAGCAGGAATACCGGTTTTCGTTCCTCAAAACTTGGGAACCACTTCGTGCAGGCGGCGTACACGGCATGGAGAAGGGCCGCCGCAAACACGAGCCGGCTGAGTTGGAAGATCAGCCCCGGGAGGAGCCCAGTTGCGTGCTGCACCCAGCCCAAGATCAAAAACAGCGGATTGAAGAACCGTGCCGGGTGTGACTCGCCAGTGTATGAATTGATGAACAACCATGCGCCGTTCGCGGCTTGCTGGGAGAACAC
>CAZPLZ010000144.1:5451-8473 GCA_964587525.1 uncultured bacterium | reverse complement strand
CACCAGCGCCGCCAGCAAGATATACAGTGCGGCCGGGATGGCCACCGGCTCCTTGAAGAAGGGCAGCGAAAGCGATCCCGCCTCTGACATCCCTCTGGACGACAGCAGGAGATAGAGGACCGCCAGCACGATCGCCCCCAGAAACTGCCAGAACAATTTGGAGGTCATTGAAAGGCCGCGCGAGTGTTGCTCCTTGAGTTTCAGCCAATCATCCACGGCGCCCACGGCGCCGAACCAGAGTAGCGCCAAGAGGCTCATCCAAACCACCGAGTGACCTGGATGGGCCCAGAGCAAAAGGCAGACCGCCACCACGCCGACCACCACCAGCCCGCCCATCGTCGGCGTGCCGGCCTTCAGCTTGTGCGCCTGCGGGCCTTCGGTGCGTATCACCTGGCCCAGGCCCCGGCGGCGGAAATAACTGATCCACCTCGGCAACAGCAGGTAACAGAGAAGGAACGCCACCAGCGCACCCAACGCGGAACGGAACGTAATGTAATAGAAGACATTGAATGCCTTGAAAACCCCCGTCAGGCTGTAGAGGGCCTCAGAGAGCATGGGTGAGTCGGTCCACCAAGCGCTCCAGCCTGATTTTTCGGGACGCCTTGAACAGCGCGACCGTGTTCCGCGAAAGCGCGGGGGTCAGCGCCTTCAGGGCGCCCTCTGGCCGCGGCGTCCAGAGCGTCGGAACCCCGGCCTTGCGTGCCGCCTCCACGGTCGCTCGTGCGCCGCTGCCGATACCAATCAGCAATTTCGGGTTTAAACGCGCAGCCAAGGTCCCCACGTGGCGGTGAGCGCTGAGCGAAAAGGATCCCATCTCGCGCATCTCCCCCAGCACCAGCACCAGGTGTTGGACTCGCATGTCATGAAGGTAGGACAACGCAGCCTGGCAGGAACCCGGGTTGGCGTTATAGCAGTCCACGATGGCCAGCGCGCCGTTGGGAAGCCGGCGGTGCTCCAGCCGCATCCGGGGGGGGAACGTAAACGTTTGCAGGCGCCGCGCAATCGCCGGCGGCGACATCCCGAAGGTCCAGCCGATGGCCGCAGCAGCCGCGGCGTTGACCGCGCTGTGCGCGCCGGGGAGCCGCAATTGGACCCAGGCACTGCCTCCCGGCGTGCGCAGGTGAAACCCTGCAAGCCCCCGCCGGTTCAGGGTGATGCGCTCGGCGCGGACCTCACCCCGCCACGCGCCAAACCCGAGCACCCGCGCAGCCGTTGCGCGGCGCCGGCTCCACACCCTCTCATCGTCGGCGTTGAGAATCGCCCACCCGCCGGCCGGCAGCTCTTCCAGGAGCTCCGCTTTGGCCCGAGCCACCTCCGCAAGACTGGTAAAACCCTTCAAGTGCGCCGCCCCGGCGTTGAGCACCACCCCCGTCCCTGGCGCGGCGAGCCGAGCGAGCCTGCGGATCTCACCTTTGGCGTTCATGGCCATCTCCACCACCGCAGCCCGGATCCCTCTTCGGAGTTCAAACAGGGTCAGCGGGACACCGAGATGATTGTTGAAACTCCCGCGGGAGGCCAGGACCTTCTCACCCAGGGCGCCGCGCAGCACCCATGCAGTCAGGTCCTTCACGGTCGTCTTGCCATTGCTGCCGGTAATAGCGATGACCGGTAGATGAAACCGGCGGCGGTACCAGGCAGCTCCCCGTTGAAGCGCACGGACCGAGGAGGCGACGCGAAACAGCGGGAACCCTTTGAGGTCCGTCCGCCCGGCTGGCCGGCGTTCCACCACGGCCGCCGCGGCTCTCCGCCGCTTGGCGTCGCCGAGAAACCGGTGACCGTCCGTACGCTCCCCCTTCATGGCGAAAAAGATGTTTCCCAGGCGTAACTGCCGGGTGTCGAGGCTGGCGCCCTGAAAGCCCCGGGTCAAATCCCCCTGCAGGGGCTGCCCGCCGATGGCGGAACAAAATTCCTCCAGCGTGAATTTCACGATGAGAGGCGGGCCCACTGCGTTTTGACTTGGACGACATCATCGAACGGATAGGCCTTCCCACGAATCAGCTGGGTGCGCTCGTGCCCCTTGCCAGCCACCAGGATCATATCCCCGGAGCGGGCCTGGGCCAGCGCTTTTGCGATCGCTTGGGCGCGGTCCAGCTCAACCGCATAATGGCCAGGGCGTCGGATTCCAGCCACGATGTCCCGGACGATGAGCGACGGTTCTTCATCGCGGGGGTTATCCGAGGTGATCCAGGTGTAGTCGGAGCGATCGGTGGCAATCCGGCCCATCTTGGGGCGCTTGCCACGATCCCGGTTGCCGCCACATCCAAACACCGTTATCACCCTCCTCCGCGCCAGGCCACGAACGGAGGCCAGCACACGCTTCAACGCATCAGGCGTGTGCGCGTAATCAACCACCGCCGCGAAGGGCGCGTTCAGTGCCACACGCTCCAGCCGTCCTGGCACCCGGGCGAGCCGCTCCAGCCCCCGCCGGATCGCGGTCAAGCCCAGCCCCAACCCGCGAGCCGCGCCGGCGGCCGCGAGCGCATTCGACACATTATAAGAGCCAAGCAACTGCAGCTTCACCTTTATCCGGCTGCCCCCCGCATGGAGGACAAAGCGAGTGCCGCCTACCGAGGAAGCGACGGCTGAGGCCTTCAGGTCCACCCCAACCGCACCAGCGGAGGCACCCCGCACCTTCGGGGTGGTGGGCCAGGGGTGAGCGCTGTACCGGATGACCTGTGCGGACGTGCGCCGGGCGATCGCCAGCCCTGCCGGCGAGTCCAGATTCACAACGGCCACCCCGCCGAGCTCAGCCGGGGGCAGAGACTCGAACAGCGACGCCTTGGCTTCGAAGTACCGGCGCATGGTGCCGTGGAAATCAAGGTGATCTTGGGTGAGGTTCGTGAACACCCCGGCGCGGAACTGCGTCCCAACGACCCGGGACTGAGCGAGAGCGTGGGAGGACACCTCCATCACCACCGCGTTCCCACCCCGGCGGCGTACGCCATCGAGCAGACACTGCAGATCAGGCGCCTCGGCGGTGGTGTGCCTATGCGGGAGGTGCGTCATGCCAAAGCGGTACACC
>CAZPLZ010000144.1:291-5441 GCA_964587525.1 uncultured bacterium | reverse complement strand
CGGTGCCGAACAGCGCTGGTTTGAACCCAGCAACTCGCAACATCGACTCGAGCATGTAGGCCGTGGTCGTCTTCCCATTGGTGCCGGTGATCCCGACGACGTCCAGATACCGCGACGGGTACCGCCAAAACGCTGCAGACAACTCGGCGAGGGCGTGCCGCGTGTCCCGAACCAAGATGAGGGGTACTGTGGATCTCAAAGGGCGCTCGGCAACAACCGCGACCGCGCCGTCCGTCACCGCCTTCAGAACAAACGCATGCCCGTCGTGCCGAGCCCCTTTCAGACACACAAACACATCCCCAGGTTTCACCGCCCGTGAATCCGCCGTGATGGCGCGGACCCTGACCCCATGCAACCGCCCCCGTGTCCTCGCCGCTGGCAGCGCGGCGCACAACTCCGCGAGGTCGCGTGGGGCAGTGGTCTTGAGTCCCGTCATACTTCACCGGGGAGCCGTTTCGTCACGGCCCTGCCACCGAGACCGACCCTGACTTTAAATCGTGGGGGCGATTTGGGAACCCCAAACTGCCGCAGGGCCGCCAGCGAAATTTCCCGGAAGACTGGGCCGGCGACCCCTCCGGCGGACCCCCGGCGAGGCTGGTCAATGGTGACCAGCACCAGGAACCTCGGGGCCTCCGCGGGCACGAACCCTATCACGGTGACGATCTTTTCCCCTTCCGTCAGGTAGCCTTCGGACGTGCTCTTCTGGGCGGTCCCAGTCTTGCCCGCGACGCGATAGCCCTTGATCCTTCCAGCCCGTCCGGTCCCGTGTTCCACGACGCCCACCAGCAGCTCCGTCAACCGGCTGGCCACGACGGAAGAGACCACCCGCCGGACTGGCTCGGGAAGGTTGGTCAGCCGCACCCGACCGTGCGCATCCCGGACTTCGCGGACCACGTAGGGACGCATGAGAATGCCACCGTTCGCGATGGCCCCGTAGGCTGCAGCAAGCTGGATCGCCGTGACCCCGAGGCCCTGGCCGAATGCCTGCGTCGCAAGGGTAAAGATGTCCGGCGCTTTCCTGAGCAGTCCGCGTTCTTCGCCCGGCAACCCGATCCCGGTCCGAGCTCCGAACCCGAACTTCTTTGACCACTCGAGCAGCCGGTCGGCGCCCAGCTCCTGCCCGAGCTTCGCGAAGCCAATGTTGCTCGAGTACGTAAACATTTCGGCCACGGTCAGCTTCCCGTACGGCGCCACATCATGAATGACCTCTTCTCGCAGCAGATACGCACCGCCCTCGCAGTCGTACACGTCGCCTTCATTAACGAGGCGCTCCTGCAAGACAGCCGCCAGGGTGACGAGCTTGAATGTGGAGCCCGGCTCAAACACGGCTGTGACCGCGTGATTGGCACGCACTCGAGCCGGAACCTTATGAAAAGCGTTCGGTGAGTACCGAGGGACATTGGCCAGCGCCAGCAGCTCTCCGGTGGTGGGATCCATGACAATCGCGGTCCCCCATTTTGCTCCGGACCGCACGGTCCCTATTTCCAACTCCCGCTCGGCGGCATGCTGAAGGGTCGTATCGATCGTCAGCGTCAAAGAGGATTCGGATCTCGGATTCTCATTCGGGCCACCGCCGGTAAAGATCAGCCGGCCCTTGTTGTCCCGTAGCACACGCATCCGCCCGCCGCTGCTGTGAAGGTACTTGTCATAGCCGAACTCCACACCTTCCAACCCGCGGCCCGCGGCGTTCGTGAATCCGAGCAACTGGCTCGCCGTCTTCCCTTCCGGATAATGCCGCAGGCAACGCGGTTCCCAGCCGACGCCCTCGATGCGCCGGCGTTGGCAGAGATCCTGAATCCGCTGCACCTCCGCCGGCGAGGCCGTGCGTTTGAGCCAGATGAACGATTTCCGGGAAGCCTCCTGCTGAACCGCCGCCGGTGAGCGACCCAGCACTTCGCAGACCTCGCGCAGCTTCGCGGCCGACCCTGTTCGGTCCGCGAAGAAATACCGTGACACCAGAAACACCGCAGCGCCTTCCTGGCTGACCGCCAGCGGGCGCCCATTGCGATCGAAGATCGCTCCCCGAGCCGCAGAAAGCTTATAGGCTGTCACGTGCTGCCGTTTCGCAAGCTTCGAGTAACGCGGGGACCACACGACCTGGATCGTGAACAAGCGGAGCAGGATCAAGACCGCGGCGACAACCTGCAATCCCCAGATCAGCCGGAGGCGGAAACGGTCACGATCCGCCGAGGAGATGGCAGCCGCGATGGACGTCCCCGCGCTCTGGGCCATGACCAGGCCCCGCGACCGCCCTCCGCCAGAGCCGAACAGTTGGCTCCAGAACCGGTCCACCTCCTGAGCCCGTCCTTGAGACCTCACGGGACCCAGGTCACCCGAAGTCAAACCCAGCCCCTTCGGGGCAGGAGAGAGTGCGACCGGCCGGACAGGCTCCGGTCGGGCCGGCGTGCGGCGAGTGCGGCGCCACCCCTTGAGCAACCGGAAAGCCTTGCCCCATATCCCCGCCGCAGGAGCCGCCCCCCTCTCTTTTATTCCCTCTATTCCCTCTCCCCCCTTTGGGGGGAGAGGGTAGGGTGAGGGGGGCCGACAACGCCGGATGAAACGCCGCCAGGCCGACTCACGCCGTGGTGGGACGCCCGTGACGTTGATCGTGAACCTCAAGGCTGCTCGACCACCACCTCGTCCCAGGACCGGATGTTCAGGAGCTGCTCCCTCTCCCCCGCGGGGCTCGCCGCCGAAGACGGGATCGCGAACAGCCGGGACAGCAGACCCTCTTCGGGAGCGGCGATCACCAGTTGCGCGGCATCGGGTTTCACAAACCCCAAACCAGCGGCAAGACGTTCGAGGCGCTCAAGCCGCTTGGCCTCGGCCACCTCCCGCTCCAGCACCTGAACGTGGGCGATCTGCTCGTGCCGCTCGGCCAGAAGCTCCTGCATTTCCAGCCCAGTACGCAGGGTCATATGCCGGATGCCCACGCAGAGCAGCCCCCAGGCCACGCCGCCCGCCACCCAGAGCCACCAGTTGGGCCAGGCTCTCATACCCGCTCCGCCACCCGGAGTTTGGCGCTGCGCGCTTGAGGGTTGGCCATGATCTCAGGTGCGCCGGGGACCAGGGGCTTGCGGGTCAGGGGGGTCAGTTGCTTTTTGTGTCCACAACGGCACACCGGAATCGTGGGAGGACACAGGCAATCCCGGGCTTCCCGGGCGAAGAACTGCTTCACCCGCCGGTCCTCAAGCGAATGAAAGGAGATGACCGCCAGCCTCCCTGTAACCCGTAGCGCGGCCAGCGCCTGCGGAAGGGCTTCCTCAAGCGCAATCAACTCATCATTGACCGCAATCCGGATCGCCTGAAACGTGCGGGTGGCCGGGTGAAGTTGCTCACGTCCCCGGCTTGGCGGTGGGACACAATCGGCGATGATTCGGGCCAGATCTTTGGTGGTGCTCAGACCCCCCAGGCCCCGCCCAGCAACGATACGTCGTGCGATCCTGCGGGCATACCGCTCTTCACCGTACTCCCCGATGATGCGAGCCAGCTCCTCTTCGCTGAGCCAGTTCAGCAGCGTCTCTGCCGTGCCATGGGCGTCCGGGCCCATCCGCATGTCCAGCGGTCCCTCGGCCATAAAGCTGAACCCGCGTCTGGGGTTTTTGAGTTGCATGCCTGATGTGCCGAGGTCAAAGAGGATCGCCGCCACCTCCGTCACGCCTTCCGCGCGCAACGTGGTTGCCAGTTCCCGGAAGTTAGCCTGCCGAACCTGGGCCCGCTCACCAAACCGGGCCAGCCGCCTGCAGGCAACCTCGACCGCCTCTGGGTCGCGATCGAGGCCGAGCACGGTCACACGCGAGGAGGCAGTCAGGATGGCTTCCGCGTGGCCACCCGCCCCGACCGTGGCATCCACAATAGTTCCATCCAACCTGGACGTGAGTTGTTCCAATACCTCAGCTACAAGCACCGGCTGATGAAGTGGCACGGGCTCTCGTTCCCCTTGCGCAGCCGGGCCTAGCCGGGTCACGACGGCGGTGATCAGTTATTCCTCAGTTACTTTACAGGTTGTGAAACCGGCCGATAGCTGGTGAGCGCTTCATCAACGGACGAGTACACGTCAAACAAGGTGAGCGTGCCTGTCAGCTCCAGCAGGTTGGCCAGGTACGGGCTCAGACCGGTGAGCTTCAGATCGCCATCGCGCCGCCGCAGCTTCTTGACAGACTCCACGAGCCACTTGAGCGCCTTCAGGCCAGTCCAACGCGTGCGCTTGAGATTCAGCACCACGCGAACGTTGCCGTCGCCCAATAAGGTCGTGATCACGCCATTGAACTCCTCGATCTGATGCTCGGAAAACTCCCCATCCACTTCCACCACCACTGCATCTTCGCTTTCGCGGACCGCGATCATCGCACCTCCTCTTTCTTTCCCTCACCCCCTCTTCCACATTCGGAAGAGGACTTTAGAGCGAAAGTTTGCTCGCATTCAGCTCCAGTTGTTCAAACCCCTGCTTGAAATATTCCTCCCAGCGTGCCCGGTCCCACACATTGATGGTGTCCAAATAGCCCACCACCGTCACGTCGCGCCCGATGCCAGCCAGCTCGCGCAGCTTGGGCGGCACGAGCACCCGGCCCTGCCGGTCCACTTCACACGGAAAGGCCATCGAGAGAATGACGTGCTTGACCTTGGCCACCTGCGCGTCGGTATTCGGCAGAGCCTTCAAGCGCTCCAGGAAGTTGCGCCACGCCGGCATGGGATAAATGTCGAGACAATTCTTGTCAAGGCTGAGCGCGAACATGCCCGGCTGGTCAGAATTGAGGTGCTCGCGAAATGATGATGGAAGCGTCAAACGGCCCTTGGGATCGAGGGCATGAGGGTACATGCTCGAGAAATTAAAGTTTAGGTTTTGGCCTCCACTTTGATCCACTTTAAACCACTAGGACTCATGCTAAAGTGAATACCGCTGAAATGTCAAGCTTTCTTGAGGTTTTTTCGGAAATTTCACCGGGGGGTGGGACTTGAAACCCGGGGGGTATCACCCCCTATGGATTGTGGAAGGAGGGGGCCCCCCTACCTAATTATGGTGGGCCTGGGGAACCTCAACGTCAAAATGGCCGATTTGATCGTGGCTGGGGTCCACAGGGCCCTGGCCGGACGGAGCTTGAGCTGGGCAGCCCTGGTCGCCGCCGCCCGGCCCGCTTTTAACTTTCCCT
>CAZPLZ010000144.1:0-281 GCA_964587525.1 uncultured bacterium | reverse complement strand
ATGCCAGTACTGCCACTCCCGGGGCGCTTTCACCACCGCCATGACAAAGGCGTTTTCGGCTTCGGGAAGGTGATTCAACGAAAAGTGGCTCTGCCCTATCCCGTACCATGCGGAGGGCGTCTGTGAGCTATGAAACCGCTCATGACGAAACGCGTTCAGCGCTTCCTCGAACCGTTCGAAGGAAGAGAGTGCCACGCCCAGATTGTGCCAGGCGATCGGATCCGCGGGCACACGCCTCACCGCCTCCTGGAATTTCACCAGAGCCTTCTTGCGCCACCCCC
>CAZPLZ010000143.1:0-8491 GCA_964587525.1 uncultured bacterium | reverse complement strand
TCAGGAAGTTGTTGCGTTGCACTTCCGTGAGCGCGTCACCGAAGTACGCGTGGATGAATGCCCCAAATTCAGCGTGCGTGAGATGCTTTGGTATGACGCGTTCTTTGACCAATGACCGGAACAGGCGCTTGAGCTGGCTTTGACGTTGTTCTGTGGTCAGGCTGGGCACCAGCTCGGCTTTGTCAAGATCGACAACGCTAATCTTCCAGTAGAGCTGTCCCCCCTCACCCTTTGCCCCCTGCTCCACGATGATGTTCCGGGAGTTCAGGTCCCCGTGCAGCAAACCGGCGTCGTGACCGTGCTTCAAGGTCCCGGCGACGGCAGCCATGAGCTCGCGCTTGGCATCAGTGTCTCCAGCCAGTTGAGGCAGGCGGAGCGACAGGGCGATGGCGTTCGTGATCCACCAGCTCCAGGCCTCCATGTGCCACTTGCCGTTGCTTAACCGTTGTGTCGTAAGACCGATGGGTGAGGAAACGGGCAGATTGAGCTCCTGCGCCTTATGGCACACGGCGAGTTCCCTGTACGCGCGGGCAGGATCGGAAAATTCCCGGCCCCGCATCTGGCCCAGGAGCCCGCCGTGGGCGTACGGACGGACCAGGACGTGCTCAGAAGTGCCTGGCGCCGGGAGGTGGGTCGGGCCGGCCCGCCCGGTTGAGACGCGCTGGGCGCCGGCCTGGTTCACAAGTTCTTCGAAGGGCTTGGTCATGAGCTCTCGCAGTTGCTGTTCCAGCTCGGCTTTGACCACGCGAGTGCGGCTGCCTTCCTGAATCGCCGTATACCCTGGCGGGACCGCTTGATTGTTCAAGGGGGGCCCCCCACAATGATCTTCATGTCCGATCTCCCGCTTTCAGTGCCCGATCCACCGCTTGGGGTGTTCAACGCCCGGGTGTACCAAACGTACCGGCCCGGCCCGGCCCGGTTCACAGATCCTGAGGCGACCTCAAGCGTTCCCCGAGCTCCTCGCGGCATCCTCGTGGTTGGCTTGACCGCCACCGGCGATGTGCTGCATTTCCTTCCGGTGGCGGTGGCGCTGCGCCGGGCTTTCCCCGCGGCGCGGCTTGGCTGGGTCGTGCAGGAGAAGGCGAGAAGCGTGGTGGAAGGGTGCTCCGAGGTGGACCAGGTCCACGTGTTCGAGCGCCAACACTGGGCACGTGGCCTGCTCTCACCAGTTAAGGTCCTTTCCACGTTGAGGGCAATTTTATCATTCAGGCAGGCACTTACGTGCGGCGGGTACGACCTGCTCGTGGATCCGCAAGGCACCGTCAAGAGTGCGCTGGTCAATCTGGCGAGCGGGATCAGGTGCCGGATCGGATTCGCCGCAGGGTTCTGCCGGGAGTTAAATCACCTCACCACGACGGCGCATGTTGAGCTGCCCACGGGGCGGATGCACCGGGTGCTCAAGTCACTCGCGCTCCTTCAGGCGGCTGGCATTGACACGGCCGAGCATGCTGCACGGTACCAGGTGCCGCCCGCGGCGCAGGCGGATGTGGACCGCGAGCTGGAACACCTTGGGGTTGCGGGCAAGCGGTTCGTTTTGATCCATCCTGGAACCAGCGAGTTTGGGGCGCGCAAGCGGTGGCCCCTTCGCCGGTTCGGGGAAGTGGCGGACCGGGCGCACGCCGAGCTGGGGCTGATCCCGGTGTTTGTCCTGGGCCCGCTTGAGCGCGCCTTGCGGGATGAGCTGCTCCAGGCGGTACAGACGGCTCCCCGGTTTTTGCTGGAGCCCGCCTCGCTTGCGCACCTGGCGGGGGTCCTGGCCCGGGCCGCGTGCTTTGTGGGGTGCGATTCCGCACCGCTCCACCTGGCATCTGTCCTGCGCACGCCGGTTGTCGGACTCTACGGTCCTACCGATCCTGTGCTATTCGCACCGTATTACCCACCGGCTGTGGTGGTGGTGAAAGGGCTGCCCTGTCCGCGTTGCGGGGCGCCACATTGCAATCATCCGGTCCCCCGAATGGAGGCGATCACCGTGGACGAGGTCATGGAGGGATTGTCTCAGCTCCTCAAGTTGACCCCACCAGGGTAATCTTTGACAATCAGGACCGTGCCGGACATGAACACCTCCTCGAAAAGAAAGGGGTCAAAAGAAAGGGGTCAGAGCTTGACATTTGACAAACTCAAGGACGCCACGAACGGTTGTGCATTTGTCAAATGTCAAGCTCTGACCCTCTTTACTCTTTGATGTGACTATTTGGCGTGGCCGCCTTCAATCCGCTATGCACCCGGTTGCTCAGCAATCGTTGTCTTCGTTCGCCGAAGACGCCGCGCTGTTGGATATTGACATTGATGTGGGGGAGGTCCACGCCCTCGCGCTGGCCCGGGCGGGGCTCTTCCGTCCCAGGGAGCTGCGCCGGGTCTTGCGCGCCTACGAACACGCGCGGACGAGCGTGCGCCGGCTGCTCTCCCGGCAGCCACGGGCAGGGGCGTTCCATGACATTCACCCGCTTGTGGAAAAAAAGGTTCAGGACTCATGCGGGGGAGAGATCGGCGGGCGCGTGCACTTGGGCAAGAGTCGCAATGACCAGGTCGCGACTGACATCTGCGTGTATGCCCGGCGGCAGACGCTGGCGGTCACTGCCGAAGCGGCGGGTTTGCAGAAGGCTCTCGCCGAAGCTGCTCACCGGTACCGGTCCGAGCCAATGCCTGCGTATACTCACAGCCGGCCGGCTCAGCCCACGACCGTCGGACACTATCTCCTGTCCTATGTGGAAGCCCTTCACCGGGATGCCGGCCGGCTCCTTTCGGCCTACGACCGGCTGAACTTCTCACCGCTGGGCGCCGCCGCGGTGGCGGGTACGTCGGTGCCGGTGGACCGGAGGTTCACGGCGCGACTGCTGGGATTCAAGGGTGTCTGGCTGAATGCCCTGGATGCCACCTCGGCGCGGGACCATGTGCTGGAGCTCCTGGCGGCGCTGGCAATAATTCAAAACACGCTCTCGCGGCTGGCCGCAGACTTGATGTTCTTCAGCGCCGATGAGCACGGGGTGTTTGCCTACCCCGATGAGCTGGCGGACACCTCCAGCGCGATGCCGCAGAAGAAAAATCCTGACCCGCTGGAGCTGGTGCGTGGCCGGGCGGGAACGCTGGCGGGGGCCTTGTCCGGCGCGCTCGCCATCACGCACGGCCTGCCTTCTGGGTACAGCCGGGACCTGCAGGAGCTCAAGCCGGCGCTCTGGAAAAGCTTAGCGTTGGTGCGGGAGTCCGCAGCGGTCGTGCGCCTGACGGTGGAGCGTCTTGCGATTCAGCCTGGCCGGGCCACTGGCATTCTGGAGCGCGGGTACGCCGCCGCGCTTGATCTGGCGGAAAGTATGTGCCTCCGTAAGGGTTTGCCGTTCCGCCGTGTGCACTACGCTGTGGGACAACTCGTGAAGTCGCTTCACGATGAGCGGAGAACGTTCGGGGAGACGAGCGCCGCGGAAGCCTCCCGGATCCTTTCGAGGGGTGTGGGCCGACCGGTGACCTTCACGACCGGCGAATGGCGGGAGGCGGTGGACCTTGAGCGCGGGGCCGGACGGCGCAAGGCGGGTGGCCCTGGCGATATGCAAAGGCTTCTCCGCCAGGCGGCCGGTCACGTGCGGTGGCTCAACCGGGCCGTACGCTCACTGACGGCGGCGGAGACTCGGTCGCAGCGCGCCCTGCGGGCCGCCGTCAGGGGACGTACTTGAAATATTGAAGTTCGATGGCCCTCGCCCGGCCAGGCTGGGCGAGATCCCTTCCGTACTTAAGTTCATCGACCGGATTTTTATGGGCGGCCGCCCCGGCGGCATGGCACGGGAATATCCCCAGTTGTACCTTCACCTGGAGCACAACCTTCATGGGTGCCACGTGGTGACGCATGAAGGGCGCATCGTCGCACACACGGGTGTCTACCCGCTGGAGTTTGTGATCTATGGCCGACGGGTTCTCGTGGGCGGCATCGGTGCCGTGTCCACGCACGAGAAGTACCGCGGCCAAGGGCTGATGTCGGTGCTGCTTCACTACGCCACTGACTGGATGCGCACACACGGCATGCCGCTCTCGATTCTCTGGGGTGAGCACCTTCGTTACGCACGATTTGGCTGGGTGGGCGCCGGGGGCCGGCTGACCTATGGGTTCAGCAAGCGCACGGCGAAAGAAGTTCTGGCCCGTTATGACGCGCGCGTGGTGGAGCTTACAGCGCTTGAGCGGGCGGCAGAGGAGCTCCACGCCCTGCACCGGAGGTTGCCTTTGCGGGTCGAGCGCTCAGCTGAAGTTTTTCCGCTGATGCTTAAGAAAATTCACCGCCGTGTGTTTGTGGCTCTGCAGGGTCAACGCATCCTGGCTTACGCTGTCGCCCGGTCCTCGAAATCAGGCAAGGGGCGAGTGGACTGGTCCATCGAAGAAGTCGTCGGGAGCGGGCCGGGTATCCTGAGCATCCTGCGCTGGCTCGTGCGCCGGCCTGAGACTGGATGGGTGCAGGGGGAGCTGCCCCTTGTGCACCGGGATTATCTCAAACCGCTGCTCAACGCGTCCGATGGCTGGTCGACCTCGGTTAAGCCGCTCGGGCAGATCAAGGTGGTGGATGAGGACGGCGCACTGAAGGCGTTTCGCGCTTCAGCCATTCAACCGGCGCTGCGCCGGTTGCGGCTCTCCCCCCTGGACCGGGTCCGGCTGCTCTTTGGTCCCCTGACGCCATACCTGCTGCTCCCACATGAGGCTGCGCATAACCGGCTGGCGAAACATCTCCCACTGCCGTTCTATCTCTGGCCGACTGACCATGTGTAAATAAATCGTGGCTTCCATACTGCCGGTGCACGCCGATCCGGTCACCGGGGTAGAGGTGGCACGCCTGACCACGGAACGGACGATCCAGCATCACCTGTATTTCACCACGCCGACCTGCACGGCAGACGGGAGCCTGTTCCTGTATGTCTCGTACGAGACCGGTTTCCCGAATCTGTGCTGCGTGGACACCGTCACGGGCGAGATCTCCCGCCTGACCTACCGCAAGGATCTCGACCCATGTTCCGGTGTCATCACGTGGGACAACCAGGCGGTCCTCTATACCGCGCGAGACACCGTCTGGGGGACCACGCTGCTGGACGGGCGGGAGACCACCGTCACCCGGTTTCCGAACTCACGCCTCGGGCCTCTGAGCCTTTCACCCGACGGCCGGTGCGTGGCGCTCAGCCTGACAAGTGGAGGACAGCATCAGGTGGCCGAGGTGGACCTCTCTTCAGGTCGGTCCCGTGTGCTTCTGAACTCGCCGCAGGCGATTGGCCGAGTCCAGTACGACCCGGCGGGAGGGAAGCTCCTTCTTACCGGTGGTGACGCCGCGGGCATCCGGGTGGTGAACCGGGACGGGACCCAGGAACACCTGCTGTATCCTCAAGTCTCAGGGGAGTGGGTCACCCACGAGATCTGGCTGAGCGGATCCGAGGTGGCATTCGTGAAATTCCACGACGGGCTTCACGTGATGAACCTTGCGGCCGCCAATGAGGTCCGCGCGGTCTTCAAGGGCCCCATCTGGCACGCGGCTGCCCGGCGGGACGGCCGGTTGCTGGCGTGCGACACCCATGCACCCGATATCGGGCTTTTGGTGTTGTCTCCGCGAAGCGGGAAGTGGCGGGTGCTGTGCTACCCGCGCAGCTCGAACAAGGGCACGCAGTGGTTCGAGCCGCTGCCTGCCGCAGCTTCCGTGGTCGATCCCAGCGAGCACCCAAAACCGGGGGCGCCCCTTGATGAACGCGAGTCTGCCTACGGGCCGCAGTGGACGCATCCGCACCCGTCGTTTCATCCGGACGGGCGGCGGGTCTTTTTTACGTCGGACACGAGCGGGTATCCACAAGTCTATTGCGCGCGCATCCCCGAGGAGTGGCTGAAAGAACTAGAAGCCTCTCCCTAGGGGGGGACGTACTTGAAATATTGAAATTATCTTGATTCTATCTTGCAAACTTTCAATAATGTGGCATGCCTCGACAGAGCCGGCTTGATTTCCCTGGGACTTTGCATCATGTCATTGCACGTGGGGTGGCCGGAGAGAGAGTTTTTGAGGATTCCGCAGATCGTCAGGCCCTGCTTGAACGGATGGGCAATCTCTTCGAGTCGACACACACCCGGTGTTATGCATGGGCTTTGTGGCAGAAGGGGTGAAGGCGGGAAGGCGACCAGAGCTGGTGGGAGGCGGCCTGATCCGCAGTAGGGTGGGAGGAGGAGAATATCAAGCTGGAAGGCGGTCTGGACAGGAGATACGAGGGGATGAGCGAATTTTGGGGAATAGTACCTATGTTGAGTGGGCGCTGAGGGAAGCCGAAGTGCGTGAGCGTCGCCGAAAGCATATATCACGTATGTTGACTCCCGCTCAAGTGATCTCCTGTGCGGCCAGTGCTATGGGTATCTCCGACCAAGACGTGCATGGAGGCAGTAAACAGCCCACGAGAGCACTTGCGCGATCCTTGGCATGCAAATGGTTGGTCGAGGATCTGGGAATGGCGGGGGTGGCGGTCTCAGAGTTGTTGGGGATCACACCGTCGTCGGTGAGCAAAAATGTGGTTCGGGGACGGCAAGTGGAGTCAGAGCGGCGATTAAATCTAGAGCGTGTAAGCTGATAAGAATTTCAATATTTCAAGTACGTCCCCCCGGTTCGGTTATTCGTAGGTTTCGCTGAGGACTTCCTCGAGGGTGGTCAGGCCCTGCCTCCACTTGAGGAGCGCACTCTCGCGAATGGTTTTGAACCCAGCTTGCTTGGCCGTGGCCTTGAGCTGGACGAGGGTGCCCTTGCTAAAGATGATCTCGCGGAGGGCGGTGGTGATGGGAAGCACCTCGAACACGGCGAGGCGTCCCTTGTAGCCGGAGTTGTGGCACACGGCACAGCCTTGTCCCTTGAAGAATTTCAACCCGGCGATGTCTTTGGGCGTCAGCCCGGCGCGGCGCAGCTCCTCGGCCGGAACCTGAATCTCGATTTTGCACTTCTCACAGATCTTTCGCACCAGCCGCTGTGATGCGATGCACAGCACGGAGGAGCCCACGTACACCGGGTCAATCCCGAGGTCCACGAGCCGCATGACACTGGAGGCGGCGTCATTGGTGTGGAGGCTGCTGAGCACCAGGTGGCCGGTGAGCGACGCCTTGACGGAGATATCCGCAGTCTCCGGGTCGCGGATTTCCCCGATGAGCATGATGTTCGGGTCATGGCGCAGGAAGGAGCGCAGGACTGATGCAAAGGAACGGCCCGCGTTGGTGTCGATCTGAATCTGGATGATGTGGGGCAGCCGGAACTCCACGGGGTCCTCGACGGTCACGATGTTTTTTAAGGGCGTGTTCACGTAGTTCAGCGCGGCGAACAGGGTCGAAGTCTTGCCGCTGCCGGTTGGACCGGTCACGAACACCATCCCGTAAGGCTGGGAGATCGCTTTTTTGAAGTGATCGAGCTGCTCCGGCTCGAAGCCAAGCTGGTCAAGATCCAGAACGGCCGTCGTCTGGTCCACGATGCGCATCACGATGTTTTCCCCCCAGCGGGTTGGCAGCGTTGCGACCCGCAGATCCACCGGTTTCCCGTCCACGGTGATGTGGATGCGCCCGTCCTGCGGCTTGCGCCTTTCAATGATATTGAGGTCGGCCATGAGCTTGAGCCGGGTGGCGATACGGCGTTTGGCGTTGACGGGAGGGGCCGGAAACTCGATGAGCGACCCATCAATTCGGTACTTCATGACCAGTTTTTTCTCGTAGGGGTTGAGGTGGATGTCCGAGGCCCGCAGGCGTACCGCATTTGCAATGAGGTAATCACACATTTTCTTGACCGGCCCTGCATTCTCACCGCCTTCTCTCTCCTCTTCTTCTTCCTTGGCCTCTTCTAAGATTTCCAGGCTGACATCGTCAGGGTTAAGCAACTCCTGCTCCACGTTTTCGAGCAGGCTGATCTGGTTGGGGTCGGGGGCCGTTTCGGACTTTGAAGCACTAGCCGCCTGGCGGGTCGCCTGGGTGTCGCCACCGGGTTTCTCTGTCGTTTTGGGGAAGTGACGGTTGAGCAGCGTGAGGACCTGGGAGGGGGATGAGACCACGATCTTGACTTGAAACGAGCTTGGCAGTTTCAATTCTTTGGGCAGATAAAACAGCGAAAGGTCATCGGGTTGCGAGGTGGCCATGGTCACCGTGCCGTCCTCCTGGCTGATGGGGACAGTTTGGTATTTCCAGGCAACGGGGACGGGAACAATTTTTATCAGTTGCTGGGAGATGTCCATGTCTTCCAGGGAGCTGAATTCCAGCCCGTGCTGGATCGCCAGGAACCGGTAGAGTGGCTCCTCGGTGATGAACCCGAGTTTGACGAGCGCTTCGCCGAGGGATTCGCCGCTGGTTTTCTGCCGGACCAGCGCCTCTTGGAGTTGCTCATCGGTGATGAGCTGCTCTTCAACCAGGAGGGTGCCCAGCCGCTTCATCGCCGTAGGCTTACGGCCGGTGCGTTGTGTTTTAAATTATGGGGTAGCATCCATTGCCGAGGCGAGTCTGCGAGCCTGCAGGATGTTAGTCGCCTCCC
>CAZPLZ010000142.1:0-8524 GCA_964587525.1 uncultured bacterium | reverse complement strand
TCTGGATCTCGCTGTTGGTGAGTGTGGTGGCGGCGGTGGCGCTCGTGGTGTTCTTAGGGCACCTGTTTGTGAACAAAATGCAGTTCCTGGAATTCACCTATCCGCTGTATACGATCGGGCTGGTCTTCCTCGGGTGCACGACCTACCGTGCATCTGTGGAGATGCGTGAGAAACAGCGGGTGCGGGCGACCTTCGCCCGCTATGTCTCGCCCCACGTGCTGACAACGGTTCTCTCGAACCCGCCTGAACTTGGCGGTGTCCGGCGGGAGGCGACCGTGCTGTTTTCGGATGTGCGCGGGTTCACCGCGATGTCTGAAAAACTCTCTGCGCACGAGGTTGTCGCCATTCTCAACGAGTATCTCACCGAAATGGTCGACGTGGTGTTACAGCATGATGGAACCCTGGACAAATTTGTGGGCGACGCGATCATGGCGGTGTTTGGGTCGCCCATGGACCAGCCGGACCACACCTTGCGAGCAGTCAGCACGGCCTGGCACATGGGTCAAAGGCACAACGCCTTGAAGGCCAAGTGGATCTCGGAAGGCACGGTGCCGTTCGAGATCGGGATCGGGGTCAATACGGGTGAGGTGGTGGCAGGCAACATGGGTTCACCGAATCGAATGGAGTTCACCGTGATCGGAGACAACGTGAACCTGGCTTCCCGGCTGGAGGCAGCCACCAAGGAGCTGGGGGCTAAGATTCTGATCAGCAGCTCCACGTATGAGCGTGTGAAGGATCATGTGAATGTCAAGGAGCGCCCGCCGGTCAGGGTAAAGGGCAAGGAGCAGCCAGTCAAAGTGTACGAGCTGCTGGGGATCAACGACGACGTGGTTTTCAAAAAGCAATGACGCTGAAGCCCCCGTCCGATGGGAAAGCCATCAGCCTCAGTGGCGGGAGCCTTCAAGTGCCCGCACATCCCATTATCCCGTTCATCGAAGGAGACGGGACGGGCCGGGATATCTGGAAGGCGAGCCGGAGGGTGCTGGAGGCGGCGGTGGCCAAGGCGTACGGCGGTCAACGGCAGATCGCCTGGTTCCAGATCTACGCTGGGGAGAAGGCGAAGCAGATGATGGGCGAGTGGCTGCCACAAGAAAGCCTCGAGGCGATCAAAACCTTCCACGTGGCAATCAAGGGGCCACTCACGACGCCGGTTGGTGGTGGGATCCGGAGTTTAAACGTGACGATTCGCCAGACGCTGGACCTGTACGCCTGTGTGCGGCCGGTGCGATACTTCAAAGGTGTTCCCTCGCCTGTGAAAGAGCCACACAAACTCAATGTGGTCATCTTTCGTGAAAACACTGAGGATGTGTACGCGGGGCACGAGTGGGCTTCCAACAGCCCAGAGGCGATGAAGCTGATCGCCTTCCTCAAGGAGCAGTTTGGCGCGACGATCGACGAGCACTCGGGTGTGGGGATTAAGCCGATCTCGCCGCGTGCGACCGAGAGGCTGATGCGCATGGCGGTGAAATACGCGATTGCCCACGGTCGCAAGCGGATCACGATTGTGCACAAGGGAAACATCATGAAATACACGGAAGGGAGTTTTCGGCAGTGGGGATACGAACTGGTCAAACGCGAATTTCCCGGTCAGACCGTCACGGAGGCTGAAGCCGCCTCCTCACCGCCGTCAAGGAAAATTTTGATCAATGACCGCATGGCTGACATCACCTTCCAACTTGTCCTGCTGCGGCCAGATGAGTTTTCAGTCCTGGTGACTCCTAACCTCAATGGCGATTATCTGTCGGATGCCTGCGCGGCGCAGGTGGGGGGGCTGGGGCTGGCACCCGGAGCCAATATTGGAGACGAAGCGGCGGTCTTCGAGGCGACCCACGGCACGGCACCCAAGTATGCAGATCAGGATGTCGTGAATCCCAGTGCGGTGGTCCTCTCCGGCGTGATGCTGCTGGAACACATGGGATGGAGGGAAGCTGCGGATCTCATCACCCAAGCCTTGGGGCAAACCCTCGAACAGAGAATTGTCACCTATGACCTCGCTCGCCAGATGGAGGGGGCCAGGCGAGTTAAAACGTCCGAATTTGCAACCGCTATTATCGAGCGCATGGCGTAGAACTGTTCACCTTGATGTGTTTTTGGCGCTTGTGGTACATTCGACATGGTGAACGTCAACTCCAATCAGCAGGAGCTTCAAGGTTCAATTGCCGTATAACACGGGGGGCATAGGCCTCTCAGCTACTTGATGGCAGGGAACGAGCGCCACTACCGAATCAATCGGGCAATTACGGCACCGAGCCTGCGTCTGGTTGATGGGAAGGGTGGGCAGCTTGGCATTATGACCCTTGAGGAAGCCTTTCGCCAAGCTGAGGAAGCGCGTCTCGATCTGGTGGAGGTTGCGCCGGCTGCGAGCCCTCCGGTCTGCCGGCTGATGGATTTTGGAAAATTCCGGTACACGCAGCAGAAGCACGAACAGGCTGCGCGCAAGCGCCAGCACATCGTGAAGACAAAGGAGATCAAGTTTCACTTGAAGATTGCGCCTCATGACTATCAAGTCAAGCACCGAGCCGCGGAGCGGTTCCTGGAACAGGGGAAGAAGGTGAGACTCGTTGTGACTTTCCGGGGACGGGAGGTGGACCACTCAGATAGGGGCCAAAAAATCCTTGACAACCTGGTGAGGGAGTTGTCCGGCCTCAGCGTGGTGGAGAACCGCGATAGCGACGTGAAGTACAAGGCGATCATCATCACCCCAAAGGTCAAGACGAAGGGGTAAGCATGCCAAAGTTAAAGACCAAGAGAGCCGCGATGAAGCGTTACCGGTTCACAGCCAGCGGACGGGTGAAGTTCCAGAAGCCGGGCCGGCGCCACCACATGCATCAGAAGACCGAGAAACGCAAACGCCGCCTGAACAAGGGTTCGTACCTGCCGGTGGAGCAGACGGATCACGTGGAACGCCTGCTTCCGTACGGCTCCCGGTAAGGGGAGAGCATGCCGCGCGTTAAACCAGGAAAAACAACCCGCAAGTGGCACAAGAAGATCCTCAAGCTCGCCAAGGGCACCTATGGCTCCCGTAGCCGGCATTATGCCAAAGCGGCCGAGACGGTCCAGCGCGCTGGGAATTTTGCCTTCCGCGACCGCCGGAACAAGAAGCGGGACTTTCGCCGTCTCTGGATCAGTCGCATCAACGCGGCGGTTCGCGAGCACGGGATGAGCTACCACGTGTTCATCCACGGTTTAAAGGCGGCCAAGATTGAGCTGGATCGCAAGCAGCTTTCCGAATTGGCGATTCACGATCCCGCTGCGTTTACCAAGCTGACCGACTTGGCTAAAGTTTCCCTACCCGCTTAACTCGCTTCGTAAAGTTTGATCCAGCCGCTTGGCGCCGAATCCGAGACCATTCGCGAAGATCTTCCTTGAAGGCATGAACTTTTGGGGGCACCACGGGGTGCTCCCGCAAGAGCGAAAATTGGGTGGGCCGTTCAAAGTTGATCTCGAGGTGCTGGTTGCCGCCCCGCGGAGGTATCGTGATCGCCTCTCGGAAACTGTTGACTACCGCGTGTTGTATACGAGGACCAAAGTACTCATGGAGCGCCACCGGTTCCGCACGCTTGAAGCGCTGGCTTCTGCCATTGCCGATGTCGCCGTACGAGTCCCCAAAGTGCAGAAGGTCCGAGTCAAGGTCACAAAACTGGCTCCGCCACTTGCGGGAGGCGCCACCTCGGCTGTTGAGGTGCACCGGCCGTGAAGGGGGAGATTCCGATTCAGCGTCTCAGGGTGGAGCAGTTTCTCGAGGCGCTAGGCCAGCGGACGCCCACCCCTGGCGGCGGTGCGGTTGCGGCGCTGTCCGGCGCAATGGGTGCCGCGCAGCTCCTGATGATCGCGGAATATGCGAAGTGGGAACCCGGTGAATCGGATCCTCGCGCACGGCTCAAGGAGCTTTCCGGCGAGCTACTACAGCTGGCCCAGGAGGACGCGGAGGCGTACGGTGCCTACGTCCAGGCCCGCGCCAGAAAGAAGGAGGACCCTGTCGTCTATGTCAAAGCCCAGGAGACAATCGCGGAGGTGCCGTTGAACGTCCTGGACCGTTGCGTGGAGGTTTTGGTCATGGTGCCGGATGTGTTGCGACGGGCGCCAGGCTGGTTTGCATGTGATGTCAGCATTGCCGCTGACTGTCTGGAAACCGGCGCTTCCGGGGCGCGCTCCTTGTGCGGCGCTAATTTAGGCTCCCTCGCAGCACCCACGGTGCAACGTTTTGCGGCCCGGCTCTCGGAGGCTAAGCGCCGGCAAGAGCACGCCCGTCGTGTCTTGGGACCGCTGCTGCTTAGCCGCCTTCCTGCGAGGTAGCCCTGATGAGCGAGCCGTTGCTTCTCAGGGGAGCTCCGATCGCCCAGCGCATTCGGGAAGAAGTGGCTGGAGAGGTTGCTCGGCTAAAAAAGCAGCGAGGTGCACCCCCCCACCTGGCGTTCGTGTTCCCGGACGGGGAGCCGTCGGCGCACTCCTACGCTGTGTCCCAGCGGAAGAATTGTGAGAAGGTGGGGATTGTCTACAGCGAGCATCTCTTACCCGGTCCCTTGCAGCAGGCTGATCTTATGACCACGGTTGATCGCCTGAAAAACGACCGGGCAGTGACGGGTATTGTTATTCACTCTCCCATGCCCAAGCCTCTTGATACTATCGCAGCCGTCGTCGCGATGGGATTGGAGAAGGATGCCGAAGCTGTGCATCCCGCAATCTATGGATTGCTTGCCATAGGAGCTCCCCGACAGGTCCCTTGCACCGCGGCGGCGGCTTTTGAGTTGCTCCGGGCCAGCGGGATTCCATTCGAAGGCAAGGAGGCTGTCATCGTAGGGCGTAGTCCTGGCGTTGGGCGGGCTCTGGCGCTGCTGCTGCTGGCTGAGAAAAAGGGCCCCACCGTGACGGTCTGTCATTCCGCCACCGCCGACTTGGCTTCGCACACACGCCGGGCTGACTTTCTCATCACCGCGATTGGGAGAGCCGGTTTCGTGACTGCGGAAATGGTGAAGGAGGGGGCTGCGGTGGTGGATGTTGGAACCAACCTCGTCCGGGGGCCGGATGGCACAGAGCGGCTCGTCGGCGATGTGGCGTTTGACGAGGTCAAGGCCAAATGCCGAGCGATCACCCCGGTGCCAGGAGGGGTCGGTCCAGTCACGACAGCGTGCTTGCTGCGCAACGTCGTGGTCTGCGCCGGCCAGTTGTTTGCTAAATAATGACTGTAATGTATTGACAAGTAAGTTGCATTGCTCCTACTATAAAGTTTGCTGTGGGGTTTTGGTTGTACCGAATGAATCATTCGAGGATGAAACTGCAACGCGGTAGCAGGGAGGGTAAACCCATGAAGTTTTTTCGGACGTTGGCCTTTAGTGTATTGATAGTGCTTCCACGGATCGCAACAAGTGTGTGCCCAGCTCCTCCGCTCAATTGCCCAGGTATTACGGTGGCGCCCTTTCTCTGTGATATTCAATCTGGCTGCATTGGTTTTGCTGGGCCCACGGACATGGTGCAAACGCCGACCAATCATTTGATCATGGGCGTGTGTCGTGACTTCGACGTTCTCCTTGACCTCAACACAGTAGCACTGCCGATTGATTTTGATTTTAAACTTTTTCCACTCAAACCTGGAGTCTCAATCTTACCGACACCATGTTTCAGCCAACCACCCTTCCATGCTCTGTCTTTCGATGCCAAGTCGAACCGGCTCTATGGAACTGTTGGGATAGGGACCCAACTTCTCCTTGAAATCGACGCGGACTCTGCAAGTCCAACCTTTGGTTGTGTAATTGGCAGTGTCAATGTTGATCCAGTCGTCAAGAGGGGCTTTGACGGAATAAGCACAAATCCGAAGGACGGCAGCCTCACTGTGGCCAATGTTGACCCCCCAAATTCTAGAATTTGGCGGGTGGATAATCCAGGAACACCTACGCCGACATGGACGCTGCTGACGACCATCCCGAACGAGCAAGTCGATCATATTGCCTGGCGCTGGGATGGGCAAGTGCTTGCCATTGCAGGGATAGGGGGGAATAAAGTTTATCTCTTTGTCCCTCCTGGAGCAAATAAATTTCTTCCTGGTTTGTGCACGCTGGCCTCCGTGACAACGCGCCCTGACGGCGCTACGTTTGGCCATCCCGGGGACGGGACGCTAAAGAACGACGTATTCTTTAACACGAATGCGGGCACCGTCCATCAATTTACTATGAAGGTAGCTGCCCCTAAGGCACCCCCCTGCCAAGATTTGGTAGCGATGAACCCTAATTTTTGTGCCGGTGGAAAGCGGGGCAATGGGGTGGCGGTGCTGAGCGATTTCACCCTGCTGGCATCCCAGGAGAATGATCTCGTGCGGATCAGTGCTTCACCCGGGCGCGAAATCTCGGGATTTTTGATGCCCGGCAGCAGTCCTCAGTTGAATCTTCTGTGTTCGGTGATTGCTGCTCAAGACGCGGGGTGCATAGAGCCTGGAGGGTTAGCCAGCTCTCTTGAGATCAGGATGAATCATGTGATCAAAGAGTTGAACGCGGGCCGGTTCGGCCTCGCCAGACAGAAGTTGCGGGCAGAGGTCCTGGCCTCGATTAGGAACGGAATCTCACGCAACCACTTCACATGCCCTGGTACAGGCGAGCTCCTGCTGAGTTCGGCACAGTCGCTGCTCAACTTGTTGCCTGAACGTCCAACCGAGGACTCTCATGAGCAGGATCAAGTGGACCTTGTCATGCCGTCGTCCAGCGGGAGTATCAATCCACTCACTGGTGAGCAGGTGGTCGTGAGGGTTCCCGTTTCTACGCCTGGTCATATCAAAGTGACAGTCTTTAACCTACAGCACGAGCCGGTTTCGGTATTGTTTGACTCAAGTGCTTCAGCAGGGATTCTGAAGATCCCCTGGGATGGCAAGAATAGCTTCGGCCAGGTTGTTGCGTCGGGCACCTTCCTCATTTTGGTGGAAGGTCCGGATTTCAAAGAAATCAAGCGTGTGATTGTACGCAAGTAATGGCGGAGGGTCTCCATAGACAATCAAGATTTTGACGGGTGATTTCAGTGAACAAGAGCCCCGCAGTCGCGATACGGATTGCGGGGCTTTTGATTTGCATAGCCATGATCTCAATGCTGCGATCCACCAACGCTGCTGGGGCCGTGTGTCAGACCAAACTGTTGTGGTCCACTACTTACAATGCCTCAGTCTCAGCGAATTCTTTTGATTCAGCCGAGGATGTCGCCGTGGATGGGAGCGGAAACGCCGTGGTGGTGGGATCTGAGGTGCGGACGGACTTGTCTCAGTGGGACAACTGGCGGATCCGGAAGTACGATGCGAGCGGGAATCTGATATGGAGTCAGTCCTACAACAGTCCTGCGAACGGAATTGACAACGCCTTTGGCGTTGCGGTGGACGGGAGCGGGAATGCCATCGTGGTAGGTTCTGAGTATAAGGATATAGCTGAGAACTTCAACTGGCGGATCCGGAAGTACGACCCGAACGGGAACCTGTTGTGGAGTCAGTCCTACAACGGCCCGCCAAGCTTTGAGGACCGTGCACGAGCTGTTGCGATAGACGGGTTTGGGAACGCGGTGGTCGTGGGAGTAGAGACAATTGACCTCATCGAAGGAACCAACTGGCGAATTCGAAAGTATGATGCGGACGGGAACCTAATCTGGAGCAAGTCCTACGACAGTGGAGCTGAGACATTTGATGACCCCTACGGCGTCGCGGTGGATGGGAGTGGGAATGTGGTGGTAGTGGGACATGATTCTGACGATCTCAACATATGGGATTGGCTAGTCCGCAAGTACGATACAAACGGGAATCTGCTCTGGAGCCGGATCTACAACAGTCCGGCAAACAACGATGAAAATGCCCTGGATGTCGCGGTGGATGCGAGCGGCAACGCGGTGGTGGTGGGGTATGTGGCTGCGGCAGGCAATGACTGGAGCTGGTTGATCCGGAAGTACGATGCGGACGGGAATCTGATGTGGAGCCGATCCTACTTTAGTCCTGTCGCTAGTACTGACGCTGCCGAAGGCGTTGCAGTGGATGGAAGCGGGAACGCGTTGGTGGTAGGACATGAGGACAGAAGCGACATAAGCCAGGGTAGGAACTGGCTGATTCGAAAGTACGATACAAACGGGAATCTGCTCTGGAGCCGGTCTTACAACAGTCCAGCCGATTCCCAAGATAGAGCATTCGGCGTCGCGGTGGACTCGAACGACAGCATTATCGTAGTCGGTGACGAAGATCGCCCTGACCTTTCTGAGGAGAGGAACTGGAGAATCCAGAAGTACGTCAATCTCGCCTCCTTTGAAGCTCAACTGGCGGTAACGCCATCCCCTGCAGTGGTGGGACAGTGGGTGACGGTCACCTTGAGCGTCACCAACACGTGTGTGGGGGAGGCGACGGATGTTACTCCTTCCCTCCAGATTAACACCGGGACAGCTTTGGTGGTCCAGCGGAGCGGACCGGTCCCTACAAGTTTAGCGACGCTTGGCGGGGGCGCATTGCAGACATTCACCTGGACCTATAGTGTGTCGGGAGCGGGGACGGTGAGTTTCACAGGTACCGCATCAG
>CAZPLZ010000141.1:0-8590 GCA_964587525.1 uncultured bacterium | reverse complement strand
GGCGCCAAAGGCAGGAGACGGCGAGCGTGCCCGAGAAGTCTGCCCCTTCGCTCCGATGGAGGACTTTTTCCGCAGCCTGCTAGCTTTGTGATCTAATGCCACAAGATGGAACCGGTTTCGCCGTGGATATGGGTCGGGTTTCTTGCCTTCGTCGCCACTATGATGGCGCTGGACCTGGGGGTGTTCCACCGGAAAGCTCACGTGCTCGGGTTGCGCGAGGCCGCAAGGTGGGTTGCGGTCTGGGTCTCGCTGGCGCTCATCTTCAATCTCCTGGTGTGGGCTTGGCGCGGTCCGGCCAGCGCGCTGGAATTTCTAACCGGCTACCTGATAGAGAAATCGTTGTCCGTGGACAACCTCTTTGTCTTCCTGGTGATTTTCAAGTATTTTGCGCTCCCCGTCGCTTTGTACCACACGGTACTGGTTTGGGGGATCGTGGGGGCGGTGGTGCTGCGGGGCGCCATGATCGGCGCGGGCGCGGCGTTGATCATGCAGTTTCACTGGGTGCTGTGGCTGTTCGGACTCTTTTTGATATACACGGCGATCAAGCTTGCCACCCAGCGGGAAGAGGAGGTTCATCCCGATCGCAACGCGCTGGTGCGTCTCGCGCGCCGCATCTGGCCAGTGACGCCACGGTACGTGGGCGGGAAATTCTTCGTCAGGCGGGCTGGGGCATGGGCGATGACGCCGCTCTTTGTCGTGGTGCTGGCGGTGGAGGGCACCGATGTGCTGTTCGCCACCGATTCTATTCCTGCGATCTTCGCCATCACCCGCGACCCGTTCATCGTGTTCACCTCGAACATCTTCGCGATCCTGGGGTTACGCGCGATCTTCTTCCTGCTCGCCGGCATCATTCACAAACTCCGGTACCTGCGCTACGGGCTGGCGCTCGTGCTGGGCTTCATCGGCGTCAAGATGCTGATTGAGGCCTGGGTCCACATCCCCACCTTCCTCTCCTTGGGGATAGTGGGGTTGATTCTGGGAGGGAGTGTAGGCCTTTCTCTGCTTGCCGATCGGCGGGCTAGGCGCCCACCCCGTTAGACCTTCAAGGTCACTTGAGGTCTAGGGGTGAACCGGGTTCTGCGTCGAATTCCATCCTCATGATGGTGGTGAATGGCGAGAAGCCCAGCGTTTCCCAGAACTGGTGCGCGGCGGTGTTCCCTGATGGAATACGGACCCAGATGGCTTCCACGTTTCGGTTTCTGAACCACCCGAGCGAGTGCTGGAACATCTCGGTTCCCAGGCCGTGGTGCCGGGCCCCCTGCAAGACGCACACATCGCGGATGACGCCGATACGCTCGATTTCATACACCGGGGGAAGCATCTCGATCTGCCCCAGGATGTATCCTTGTATCGCCCCCTTTTCCTCCGCCACCGCGATGTAGCCGCTCTCCGGATCTTGCATGAGCCCTTTCACCCAGTTGGTGAAAATGGTGGAGGCGTCATGAGCGATCGCGAACCGCCGGTCCTGGGCGAGATGGTGGTTCATCATCTCGAACCACAAAGTGGAGATCGCCGGGAGGTCCTCCTCCTTGGCCTTGCGGATCTGGATCGTGTTCATGACACCAAGAGGTTAACAGTAACACGGCATGCGCGACAAGTTGAGCTCTCCTGCTATGCTAGAGCGCATGGTTACCATTCGTCTCATGAGAATCGGCAAGAAACACCACCCCGCTTACCGTATCGTGGTGCAAGAGGCCCGGCGAAAGACTAAGGGAATCTATCTGGAGTCGTTAGGCCATTACCGCCCTCAGGACGGTAAGGGTGCAGCCTTACGGGTGGATCTGGAACGGGCAAAGCTCTGGCAGGCCCGCGGCGCCTCAACCTCGCCGACGGTCCGGACCCTGCTAAAACGGGCTCAAGTTCACCAATGATGAAGGAACTCGTTGAGCTGCTGGCTAAATCCCTGGTGGATCACCCGGACCAGGTTGCGGTGCGCGAGGTTGAGGACGACCAGTCACTTCTGCTCGAGCTGCGCGTGGCTCCCGATGATGTCGGCAAGGTGATTGGCAGGCAAGGGCGTACGATTATGGCCATGCGGACGCTCGTGCATGCGGCAGCGATCAAGACGCAAAGGCGTGCTCAGCTCGAGATTGTAGAAGAAACATGAGCGAGGGAAAACCGCTGGCGATTGGTGAAATCATGAGCGCCCATGGCGTGCGGGGCGGGGTGTGGGTGAAGCCGCTGACATCCTCGGCTGGCCGTGGCCGTGACCTGAAGGACGTGATCTTGATGCGGGGTACCGACACGGCGCCAGCGCGGATCGCGTCTGTGCGAGTGGTGCAAGACCGCTGGGTTGTTTTGTTCGAAGGGCTGACCTCGCGCGAGGAGGCGGAGGGGCTCCAGGGATGGATCATAGCGGTCCCCGCGCAGGAGGTACCGCCGCTGTCTGAGGGCACATTTTACGTGCATGACTTGATCGGGCGGGAAGTGCTGACTGAGGAAGGGGAATTCCTGGGTGTGATCGCGAATGTCTTCCCCACCGGGGGCAACGATGTGTACGTGATCGAAGGGCCGAAGGGCGAGCTGCTCTTCCCGGCGCTGAAAGAGCTGGTGCTGGACTGCCCGCTGAACGAGCGCATCATGCGCGTCAAACTGCTACCCGGTTTGCTGGAAGCCTGCCTGCACAAGAACGCCTAAAGCTAAGGAGAAGCGCGTGCGCGTTTGTCTTATCACGATCTTTCCGGGGTTGATCCGTGCGTTTCTGGAATATGGGCTCATCAAGCGCGCCGTAGAGAACGGACAGCTCGCCATTCACGTGGTGGATCTGCGTGACCACGCGCACGACAAGCACCGTCAGGTGGACGACACACCTTTTGGCGGTGGCGGGGGGATGGTACTGCGGCCGGAGCCATTGTTTGAGGCGGTGGAGATGCACCGGCAGGAGGGCGACCGCGTCATTCTCTTGTCGCCTCAGGGCCGCCCGCTGTCACACGCCAAGGCGGCGGAGCTAGCTTCCCTCCCCGGGCTTCAATTGCTGTGCGGCCGCTACGAGGGCGTGGACGAGCGCGTACGGCAGTCGCTGGTGGATGAGGAAATCTCCATTGGTGACTATGTGCTGATGGGGGGGGAGTTGCCAGCGCTTGTCCTGCTGGAAACCGTGGCGCGGTTGATGCCGGGTGTTTTGGGTAACCAAGCCAGCCCTGAGCAAGACTCATTCGCACAGGGACTGCTGGATTTCCCACAGTACACCCGGCCTGCGGAGTTTCGTGGTGTGAGGGTGCCCGACGTATTGCTCTCGGGTAACCATGCGGCCGTTGTGCGATGGCGGAAGCGGGAGGCCCTGCGTCAGACGTTGCTCAAGCGGCCGGAGCTGATTCTTCAGACTCAATTAAGCGAGGAGGACAGAGCCCTGGTCGAGACGCTGAAGCGGGAGCTGACCTCCCTCGTTGCGGGGTAAAAACATGAGACTGGCGACACCTGCGGGTGAATTGCTCAGGAGCGTTGAGTCGGCGCAGCTCAAAACCAAGCTGCCTGCCTTCGCGCCAGGCGACACCCTCCGGGTGACATTCCGGGTGTCTGAAGGGGATAAAGAGCGGCAGCAGGTTTTCGAGGGCGTGGTGATCAGCCGACGGGGCGGCGGGACCAGGGAGATGGTGACGGTAAGGAAAATCTCGTTCGGGATCGGTGTGGAACGCATGTTCCCACTGCACTCTCCCTTTGTCGTTAAGCTCGAGGTGGTTGGGCGGGGCAAGGTCCGGCGAGCCAAGCTTTATTACTTGCGGGACAAGATAGGCAAGGCCGCGCGGATCAAGCGGCAGTACATGGAAGAGACCGGGGGTGCGGCACCGACGGAGCAATCCTCAGCCCAGCCCACCCCGGCGGAAGCGCCGCCAGCGCCGGCGAAGGAGCAGCCCGCCCCAACTCCCCCACCTGGGGCGGCAGAAAAGGCCGTCAAAGCGACCAAGCGGTAGCCCGCCAAGAAGACCTACGGCCGGTGCCCCCCTTTCCCTCTCCCCCCTTTGGGGGGAGAGGGTAGGGTGAGGGGGGCGAGTCTACGGCTCATGGCCCAAGCTTACCACTGGGTGAGCGCGCGCACTTCCCCGGTTTTAAGATCTGCGATGTAGAGGCCGTGATTGCCGTAGAGGGCAAACAGTTTCCCATCCGGAGAAAACACAGGAAAAAATACGACGTCATCAGATTTGAACCGAGCGTTGGCGTGGGCGGGGTCGGCCAGGTGCGCCGTGAGTTCGTGATGCAGCATGCGGTTATAGAACGGGGTTAAGTTGACCGAGGTGTGTTGGCGGGCATTGATGAGTTTGAACCCGCCATTGCGGGTCACCATGGACCAGTCGTTGGAGCCCAACCCATGTATTTCATGATCGCCGACATGAAGCACCTTCCCTTTCCTGTTGATCAGGTACGTTTTTCCCTTCGCGGCGCCGTCTTCGATCCAGAGGCGGCGGCCGTCTTCGGAGAGCATCTGCGCGTCTGGTTCGGCGATCTCGTCTGGGATGATCCAAGGGTAGGATTTCTTCAAGTTCCCTTGTTGATCGAAGACTTCCAGGGAGGCTTTCCCGGATTCCATTCTGTGGAAAGAAAGGATCGTGCCCGTGCTTGAAAAGCGCGCAATGTGACCGCCGGTCTCAATCCAGCGCATCGTCCCTGTGTCCAGATCCACCAGCATGAGCCCCTCATCCTCCTTGGCGGCGAACACGCTTTCGCCGTCGGGCCTCCAGTACAATGGCAAGAGGTCATAGTTTCGACCCGTCAGGGAGCTACTCCACAGCACCTCTCCAGTATCGTTGAGGATCGTCATGAATGAGGTCCCGGACACTTCCCCTAGCAGCGCCAGCCGGTTCTGGACGGGAGCGGCGATGAGAGAAACCATGTTGTTGAGTTCTGGAACTGTGTAGATCTTTTTCTTTTGTCCCTTAAGATTGATCAGCCAGACTGACTCCGACTTCCAGTAGGCCAGGTGTTGCCCATCTGGCAACCACGTCACCTTGAAGAGACAGCCGGTCTGCAAGAGTACAGCGAGAGTGAGGCCTGTGGCCAGCCGGCGGTTCAGTGCGCGCGTCCCGGGCATGGCTCCATCGTAGGCTCGCAGACTCGCCTCGGCAATGGATGGTACCCCATAATTTAAAATTGCCACCTTCGGTGGCACCGGCCGTAACGGCATCCAGTGAGGTGGGTGAGCTGCTCGCTTAAGGACACAGCGAAGGACTACAATGGGCGCAGGACTTCGGGCGATGCTTGATAAACACTTGCGGCTGACGAGTCTTGCACTGCTTGGCGCCCTCCCCCTCATGATCTTTTCCCGAGCGCAAGATGTTGTCTTCGGGCCTTGGCGGGCAGCCCTGTGGGTCTACCTAGGAAGTGTGCTGTGTGTATCCGCTTTTCGCTGGCTGTTGCACCGGGCTGAACCGGTTCTTCATGCCGTCGCGCTGCCTTGGGCGCTCTTCAGTGCTTGGGTCCTGGTGGCGACCTTTTGGTCCGTCAATCCTGCGGATAGTTTCCGCCGGGCTTTGGACCTGGTTGGAGCGGTGATAGCCTTGTGGCTGGGGTTGGCGTTCGCGCCGGAGTGGGGTCGCTTTCGCAGCGCAGCCCTGGTGTCGGCGTTGTTGTGCTCCCTGTACGGCATGGTGCAGGTCGTTGGCTTGGATCCCATGCCATGGGCCACGGGCTTCGGCGGACGGGCTTTCGGGACCCTTGGCAACCCAGACTACTACGCGGGCCACTTACTGCTGGTTTTGCCTGTAGGCTTGGTGCTTCTGATGAGTCGGACGCGAGGGAAGGGTTTTGCGGTGGCGGCCATGCTGCTCTTCTTATCGGGCCTGCTCTTGAGTCAAGTCCGGGGCGCGTGGCTGGCAGCCGGCGCGGCTGTGCTCTGGGCGGGCTTCTGGCTGATGCGGCGGGGCGGGATTTCGGCGGTGGAGCGCAAACTCATCCTGGGCGCCGCGGGAACGGCGTTGGCGGCGGTCGTGATCGCCGTCGCGGTATCCGAGGGCGTTCGATCCCGCTTGGGCACCATCGTGGATGTCGGAGGCCATGGAGCCATGGGGCGACGGTACCTGTGGACCGTGGCAGCGAACATCTGGGGGGAGCGATGGCTTGCTGGCGCTGGCACCGGGAGTTTCCGGTTCGAGTTTCCCCGGTTTCAGCATCTCGGCGCATCGATGGGACTGCACGGACCCAAAGGGTACGCCTACAGCGAGCATGCCCACTCCGAAGTCCTGCAGTTCGGCGCCGAGTTGGGGGCCATAGGCGTTGGACTGTTCCTCTTGGGCCTTCTGGTCTGGGGGTGGCATTGGGCCAGGGTCATGCGCGAATGCTCTGCGCCGGAGCGCCGCGAGGAGTGGTGGATACAGCTTGGGCTGGGCACTTCGCTGTTCGGGGTGTTCGCCTACAGTTGGGTTAATTTCCCCCTGCAGGTGGCGCCCACGGCGTTGCTTTGGTGGTTTGTAATGGGGATCAGCCTGGGCAGGATGGGGCCTGGGTCCAAGGTATGGCGGCTGCCTCGGCCGGTGACCGTCATGGTGGCGCTGGGGGTGGGCCTGCTCGGTGTCGTCGGGGCGGTGGTCTGCTCTACTGAGCTTGTCGGAAGTACTTACCTAAGAGAGTTCACAAGACGCCTTGAGCTGCGGGGCGATGCGACGGCGTTGCGCCGCGGGCGGCTGGCTGCCAAAATTCTTCCACATGATCATCGGGTGTTTGAAGCGCTGTCCCGGTTGGGGGTGACCCAGGCTGATGAGCGGCTGGTGGAGGAATCCGTGGCAGCCCGGCTTAAGGTGCACCCGCATCGGCTGGATGCGCTAGCGGCTCGGGCAGAGGTACAGAAGCGCCTGGGCAACAGGGATCTGGCACAGGTGCGGTATAGGGAGTTGGTTGAAAAAGTGCCGAACTTCGCCCTCGGGTGGCAGGAACTCTGGAAGATCTATTTTGAGCAACGGGAGTACGAGAAGGCTGTAGAGGCGTTTGCGAGGGTGGAGGCCATCTTGGACGGCAGCCTGGGGTCGGATGAGAAAGGCTTGAACTTGGCGCCTGGTTGGGGAGAGCTGGGAAAGAAGTTCTTTGAGAAACGGGAATACGAGAAAGCGCTAGAGGTATTCTCGAAGGCTGCGGCCATTGAGGATGGCACTGCGGGGTGGCATCACAACGTCGCTGCCTCGCTGGGCATGCTGAAACGCTACCGCCAGGCCATGGAGGCTGACGCGCGGTCGATCGAGCGGGATCCTAACTTTGTCGATGCCTACATCGGCTTGGCTATGTCGGCCAGGTCGCTCGGAGAAATTGATCGAGCCCGGAGCGCTATCCAGAAGGCATATACGCTGGATCCCCAGAGTTCCAGGGTTCTCACGCTCCTTAAACAACTCCAGTAGAGCGCATTTCAAAACCTGTCTGAAACTCAGGGGTCGAAGGGGGTGGCCAGCTGAGGGTTCTCCCCTACCCTGCTGTGGTTTACGCCCACGCCACCACAGGTGGCGAAGTTTAAAGATGGGTTATCGTCCATTAGGCGCAAGGCCGTCCTCGGCCTTATGGTCGTGGACTTGGCTCGCCCAAGCGACGTAGAATCGGCTGTGTGGCGGGATAGCCAAGAGGCAAGGCGGCGGTCTGCAAAACCGCTATACGTCGGTTCGAGTCCGACTCCCGCCTCTTAAATAAATAATGCCTGGAACAGGGGGCGGTTAGCTCAGATGGCTAGAGTACTTCCTTGACATGGAAGGGGTCACAGGTTCGAATCCTGTACCGCCCACGGTTTGGCCAGCGAAGATCACTCCCATAAAGCTTCTTGGATGTTTCACGTGAAACACCGGGGTCCAGGGGTGCTCTTAGGGGTGGATGTCGGAACTTCAGGCCTGAAAGCCCTGCTTCTCTCCCCTACTGGCCGCCTGCTAGGCAGTGTCACGGAGACCTACCCCATGGACGTGCCCAGGCCGGGATGGGCGCAGCAGGACCCTGACCTCTGGTGGTCGGCTTTCCGGAAAGCCATGAAGCGCCTGATAAAAGGCAGTAACAACAAGCATTTTGAAATCGTCGGCATTGGGTTGACCGGACAGATGCATGGGTCGGTGTTCCTGGGCTCCAAGGGGCAGGTTCTGGCCCCTGCCTTGCTCTGGTGTGACCAGCGCACTGTATCAGAATGCAACACGATTACCCGCCTGGTGGGGGGGCGTGCCGCTCTGTTGCGGCATACCTTTAACTTAGCATTGACCGGGTTTACTGCCCCTAAGATTCTCTGGGTCAAGAAGCATCTCCCCCAAGTTTTCAGATCAACTGAAAAAGTGTTGCTGCCAAAGGATTTTGTGAGGTATCGCCTCACGGGCAACTTCGCGTCTGATGTCTCAGACGCCTCTGGGACCCTGCTGTTTGACGTTCGGAGCCGACGGTGGAGCCTGCCGGTACTAAAAGCGCTGGGACTTCCCCGCCAATGGTTTCCAGACGCTCTTGAGGGCCCTGAAGTCACTGGCCGGGTTTCCCATGAGGCCTCCCTAGCTACCGGGCTGCTGGAGGGTACCCCGGTGGTGGCTGGGGGGGGTGATCAGGCGGCGGGAGCTGTGGGGTGCGGCGTGGTGCGGCCAGGGGTGGTCTCCGCCACACTCGGCACCTCGGGGGTGGTCTTCGCGGCCTGCAAACTGCCGCGGCAGATCCC
>CAZPLZ010000140.1:0-8610 GCA_964587525.1 uncultured bacterium | reverse complement strand
CTTGCGGGACCCTGGGCGGGCCTGATGGTGCTGACGTACGTGGGCCAGCTTGGTGTCGCCGTCTTGCGGGCAAAACTGCTCCGCGGTCCCCAGATCGCTGCGACGCTGCTGCCACCCGCGTTGTCACTTCTGGCCGTTGCGCTCCTGTGGCAGAACCGCGAACCTTCCGCTCAACTGGCGTTGGCCGCGCTGGTGCTGGGCACCGCGGTGGCGGCGGGGGGACAGCTTATGCTCGCCATGGCGAATCTCAACCGCGCACTGTCCTGGTCGGCGAGGCTGGCCGGGGAGATGCTGAAGACCTCCTGGCCGTTCTGGCTGGCGGGCATAACCGTGGCTGCGCTTTACCGCCTTGACGTGCTGATGCTTCAGTGGCTGCTAGGCGCCCGCGAAGGTGCGCGGGCCATCGGCTATTACCATGTCGCCACCAGGCTTGTTGAGAGCGGTCTTCTTCTCATGGGAGCGCTGGTGGCTGTGGCGTTCCCTGCCATGTCCGCGCTTGGCAAGTCCCGGAAGCGCGAGATACGGGTGGTCTACGTGAAGGCGCTGCGTGGGGCGTTTGCGATGGGCGGTGTGGCTTGCGTGCTGGCGTATGCGCTGGGAGGCTTGGCGGTGCGACTGCAGGCTGGCGAGGCGTTCGGTCCGTCCACCCGCGCCCTCTACCTTCTGGCGCCGACACTCATCCTGGTGCTGATCAGCAGCCTGTCGGCATCGCTCCTGACCGCGGTCCATCGTCCGTACACCATCCTGAAGATCACGACGGCCAATCTTGTGATCAACGCGTTGCTTAATCTCTGGATGATCCCGCGGTGGGGTTTTGCCGGCGCCGCCCTTGCCACGACCGCGGCCGAAGCGTTCGGGATGGTCCTCCTGTTGCGGCAGGCGAGCGTCTCACTGCGCACGAGAGACTAGGCACCTGTTAAAATCACCATGATGACGGCGAAGTCCTTCTATATCCACACCTTCGGCTGCCAGATGAACGAGCGCGACTCGGAGATCATGGCGCAACTGCTGACCCGGCAAGGGTTGAACCCGGCGAATCGGGTAGAGGACGCACAGATCGTGCTGATCAACACCTGCCACATCCGGGGGCACGCGGAACAACGCGCGCTGTCCATGCTGGGCCGATTGAAGGTCTGGCGGGAGGAACGGCCTGACCGTATCCTGGCGCTGACGGGATGCGTGGCCGAGGCTCAGGGCCGCAGGCTGCGGCAGCGGTTTCCCCACATTGATATCGTGCTGAGTCCCTCGAACTTGCTGCAACTCCCCCGGCTGGTGGAGCGGGTGTGGGAGGAGAATCTGCCACAGGTCGCCATCGGCCACGACGGTGTCGGCGTGCCCGAGCTGACCGGCGAGCACCCGCATGGGTTCAAGGCCTGGGTCAAGATCATGGAGGGATGCGACCACCGGTGCACGTTCTGCGTGGTGCCGGCGGTGCGTGGATTGGAGCGCAACCGGCCGTTCGAGGAGATCGTGGCGGAGGTGGAGCACCTGGTGGACTTAGGGGTGGTGGAAGTCACCCTGCTGGGGCAGACCGTCAACGCGTATGGAAAGAAAAACGGGCCGACGTGCGATTTCGCCGCGCTGCTGCGGCGGCTCTCGGCAATTCCGGCCTTAAAGCGGTTACGGTTCACGTCTTCGCATCCCGTGCACCATACGGAGCGTGTGTTGCACGCCATGGGCGAGTGCCCGGCTCTCTGCGAGCACATGCATCTGCCTGTCCAGTCTGGTTCTGATCGGGTGCTGCGGGCCATGTGGCGGGGCTATTCCTCGAGTTTTTATCTCAGGCTGGTGGAGCGGGCGCGTGCGCTCATTCCGAACCTGGCGATCACCACGGATCTCATCGTGGGGTTCCCGGGTGAGACGGAGGAGGACTTTTTGGCGACGCTTTCGCTGGTGCGCGTCGTGGATTTTAACGGGGCGTATTCCTTTACATACTCGCCGCGCCCGGGGACGCCAGCCGCCGGGGACCCGGATCAGGTGGCCGAAGAGGTGAAAGATGAGCGCCTGGCCCGGTTGAACCAGTTGCTGGATGCGCACAGCCGCCGGCACAACGAGGCCCTGGTCGGTTCGGTCGCCGAGGTGCTGGTGGAGGGTGCGAGGGAGGAGAGAGGGGAGAATAAGGGGGAAAATAAAAAGGGCGCTTCGACAGGGCTCAGGGCGAGCTGGCAGGGCCGGCTGCGCTCGAACAAGCTCGTTGCCTTCACCCCCAATCAGGACACGGCGCCAGGCCAGCTCCGCCAGGTGGAGATCACAGAGGCGGGCAGTTGGTCGCTCGCTGGCTGCCTGACTCCCAGTCCCGTTTCCGCGTCAATCTGAAGACCCTGCGCACCGTCGCCCTGATCCTGCTTGCCTCGGCTGCGCTTGCCGCGCCCAAGCCGAAAGACGAGCTTTCGCAGGCGCACTTCCTCATGCTGCAGGGAAATTTTCTTAAGGCCGAGAAGGCCTACGCCGTCTGGCTTGAGCGCCACCCCAAGTCAAACTACGCCGAGGCTGCTCGATACTGGCGTGGGGTGTGCCTGAAAGAGCTGGGGAAGAGCAGAGAGGCCACGGCTGTTCTAGAACCGCTGCGCCGGGACGGCCGCCAGGATCTCTGGCGGGGCTTGGCGGGGTTGCTGCTGGCCTCGATAAAGGCGGGGCAGGAAGGCCGCGACCCGGCGTACCGTGAGTATGCTCGGCTTGCGGACGCGGCTTGGGCTCAAGATGTGCGGCCGCAGGCGCTGCTGGGGGCTGCGCAAATGACCTCGAACGCCTGGAAACGAAAGACGTTGCTGAAGACTCTTAACAAGGAGTACCCCGAATCTGAGGAAGCTGCTAAAGCGCGTAAGCTCCTGAAGGAGCCCAAGCGGGCGACCACGCGCTTCGGCGTCCAGGTCGGGGCCTTCGTAAAAACTTCCGGCGCGCTCGCTGAACAAAAACGGTTTGCGAAAGCGGGGAATCGGGTCACGGTCGTGAAGCGCAAACAGATCGGCCTGGTCTTGCACGCGGTGATCATCGGCCCCTATGACACACGCAAGCAGGCCGCCCGCAAGACACGTCAACTGAAGGCCCAGGGCCATCCGAACGTTTTCGTGACCACGTACTGATCGGGGATAACCCATGGGTTATCTTCATCGCCCGGTCGCCGGTGCTACCATGGCCCCCCTATGGCAGTGGTTCTCTCGCTCCTGGTGGGTGTCGCGTGCGCGGCCGCTGTAGCCGCCCTCGTTCTCAAGTTGCCGGTCCTCCAGCGGCTCCTCCCATCCGCTGAACTTAAGGGTGTGGATACCACACGGGAGCGCTCGTGGATTGACCGGCTGCTGAACGCGCGGCGGCTGAACCGCCTGCGGGGACAACTTCCGGAAGCGCTGATGGTGGTGTCGACCTCGGTACGTGCAGGGCTCTCGCTGCCGCAGGCGCTGAAGACGGCCTCCACGCAGCTCACGGGCCCGGCCGGTGAGGAGTTCCGGCGCATCGTCAGCGACATGCAACTGGGTAGCACGCTGGAGGCTGCCCTGACCGGATTTGAGCGCCGCTCGCCACTGCCTGAGGTGAAGCTTCTGGTCGCGGGGCTTAAACTGGCGCGGACAACCGGCGGCAATCTCGTGCCGCTGCTTTCCCAGCTTGTGGAAACACTCCGCGAGCGGGAGCGCCTGCGGGGGCAGTTCAAGATGCTGACGGCCCAGGGGCGGTTGTCGGGATGGGTGGTGGGCTTAACTCCCGTGGCCCTGGTGGGGATCATGGCGCTGGTGGATCCTCAGTTTGTACGGCCGCTGTGGACCACCGATATCGGTTTGATCATGTTGGCCGTGGCGGTGGCGCTGGAAGTGCTCGGCGCGGTGGCGATCTGCGCGATCGTGAAGGTCGAACCGTGACCTCTTGGTCTTCTCTTCACTCCCTCTCCCGCATACGGGAGAGGGTAGGGGTGAGGGTAGATATGTGACCTCTTTGTCTTTTCTTCACTCCCTCTCCCGCATACGGGAGAGGGTTGGGGTGAGGGTAGATATGTGACTATAGCGGCGGTTGGATTTGCGGCGCTGGCGGGCGGGGTGGGTTTCGGCGTCACCTGGGCGGCGCTGATGAAGTTGAAGGATCTGGCCCTGTGGAACTGGATTGGCGGTGCGGCGCCTGCAGGCGTTCAACGGTTCGATCCTTCTTTTCGCGGGCTTGTGCTCGCCTCGCTTGCGGAGCTGGGAAGCGTGCAGGAGAAGGTGCCGTGGCTTAAGTCGATCTCCGTGCGGATGCATGCGAAAGGGGCGCGCGCGTGGCTGGGTGAGGAGGATCCAGGAAGTGGGGCGTGGCTGGCGGGCAAGGAGCTGGCGTTCCTGGTGGCGGCGTGTCTTTCGGCATGGCTTCTGGAGCATTGGGGGCTCGGTCTGGCGTGCGGGATTGCAGGGTTCTTTGTCCCAGACCTGCTGGCGCGCGACCGGTACGAGCGGCGGCAGAAGCAGATCCGGCGTGAGCTGCCCGACGTCCTGGACCTGCTCACCCTGTCGTTCGAGGCGGGGTTGAGCGTGGACGCGGGACTGAAGGAGGTGTCCGAGAAATACCACGGGAGGATTCTCTCCGGTGCGATCGCGCGGATGCTGGGGAAGATCCGCTTCGGTGCACGACGGCACCAGGCCTGGCGGGACATGGCTACGGGTCTCGGGAATCCCGAGCTCACCGAAGTCATGGGCACGCTGATCCAGGCGGACAGCATGGGGGTGGGGCTGGCCGAAGCGCTCAAGGGGCTTTCGCAGCAGATGCGGGTGCGCCGGCGCCAGCAGGTGGAGGAAGCCGCGCACAAGGCTCCGGTGAAGTTGCTCTTTCCGCTGGTGTTCTTCATCTTCCCCGCGATCTTCGTGGTGCTCCTCGGGCCCGTGGTTCTGCAGATGCTGGAGGTCTTCAAGTGAAGTTCCGGGGCTGCCCCCTGACGTGTGCATGGGTGGCGTTCATCGGGATTGGCCTCGCGAGCCACGCATGGACCGCCGGCCCAACGGCGGTGGAGAAGCACTGGGGGCTGGCGAAGGCGTATCTCGCGCGTGGGATGCGCTACCATGCGGTGGAGGAGGCGCGGGTGGTGCTACGGCTTGCCCCTGATCACCCGGGTGCGCAGGAGCTGCTGGCCGCGCACGGCACGAGACGTCCCAAGACTTCAAGCGCGGTGCCCCTGGAGGATATCGAACCCGCCACACTCATGACGGAAGCCCAGCGTGCGTACCGGGAAAGCCGGCAAGCTGACGCGAAACGGCTGGCCGAAGACACGTTGCGAGAAGATCCCGCCAACGAAGAGGCCTCCCGCATTCTGCATAATCTCAGGGAGGAGCGGTACCGCTCCTCCCCGCTCGAAGCTGATGAGTTGCTTCGCAAACTGTTCGAAGAGGGCATGGTGCTGTACCGGAGGGAGAGATGGGAGGCTGCGGCTGAGGTGTTCCAGAAGGCTCTGGTCACGTCGCCATCCCACGAGCAGCTCTGGACCTATTTCAACCGTTCCCGGACGAGGGCGGAAGAGCGCAGCGTGATTGTGAACTTGTCAAGGGCGCGGGAGGCCATCGCCGCTGGCCGGAAAGCCGAGGCCAAGACGGCGCTGCGCAAGGTGCTTCAGGTTGACCCGAACCACGCGGAAGCCCTGGAGCTGCTTCGTCAGTTGGGTATTGACCCGCGGGAGGCGGCGCGACTCGCTTTGATCAGGAAACACTTTAACCGTGGCGCGGTGGCGTACGAGCAGGGACTCTGGGCGGATGCCGTGCGGGAATGGGAGATCGTGATGGAGCTGGATCCTAAGGATGCCAGGACCCTCAAGTTGCTGGGCAAGGCCCGCGACAAGGAAGAGGCCGCCTGGAAAGCTGCGCAGGAGCGGATTCAGGGACTGCACGCACGGGCGCTCAGGCTGTATCAGACGGGAAAACTGGAGGAAGCGGCCGGGCTCTACCGGGAGATCCTGCTCCTGGATGCTAACGATTTCAAAGCCCGCCGGGGTCTGGAGCTGATCCAAGAAAAGTCCGTGGTCCGATGATCCAGAGCCCTCTGGGGTTGGCTCGCCGGACGACCAACCGCCGCCGGGTGGGCGCCTACGCCCTGCTGCTTTCAGTCTTGCTTGTGGTGTTGGTGGCGCTTCAGGCGCGGGACGCGATGAAACGGGCCTGGGTCAAATCCTGGGTTTCGCAGACGGAAGAGCTGGGCACGTTCGTGCGTGGGGCGCTGGCCAGCCGGAGCGATCTGCTGCTGGTGGAGCGCCTCGTCCAGCTCGCCAGGCGGGATGAGATCGCCTACGCGCTGATTCTGGACCCGGGTGGCCGTGCCAGGTACCACAGCAACGCCGCGGATATTGGACGCCGGTACGACAACGTGTACACGAAGCGGGCCCTTAAGGCTCAGGCCACGCTCGTACAGGATATTCGTGACCATGGCGTGCTGGAGGTGGATGTGCCGCTTGCCAGCGGGGTGCTGCGGGTTGGGTTCACCTTCAAGCCTTTGGCTTCGTTTTCCCGCTGGCTGTGGGCCGGTGTGGCGCTGTCGTGTGCGTGCCTCACCGCGGCCGGCTTGCTGCTGCTGAAGGTAGCTGATACACTGAATAAGAAAGAGACACGGTAAGCGGTAACGTATATGTCACGACCCCGCAACCCTTTTAAACGTACCTGGCGCGGCGATGTCCTGGGCCTGATGATGGTCGGGGTGGCCCTGTTCGCCGTGTACCTGGCTGTCAGCAAAAACCCGCGTTCGGGTGCCAAGGAAATCAGTTACAGCGAGTTCCTGGCGAAGGCGTCCGCCGGCGAAGTGCTAGAAGTGATCGTCTTTCAGAAAGAGACTTCGGCCATCAAGGAGATCCGGGGGTCGTACAAGGACGGCGGCCGCTTTTTTGTTTACGCGCCGGATGATGCCAAGCTGTTCGAGATCCTCACGGCCGCAGGGGTGGAGATCTCGAGCAGGCCCGTGGAGGGGCCTTGGTGGATGACCATGCTTTCGCTGCTGGCCCAGGTGGTGATCCCCGTGGTGCTGGTGCTGTGGTTCTTTAGCATCATGCGCCAGATGCAAGGCGGCGGCTCGGGCGCGCTTGCGTTCGGCAAAAGCCGGGCGAAGCTCGCTGGGAACAACCAGCCCAAGGTCACATTCGCTGACGTGGCGGGCGTGGACGAGGCCAAGGAGGAACTGCAGGAGATCATCGAGTACCTGAAAGATCCGCAGAAATTCTCGCGCCTCGGGGGGAGGATCCCCAGGGGCGTGTTGCTGCTCGGTGCCCCGGGCACCGGCAAAACGTTGCTGGCGCGGGCGGTGGCTGGCGAGGCGGCTACGCCGTTCTTTTCGATCAGCGGCAGTGACTTCGTGGAGATGTTTGTGGGGGTGGGGGCGGCCCGCGTGCGCGACCTGTTTGAGCAGGGCAAGAAGAATTCCCCGTGCATCATCTTTATAGATGAGATCGATGCGGTGGGACGTCACCGCGGGGCCGGCATGGGCGGTGGTCACGATGAGCGCGAGCAGACCCTGAACGCGATGCTGGTGGAGATGGATGGCTTCGACACGAACCGGGGCATTATCGTTATGGCGGCGACCAACCGGCCAGATGTGCTGGATCCTGCACTGCTGCGGCCGGGTCGGTTTGACCGCCATGTGATGGTGGACAACCCCGGTATCGCGGGTCGCGAGGGAATTCTAAAAGTTCACATTCGCTCGGTGCCCGTGAGCGCGGATGTGGACCTGAAAAAAGTGGCACGGGGGACCCCGGGGTTTACGGGTGCCGACCTGGCGAACCTGGTGAACGAGGCGGCGCTGCTGGCGGCGCGACGTGACAAGAAGTTCGTGGAACAAGTCGAGCTGGAGGAGGCCAGGGACAAAGTCATGATGGGCCCGGCGCGGAAGAGCCGCGTCATCAGCGAGAAGGAGAAAAGGATCACCGCGTATCACGAGGGCGGGCACGCGCTGGTGAGCTGGCTGATCCCGGGGTCGGATCCGCTGCACAAGGTGACGATCCTCCCGCGTGGCCAGTCGCTGGGCACCACCGCGTCGCTGCCGACCGAGGACCGGTATAACCGGTCGCGTCAGGAGTTCTTAAACGACATCACGATGCTGCTGGGTGGCCGCGCGGCTGAAGAGGTGGTGGTGAAGGATATCACCACTGGCGCCGCCAATGACCTGGAACGTGCGACCGGCGTGGCGCACCGGATGGTGTGCGAGTTCGGGATGAACGAGCAGCTGGGGCCCCGCACGTTTGGCCGTCGCGACAGGGAGATCTTCCTGGGCCGGGACTTTATGCGCGAGCGCAATTACAGTGAGGAGACCGCCAAGCGGATTGACCAGGAGGTCCACAAGATCATCTCCACGTGCTACGAGCGGGCGATGGATCTGCTGAAGCGGAACCGCGCTCGGCTCACCCGGCTGGCTAATGCGCTGCTGGAGCGCGAGATCCTGGACGGGGCTGAGGTGGACGAGCTGCTCAAAGGGCATGTCACAGGCGGCGCCGCGGTTCCTGTCGCCGCCCGCTCCGTTTCCAAACAAGCCTGACGCCAGACTGCATTCGCCTGCGGTCTCTAGCCCTGCGTATGCGTTGGTAGGATATCGTCGCTGGCCTTGAGATAAAACTAACAAGGGGTCAGATGAGGGCATGAGCCTGAAGACATAGTAAGCCTCGTGCTTTTTCTCTTGGGTTCATCACAG
>CAZPLZ010000139.1:0-8780 GCA_964587525.1 uncultured bacterium | reverse complement strand
GCTTGAGGAAACCTATCGGGACCTCAACCTTGGCTTCGTGGATGCCGCAGTCATAGCGGTTTGTGAGCGGCTTGGGGAGGACAAAGTCGCCACGTTGGACCGCCGCCATTTCGGAGCGGTCCGGCCGCGCCACTGCGAGGGTTTCCACCTGCTCCCAGCCTGACCATTATATGTGTCGTTGTACACATTCCACTAATTGAGAACGATTCAAGGTGAACGACACCTAGCTCACCCGTTGATTGGTTATTTCATTCTGAATAATTCGTACGCGTCGTCCTGTGGGACGTACCTCAGCACTTTCTCGAGCAGTTGAAGGTCACGGATTTTTGCGGCGTTGCGGCTCATCGCGGGCAGCACGGCATAATCCACCCCCTCGGCATCCACAGCGCGGCAGAGGATCTCACAGCAGTCCCGAATGGTGCAGACGATTTGAACGTTTTCGTCGTCTGCTTGAATTTCCTCGTACTCACGCGGCAAGGCTACCCATCCAGCGCGTAGACAGATGACCGACAACCCATGCCGGTACGCATACACCTGGCCGAGGTGCTCACCGAGCACCTTGCTGACGGCGTAGGTGTTCAACGACCGGGGCAACATCGAGGGCGTGACGAACGTACCCTCAGGATAACCCTCCTCCGTCTGTGCTGAGCTCATGAACACGAACCGCTTCACCCCGGCCAACCGCGCTGCCTCATACGCGTTGTAGGTCCCGAGAATGTTGTCGGGCAAGATGGTCGTCATGAAATCCGCCTCATCCCGTTGTGCCCCCAGGTGCACTACCGCATCGCACCCGTCGCAGGCTTTGGCCAGTGCTTTAAGATCAGTGAGGTTCCCCACCACTCCATCGGACTCACCAGGCACTGGAACCCGGTCAAAACAGCGGAAATGATACCGTCCCTTCGCATGTTCTCTCAATGCCGAGCCGATGCCTCCCGCCGCCCCGGTAAGCAGAACTCGCTTCATGGTTCAAATCCTTTTGCCCGCTCACCCGACTTAAAAATCTCGAGCGCGTCCTCCTGAGGGGTGTAGCCGATTACCCCCGTGAGAGGTGACAAATCGCGAACCTTTGCCGCGTTACGGCTGAAGCCTGGCAGGACGGCGAACTCCACACCTTCGACGTCGATCGCATGCCGGATAATCTCGCACGCGTCCCGCGCCGTCAGAGCGATCTCCGGGGGCGCCTTCCACCTGGACAGGATAGATTTCACCTTCGACGGTACCATCACCGAGCCGAACCTTAAACAGATTACCGACAGCCCGTGCCGGCGTGAGTACATGTAACCCATGTTCTCACCGTACGCTTTGCTCACGGCGTAGACGTTCCGGGGCTGGGGCAACATGTCCACGGTGATGTAGGTGCCGGGGGGATTCCCACTCTCGACCTGGACGGTGCTCGCGAAGACGAACCGCTCCACTTGAGCCAGCCGCGCCGCCTCATAAGCGTTGTACGTTCCCACAATGTTGCTGGGCAGGATGACCGTTAGAAAATCCGCAGTGCTGGCATGCGCCCCCAGGTGAACGATGGCCTGGCAGCCCTGGGCGGCGCGCGTCAGTGCGTCAAGGTCCGTCAGATCCGCCACCACCGCATCGGGCACCCCCGGCGTGGGCTTGCGGTCGAAACACACGATGTCGTACCTATCCCGGGCGAACTCACGGAACATCGTGCCGATACCGCCGGCAGCACCAGTAATCAAAACTCGTTTTTTCACGGATATGCCCCCTCACCCTTTCCAGCCTTCGGCGCTCCTCAGCGCTCAAAGGCGTTCGCACCCTCGTCGCCTTCGGCGACGCTCACCCCTCATCCCCATGGGGGAAAAGGGAATTTGCTGATTCTACCATTTTGAAATCTGCATCCAGACCAGTAAGCTATCTAGACACCACATGAAAGCTCCCCGTGCTGACCAACTTAAGATATTCCTCAAAGGCATGGCGATGGGCGCGGCGGACGTCGTGCCAGGCGTCTCGGGCGGCACCATCGCGTTTATCACCGGTATTTATAACCAGTTGGTGGCCAGTCTCAAGTGCTTCAATGTGGAATTCGTGCGGCTGGTCCTGCGTCTGGACATCAAGCAAGCGCTCCGCCACGTTGATGCCCCGTTCCTGGTCCCCTTAGGGTGTGGTATCGCACTTTCATTCCTCAGCCTCGCCAAACTCATCCAGTATCTGCTGCACCACCACGCGGTGCACACCTGGGCGTTCTTTTTCGGATTGATCGTCGCCTCGATTGTGATGGTGGGTTCCCGGATTGGCAGGTGGCGACCATCCACTTGGCTGAGTCTGGCTGCAGGCACAGTCGGCGCGTATCTGCTGGTCGGCATGATGCCGGCGACAACCCCGGACACCCTCTGGTTTGTCTTCCTCTCCGGGGTCGTCGCCATCTGCGCCATGATTCTACCCGGGATCTCCGGTTCCTACATTCTCCTTATCCTCGGTAAGTACCAGTACATGATCGAGGCCCTCCTGGGGCGCCATTGGCTCACCATCGTCTCGTTCGGTGCCGGCTGTGCCGTGGGATTGATCTCGTTCTCTCATGTCTTGCACTGGCTGCTCAACCGTTACGGCAACGTCACCACCGCACTGCTCACCGGGTTGATGGTCGGCTCGCTCAGGAAGGTGTGGCCCTGGAAAGAAACCCTCCGAACCTTCGTGGACCGGCACGGTGACATCGTGCCGCTGCAGCAGCTCAATGTGCTCCCAGCCGCCGGAACCGAGCTACTCCTGGCGGTGATGTCGGCCGCGCTGGGGGCCGCCGCGGTGCTGTTGCTGGCACGGTCTGCCGGAGCGAAGCCCCAGTACAATGGGTAACATGCGAATGCGCTGGTTGGCCGTTTCCGCCGTCGCGATGCTCTGCGGCGTCGTGGCGCCCGCGTTTGCCTCAGGCGGCCACGGGGGCGAGGTGGCGTCGGTGGTGCTCGCTCTCGCCGTCATTCTCGTCGGCGCCAAGCTGGGGGGGGACCTGGCCACGCGGGTGGGCCAGCCAGCCGTTCTGGGTGAGCTGCTGATGGGCGTCGTCTTCGGCAACGTGGTCCTGGCGGGATTTCACGGGTTCGAGCCCATCAAGGACAGCGCCTCGATCGCCATGCTGGCCGAACTTGGGGTCATCATCCTGCTCTTCGAGGTGGGGCTGGAATCCACGGTGCGGGACATGATGAAGGTCGGGTTGCCGTCCCTCCTCGTGGCCGCGCTCGGCGTCATCATGCCGTTCTTTCTGGGCTGGTTCGTGGGCGCCCTGCTGCTGCCTGACCACAGCGTGTATGTCCACCTCTTTCTGGGCGCCACCCTGACCGCGACCAGCGTTGGAATTACCGCGCGGGTCCTCCAGGACCTGGGCCGTTCCAAGTCGCCGGAGGCCCGCGTGATTCTGGGCGCGGCGGTGATCGACGATGTGATGGGGCTGATCATCCTGGCGGTGGTGGGCGGCCTCATCACCGCCGCGAACCAGGAAACCGTGATGTCCTACACCGGTATCGGCCTTATTGTGGGAAAAGCGATCGTGTTCCTGTTCGGCTCCCTGGCCATCGGGGTGTGGCTCTCCCCGCGCCTGTTTTCCCTGGCCTCGCGCCTGCGGGGCCGCGGCGTCCTGCTGGCCTCCGGACTGGCATTCTGCTTCTTTCTCGCCTGGCTAGCCGCAGTGGTGGGCCTGGCGCCGATCGTGGGCGCCTACGCCGCCGGCCTCATCCTCGAGGATGTCCACTTCCGGAACTTTCCGGAACGCAAGGACCATGGACTGGAAGAGCTGGTCCACCCGGTCTCGGCGATCCTCAGCCCGGTCTTCTTCGTGCTCATGGGCATGCGCGTGGAGCTCGCGGCGTTTTCCCGGGGCGAGGTGCTGGGACTGGCGGCCCTGCTGACGGTGGCCGCAGTCATCGGCAAGCAGGTCTGCTCGCTGGGAGTCTGGAGGATGCCCCGGCTCAACCGGCTGGCGATCGGCATCGGCATGATCCCCCGGGGCGAGGTGGGCCTCATCTTCGCCAACATCGGCCTGGGGCTGGCGGTGGCCGGGGAGCGAATCGTGGACGAGCACATTTATTCGGCGGTGGTCATCATGGTCATCGTGACCACCCTGGTTACCCCACCCGCGCTCAGGTGGGCCTTCGCCCGGAACAACCGGGCCTAGATCACCCCCCTCTCCCCCAAATGGGGGGTGAGTGGGCCGGTTATCCCTTCTCCTGCTTGAGGTGAACGTCCCGCTGTGGGAACGGGATTTCGATTCCTTCCGCTTCAAACCGCTTCTTGATGGCCATGTTCACATCATCCGCCACCGCAAACCGGTTGGCGTAGCTGCCCACCGAATAGTACAGGAACAGGTCTAGCGAGGAATCCGCAAAATCCGTGAAATAAATCTGGGCGGGAGGTTCTTTTAAAACTTGCGGATGGCTGTTGATGACCTCCAGCAGCACCCGCTTGACCTTATCCAGGTCAGAGCCATAGGCCACACCGAGGGTCTGTCGCGTAAACACTTGGGGATCGGGATAGCTGTGGTTGGTGATCATCTGCTTCACCAGCTCGGCGTTGGGAATGATGAGCATCGTGCGGTCAAAGGTTAAGATTTTGGTAGTGCGCAAACCGATCTCATGCACATCACCGAGTGTGCCGTCATGCAACTGGATCCGGTCGCCGATGCGGAACGGCCGGTCGATCATGATGGTCATCCCCCCGATCATGTTGGCCAGCGTGTCCTGCGCCGCCAACGCCAACGCCAGCGAGGCCACCCCCGCCACGCCCAGCAGCGCGGTGATCTTGATGTTGTAGAACCCCAGGACGATGGTGGCCGCGACAAAAAACAGGGTAAGGCGCAGGATCCGCGTGAGGAGAGGCATGAACTGCAGGTCGAGCCGCACTTCGGTCCCACGGCTGACACGGTCCAGATACCAGCGGACCAACTCCTCCAGTACCCGGATGGCCAGCCAGGTGACCGCCAGAACGGTCCAGACCATGAGCAACCCTTCCAGGTAGGGGGTGATGATGGACTTTCCGATCTCGGCATAGCCCTGCAACTGCTTGAGCGCGTGAAAGGAGCCGGCGCTGAAGATGACGCTCTGGACAGGCCGCCTCGCAACCCGGGCGAGGACGTTGTCCAATTCGGTCGCGGTCTTGAGCGTTAGGGACATGACCACGCGATTCCACAAAAGCCCCACCACCCAGGCGAGCAGCGCACAGCCGCCCGTCAGGCACCCCCATATGATCCATCCGTTCTGCATCACTTGAGCCATTTCATTATCCCTTAGGTCACGAGACGGAGCGGGTTGTGCCGGAGGTAGCCCAGATCATATATCCCAGCACCGCAACACCCAGGACCGCCACGCCGGTGAAGAGCGCCATCATCTCTGGCTGTAGCGCAGCCGGCTGCGCCGCCAGCGGCAGCGGCATGTCCAACAGCAGCTCCTGGATCCGCTGGCGGGCCGTCACCATAGCGAGGAGCGATCCCAGCAAGGCCGCCGCTGCCACCCAGAGAGCCGGCCGCGGTACCCGGATGGCCACGGCGACGCCAGCGACCAGAACCGCTGCCAACCCAGCGGCGACCCCGACCCAGAAGAGCACGGTGGACGGCTGTGATCCTCCCATGAACTCCCGGGTGATCTCGGGAGGCAGCGAATACAGAAACCACGGTCCCGCCAGCGTCTGCAACCCGATGGCAATGGCAAACCACAAGACCCCGAACTTGAGCGCTTTGCGGCCGTACACGGTTTCGCCACCCGCCACGCGGCTAGCGCCATGCCAGGCCACGCTGAACCCTGAAACCGCAAGCGCGCCCAGTAAGGTGTGCAACAGCCGGGGCAGCAGTTGAGGATCGCGAAGCGGGAGCAGCGTCCCTTGCGGTTCGCCGGCCTTCGTTCCCCACAGATCAGGATTCATGACCAAGACCTCATGAGCGCAGCAGATGAAACCGACCGTCAGCAACGCGAGTGCGGTGATCACCGTCATCACCAGCCCCGGCCGCTCCAGGCCCCGCCGGCGGAACGCCAGGATGTAACGCTCCACGATGTCCGGCAGGAACGGCTTGAGGGTGGACGGTTCGGTTCCCCTCCGCCTTAACGCCACCCAGAACGCGGTACCGCAGCCAATGAACAGCAGCGGGCACATGGCCAGCCAGAACCACCCCATCTGCTGAGCCGCCGGTAACATCGCCTCACCGTAGCGCACCTGGCTCAGGAGGAGCGGGGGAACCGCCAGCACCACGGCCAGCGTGATCGCTCCAGGCGTGCGGCGTGCCAGCCAAACGGCGAGGCGGCGCAACGAGGTGTCGCCACGCCCGTGCCCTAGCGCCTCCGCGACGAGGGTCATGACCGGCCACCCCACGGCCACGCTCATGAAAACCTGAAACGGCAGCGCGATGAGTGCGCTCATTGGGCAGGAGACTCAGCGGAAGGCATGGCGGCTTTTGCCACCAGCCACCGGGCCAGCGCCCGTCGCTCGGTTGCGGTGCCCGCAAACGGCGGCATGGAGCCGCGTAACTCCTCCAGACGTTTCAACTGGTGGTCGAGCGTTGGCACATCCCAGCCCTTCACCATGCGGCAGATGTTCCTGTAACCGTTCACCGTGTGACAGCTCATACACTGCTGGCGGAACAGCTCCCGGCCGGCGCGCAGCGGCTCTTTCCTAGCCGAACGGACCTGCACATACTTCGCCTGTTTCAGGAAACCCTCACGGCTGAGTCGCGGGACTTCGTGCGGCTGAAGTCCATTGACATACAAATACCCGGCGATCACATACGGAGAGCGGACCGACTGCCTGATCCACCCGCTCGCAAACGTCACGGCCAACCCGAGGACCAACAGCAACAGGGCAAAGGACCGGGTACAGCTCTCTGGACGGTTCAGCGGACCCGTGGTCACGAACGCGAAGATCAACACGGACAGGACGATGCTGCCGTAAAAGTACACGGTGGCAGGGCCCGCGGGGCCGTTAAGGAACGTGCGCGCGGCTGGCGGCAAGGTGGCGGCGTACCAACTTTCCCCCAGCGGCAGCAGGATAAAACCGGCCACCACGAAGCCCGAAGCCGTGCGAACCAGTGAGGACCGCAGCTTGGGCAGGTCGGCCGCGCTCCCCGCCACGAGCGAGAACAATCCTCCCAAGCCGAGCGCCGAGGCCGCATGCAGCATGATCCCGGGGTTGAACGACTCGTTGAAGAATCCGTCCCTGAGGTGGCCGGTCTTGAGCCACTCGCCAGGGGTTTGCATGAACGACAGCACGCCGTTCACCATGAACAAGGTCAGCCAGGCGGATACCACAAAGATCCAACCGATGGCGAGGTGATGTCCTGGCGCCACCACGCCCCACCCGCTGTTGTACAGCAAGGCGGCGACGACTTGCAGAAACACCAGAACCCAGATCACGCCCCACACCCAGAACAGAATATTGATCAGCGCAGCAAAAGCGGCCGGTTGCGTCACCGCTGACACCTGGGCGTAACCCACCGCGAGAGCCCCGCAAACGATGATCGTCATGAGAAGGAAAAACCGGCTCCAATTCTGGAGATACCAGAGTAGCGGCTGGTTGCCCTCCCGCTGCGCCCTGTGCTCCAGCAGCACCATGATCAAGCTCCCCCCGACCGCAAAATAGCCCGCCACCGAGAACGCAAAGGCCAGCGACAGGCGCAGCAGTTCACCCCCAACCCAGGGCACCGGCAAGACAGGAAAATTCATGGGGCTATCATAATACGTACCTCACAGCCCTGCCCACCTGAGGGCCGAGAGCCTCAAAACCCGATCGTCAAACTGAAAGCCTGGGGTGAATCTGCTGGTGTATCTCCCAATTGGAAGCTGTAGTCCAAACGAAACTGCCTGACCATGAGGCCTAATCCAGCAGCGTAGTTGCTTAGCTCCTCCCTTGAACTCAGACGGCCACCTGCGCGCAGAGCCAACACTCCACGCCATTGATATTCCACGCCGCCGCGCCACACAGGGTGTTTCTCCTCCAGTGGATACTCGGCGTCAGCCATGACGATCAGGGCATCCCTAGCAGAACTACCGTCGGCGATGCCTTTAAACCGCCAGCCCAGCGCGAGCCCGGAACGAATTGCCGCTGGCAGGCTGATCTGGTCTGCCTCGTATTGGAGCTTGGTGCCCAGGTTCTGAAGAACTACCCCAGCTTTGAGCATCGGAGCCAGGCGAATCTGTATGCCCCCATCCAACGCCACCGCCGTCGTGCCGACTTCTTCAAACAGTTTGGTCCTTACTCCCTTTACAGACACTCCTGCATCCACGCCAGCAGATAGTGCCCGGCTCAACCCCACCATGCCCATGATGTCTTGATGACCAATCACCTGCCGCGTCGTGCCATCGAGGGCGTTCAACGTTACGACTCCCGAGTTGTATGTCGAGAACCCGACAGACATCACCCCGATACCCAGTGGGATAACCCCAAGCCCTTGCCCGATCAAGTCACCGAAATAGCCCCGTTGCCCTGCCAAGGTGAGAGAGGACGAGGTCATTTTCCCTGAGGCCGCCGGGTTCAGCCACACGAGTGCGGCGTCACCCCCCAGCGCCGATGTTGCTCCCCCCAGAGCTTGGGCCCGGGTCGCTTCAACCCGGTTGAGAGACGTGACGGGGATGGCGTGCGCAGTGTGAGCGGTGAGTAAACCTGCCACCCCAAGCCCGAGAAGCCATGCGGAGGTCATCGAAGACCGCTGCCTGTTGATCGTTGATCGGCCGGGCATGACGCTAGCGCAACACACCGAGCTTGTCCTGAACGCGCACACCAGGGGCCTCAATAATCACGGGATACACGCCGGGTGAAACCTCCATCCCGGAGGAATCTTTGCCGTCCCAGTGCAGCAC
>CAZPLZ010000138.1:0-8781 GCA_964587525.1 uncultured bacterium | reverse complement strand
GCGACTCCGCACCGGTCGGCCAGCGACCGCTCACCCCCCTCCGACCCGTCCTGCCAGACTGTTCAGCACGCTGAAAAAGCCTCATCGGAGCGAAGGGGCAGACTTCGAGGGCCGTGTGCCGACCGTTTCGGAGTCGCGGCGCGCTCCGGCCGGCGAGGACGTGGAGGCGGCCCTGCCGCCGGCAGCGTCCGAGCCGGCCCTCATAGGAGCGCGCCAGCGACGGAGAACGCGCGCCCATGGTTCACGCGCGCGAGGTCGGCACTAGAGCGAGCCGTCCACGGTGGGGAGGGCGAGCGTGCCCGAGAAGTCTGCCCCTTCGCTCCGATGGAGGCCCCTCCGACCCGTCCTGCCGGGCTTTTTCCGTATCCTGATAGCGCGGTCGCGGGGGCCCTATTTGTCAGAGGATTTCTTGCAGTCGATCCGCCGGGCGAGCCAAAATCGCTTTCGCGCCTTTCTCCACGATGGGCCGTTGCATGAGATCAGGGTATTTCACCATCAAGTCCACCAGCTCGTCTTCGGCAAGGTTCTTCTCAGCCAGTTGTAACTGGCTGTAGACCTCCTCCTTTTTTCGCAAGAGCTCGACGGCGGGGATACCCATTTTGGCGATGAGTTCCTTGAGTTTCATCTTGGAGAGCGGCGAGACGTAATAGTTGACCTCATTGAAATCCACGCCACGCTCCTTCAGCGCCGCATACACCTGGCGACACGTCGTACAGGTGGGGTTCTGATAGATCGTGATCGGTTCCACGCGCGAACGGATCAAAGTTGTTTCAGATCTTGAGAAGGGTCACATGGACGGTGCGAGTCCGCGGGCCGTCGAATTCGGCCAAAAAGATTCCCTGCCAGCGCCCCAGGTTCATCCACCCCCCGGCAATGGGAAGGTTGACCGAAGAACCCACCAGCACCGATTTGATGTGAGAATCCGCATTGCCCTCCGCGTGCGTGTACTTGCCCGCCCGGGGAACCATCGTGTCCAACGTCTTCATGATATCCAAGGCGACGGCCGGGTCATCCCGCTCATTGATGAAAATTCCCGCCGTGGTATGCGGCACATACAGGTAGCAGAGCCCCTCGGGCATCCCACTTTTCCTCACAAGCCGCTCGACATCGCCGGTGATGTCCACCGCCACGAGCCTCTCCTTGGTATTTACGGTGATGCTTTGCATCGGCATCTCTTTTGCTATATTACTCCCTCTCTCTCACCAACGCTCTCGATTTCCTCACGGCTCGCTCATGCGCCGCAAACGTCTTCGAGAAAGCATGACGGTTGGTCCCATCCTTGCGGGTGACAAAATACAGGTAGGTCACCTTGGCTGGCTCAACCGAAGCCTCAAGACACGCCAGCCCTGGGCTACAGATGGGGCCCGGGGGAAGGCCGTGCCGGCGGTAGGTGTTGTACGGGTGATTTATTTGCAAATCCTTATAGGAAAGTTTCCAGTTCCAGCGGCGCAGCGCGTACAGGACGGTGGGATCGGCTTGCAGCAGCATCTCCCGCTTGAGCCGATTATGAAAGACCGCCGCGATGATAGGGCGCTCCTCGGGCACCCGCGCCTCTTTTTCCACAATGGACGCAAACGTCACCAGACGGCGCAGGCTTAAGCCTCGCCGCTCTCCCCGGTCTATCAGCTCTTCCGGTACCTTCTCGAAGAACCGGCGCACCATGACCGCGACGATCTCCGCCGGCGGCATGTGTTTCGGGAGGTAGTACGTGTCCGGAAAGAGGTAACCCTCCGCGTGCGCGGCAGGCACACCCAGCTCAGACAGCAGCGGGGCGGCCGCGGCCACCCGCATGAACTGGTCGGGATCCGCCAGCCCATCCCGCTCAAGTGCCACCGCGATCTGGGCCAGTGAGTCGCCCTCACGCACCAGGAACCGGTGGAGGTACACCCGGCCTTCCTGCAATGCGCGCAGCACGTTGACGAGGCGCGTGCGCCCGAACCCATACTCGCCCGCCTTAAGCGGTTTCCGAGCGAGCCGGGCCAGCACATGAAAATATAAGGCACTCCGGATGACGCCCGCATCCCGCAACTGCTTCGCGATCCGGCTGATCGGAGTTCCTGGCACCACGTCCACGAGGGTGAGATCATCGCTCCCAGCCGGCACCAGCACGCACCAGGCCGCATGGAACACCACCAGCGCCGCTGCGGCGGTCGCCACCATCCATGGCAAGCCCCGCCGCGATCGAGAGGTCATGGTTCGACTCCCTTCGGTCGCTCACCATGACCCTGAGCGAGCGTAGCGAGTCGAAGGGTCATGGTCAGTGTCCCCCCCTTTCCCTGTCCCTCTTCGTATCCAGGTAATCCTGCAGGATCACCGCCGCAGCCGCCTGATCCACTTTTTCCCGCCGCTTCCGCCGCCGGGCGCCCGCCTCCTTAAGCTTTTCCTCCGCGGCCAGGGTCGTGAGCCGCTCATCCCACAAGACGACACGCACGCCGAATTTAGCATGAAGTTGCGCAGCAAAATCCTCGACCACGGGCGCTAGCGTGCCCGGCCCGCCGTGGAGACGGCGGGGATGCCCTACAACAATCTCCGCGGGTGTGAATTCACGTACGAGGTTCCCCAGCTCGCTGAGCAGCGCTTCCCTGGTGGAGACGGAAATCACCTTCAAGGGGCGCGCGAGCTGGCCGCCCTCATCGGAGACCGCCACCCCCAGCCTTCGCAACCCGTAATCGATCGCCAGGACCCTCACCCCGTGAGACCTCGCTCCAGCGAAGCCGCACATCTTGCATGAGGCCTCACGGGGGTCATTTCACATCCGCCGTGACATAAAACACCGGGGAGCGATGGGAAACTCCCTCCGCCTGGGCTATGTACAGCCGCAGTCCCCCCTGGTAGCGCTGGAGGACCCTTCCTACCAGTTGCATCCCAACCCCGGTGCTCCACTTCCACGGGGTGGCCGGCTTGAACCAGTCCGCTTCGATCCGGCCGCCCTCCACAAACCCCAGGACAAAGCACTTCTCCAACTTCAAGCCCAGCAGCCCGTATTCAAACAGCCAGGGGAGCTGCCAGCCATGCTCCGCCGAGAGAAACAGCACGCCGTTGCCACGGAATTCCTCGTAACGGTACCCTTTCAGGCTCGCGACACCGCCCAGCGCGAAGGTGGCCCGCACCGGGAGCTCGGGTCTGCCGTTGTACCCCTCTCCCAGACGAGCGCGAACGCGCAGCTCATCACCCGGCCGGGACGATCCAAAGAGCCATGACAGGTGCACCTCGATCCGGTCGTAATGATAATCCCCTCCCAACCCCCGGAACGCGTGCTGGAAGCTGGCCGACGAATCATCCGGCACAACCGGCCCGAAGGCGCGCGGCAGCAGGCGGCCCGTGGTAATCTGCGCGTCAATGAAATCGATCAATCCGACCTGCTCCAGCGTTGGCGAATCAAACGGCGCCAACCGCCAGGAAGTCCTCCCCACCGCCCCCAGCACCGTCACAGGCGCGAAACGATAGCCGATCCCCACCCTGCCGTTGCGCGCCCGCTCCAGAAAGCGCTCGTTAAAATACACCCGCCCGAAACCGATCTCGTCCGAGACGGACATCTGCAACAAGGCTGGCTCCACCACCAACGGCATGCTGTACCCGAGCCAGTAGCGGATCTTCCCAAAGATGAAATTGTAGCGGGTGCCCACCTGCACCTTGCGACCCTTGACGTCGCTCTCCACGACGAGGCGAGTGTCACCATCCGGTAAGGTCAGCTCCATTTCAGGCGAGACCGACACCTGGATCTGCCGGGTCTTGATTTTGACGGGCAGCTTGAGCATCGACTCCTGTGACACGGTCGCAGACGTCCCGGCGCCCAGCGCAACCCCCGGCACCCCCCCCACAACCAACAACAGCCCGGCGAGCATGCCCCTCACGAAGTTTCACCTGGCAACTGGAGCGGACGGGGAGGACCGGGCTGGCGGCGCACGAGGTAGAGGCCCATGACCGTGTCCGCGCCCTCCTGGATCTCATGCAGGGGTTCCAGATACCGCTCCCAGAACTCCTGAAGCACCTGCCGCTGAACATCCGAGTACCGGTAATGGCCAAACTGGTTCTTCAAGTAGATGGCTCCGCCCACATTATAGAAAATGGCATGAATGCCCCGCTGGCGGAATTTCACCCGCAACCGGTCTGCGGATGCCGCCTCGCGCGCCCACGCGACGAGGTGCGGCGTGTCAAACATCGAGGGATACCAAGGCACCGGCCGGAGGGTGACGCCTTTGACATCGCCCACGATCAGCACTCTCTCGTGCGCACCCACCAGGCGGTTCGTGGCATGAGCCAGCGGCGCGTACCGGCCGGGCGGCGGAATAAGCCGGTCGACGTACAACCCTCGTGGAATCGCGCCCCACACCACTGGGCCAGGATTCAGCATACGGTACGCGAGCGACGCGGCGAAGCATGGTGCAAACGCCGCCGCGAGCACGCAGACCCACCGCGCAACGAAAGCGAGCGCGCCCGTGATGGTGCACAGCGCGGTGGCCGCCAGAGCACACCCCACAGGCCACACGGGCAAGAAGAACCTCGGATCGCGCGCAGAGACGAACCAGCATAGCCAATAGACCCCGACAAACAGACTCAGCCGCGTGACTCCGGGTGTCCCCACCTGGCGCCAGAGCAGCATGGTGGGCAGCAGCCACAGCACGAATGGCCCAAATGCAGCCTCACCACCCCGATCGTGCATGATCATAAGCCAGGGGCCCGCCAGCCGGTCGAGGAGATACGGGTACTGGAGATTGAAACTCGTTGGACCGGTCATATCTTGCTGGTAGACGCTCACGTTTTCCTGCCCCCATCCCACCCCGCCGAGCACAGACCACAGGAATGGATACACCGGATTGCCGCAGGCCAGCCAGCTCTTCAAAAGCCACGGCACCAGCGGGAGCGCCGCACCGACCGCAAAGGCTGTCATGATTCGGGCAGCCGAACCCCTCCTCGCCTGACCGCACACCAGAAGCACCAGCGCACCGGCGACGATGCCATACGCCCCGGTGAGTTTCATCGCCGCCGAAGCCCCGAAGCACAGGCCGGCCATGGTGTATCCGGGCATCCCGCGCACGCGAATCAGCCAGTATGCGCCGACTCCCGTCATCAACATGACGCCAAGGTCCACATTCGCCTTCATCATCTGGGTGGCCAGAAACGGCGTGGCCACCAGGAACGCCGCCGCCCAAGCGCCGGACAAACGTCCGCCCAACAAGACTCCCAGCCGCGCCGCCACCCCCATGCAGCCTAAGCCGAGCATCCAGTGCATCACCTTCGCTGCACCAGCCCCGCCACCTAAGGGCGCAGCGAACAGATACAACATCTGCAGGCCCAGCGGAAAATCTGTAAAAAACATGTGGGAAAGCCGGACGATGCGGTGGAACCTGAGGTAGAGTCCGGGAGCACCGGTGTGATAGGCCAATGCATCGTACGTCACTTCCGGAGCCAGCGCGCCGAACAACGTGAGGCACGCCACACTGAAGGCCAGCAGCCGCACCGGCCAGCCAGTGCCTTCCGGAAACACCCGCCAGCCACGAGGGCGTCCGCCGGCTGCCAACGTGACCACGATCACGATCCACAGGAGCGAGGGATACAAAAGGCCGGCCAGCCCCAGCCCCAACCCGGTAGCGGCCAGAACCACCAGGCCCAGTGGAAGCGAAACCAGGAGCGAATCGGGGCGCAGCCTCAGCAACCGGCGTGCTGGCTCGCCAGCGCCGCGTGCGGCCAGCAGGACCAGTCCGGCGATCAACACATGCCAGCCGTGCTGAAGCAACGCGTGAAGTGCGTCCACGGGGTCCACCGGCAATCCTTGTGGCGAAACGGCGCGCAGGATCCACCCAGGGGGGAAACCGAATGGCGGCCAGTAATTCACAAAGACCAGCACGCCCCAGCTCAGCAGGGCAGCCGCAGGCAGAACCGTCTTGAAGTTCACCTAACCGGATGCGGAAAAAGCCATCTCAAAGGCAGGACGGGTCGGAGGGGCCCCGCGACCGCGAAGCCCCTCCGACCCGTCCTGCCGGACTTTTTCCGCATCTAAGCATACGTCTTGAGGTATGAAAATAGCGCCGCGTGGAGCTCGGATTCTCCCTCAACCCAGGCGAGTTTCAGCCGGGCGATATACATCGGAGGGCCGGTTGTGGCCCCTCGGGGAAGGCGCGCGACGTCCTTCGCCGTCGTCACGATGACTTCACACCCGCGGGAAGCGGCCAGTTGAGTCGCATGGCGTAGGTCCCGCTCCCGCCACACGTAATGATCCGGCGCAGTCCGGCTGACCACTTCCACGCCAGTGGCGTCCGTAAGCGCACGTTGAAACCCAGCAGGGTAGCCGATAGCGGACAGGGCAAGCACCCGCTTTCCGCGCAGCCACTCCCGTGGTTGGCGTGAGCCGTCAGCCGCCGATTCCAAGTCTTGAATCTCATGCGCGGCGGCGGCTTTCACTGCCTGGGGAGCAAGCGAAGCCACACGCGCTTTCACCCGGTGAAGCGCCGCGGCGTCCACTTCCAAGACATGGGTCAGCACCACGGTCTGTGCCTCACCAAGGCTGGCCGTGGGCTCCCGCAGGGTACCAGCGGGCAACAGCGCCCCATTGCCAAATGGGTCCGCCGCGTTCAGCGTGACCACACGGAACCCAGACGGGAAGCGTTCTCGCTGCTGGAACGCGTCATCGAGTACAAGCACCGTCGCGCTCAGTTGATCAACCGCCAGCGCAGCCGCAGACACCCGGTCGGCGCCCACCACGACCGGCACGCCGGGGAGCATGCGAGCCAGCATCCACGGCTCGTCGCCAGCCTCAAGCGGCCCCAGCAGAACCCGGCTTCCGTTGCTCACCACGGCCGGCCCCACTCCCCTTCTCCCGCCATAGCCACGGGAGATGATGGCCGGCCTGAAGCCCGTTTGCACAAATTGCTCTGCGAGCAAGGCAACCAGGGGGGTCTTCCCGGTCCCACCCACCGTGATATTGCCCACCAGCACGACAGGGATCTTTCGGTTCCAGGCGGGTAACCGGCGTCGCCAGGCGCGATGCAGCCACACGCCGGCACCGTAGACGGTGGACATCGGCAGTAATGCTGCCTTAAGGGCACGGCGGAGGAGGGTCACAGGAATCCTTCGGCGGCCAGGATCCGCACCACCCGGCGGGCCACACCCTGCTGGCTGCGCACGTAATCGCGTGCGTGCGCGCCCGCTCGCCGGGCGGCACGCGGCGAAGACAGCAAGCGAGCCCAGCGCTTGGCGAGCGCTCCGGCGGAGGCCACTTTCAATCCACCCCCGCACCGCTCAAGACCCGCGGCATGCTGCCGGAAATTGGCCGTGTGCGGCCCGAAGAGCACCGGCACACCCGCGAGGGCAGGCTCCAGCACGTTGTGCCCGCCAACCGGTACGAGCGTGCCGCCCACGAACGCCGCTATGCCCAGCCGGTAGAACGCCGCCAGCTCGCCGTGCGTGTCAAGCACGAGCACGTCCGCGTCCGGCCGGTCACCCCTGCTCCGGTGAGCCACCAAGAAACCGCTTGCGATGGCGAGGCTGGCCACCTCCTCCACCCGGTTCAGGTGCCGTGGCGCGAGGCAGAGCCGGGCCCGCGGGTGCCGCCGCTTCACCTTTAAGAAGGCTTCCAACAGCACGGCCTCCTCCCCCGGCCGCGTCGAACCCGCCACAAACCACAGCCCCCGCAGCACCCCTAGGGGGCGCGCATTGGCTTGAAGCAGATCCACCTTGAGGTTCCCCGTGACCTGGATACTTAAGGGCCGGGCCCCCAGCCGGGTGGCACGTGAAGCGTCATTTCGTGAAATAACACAGAGCAGGCTTAAACCCGTCAAGACCTTCTCCATCAACGGCCGCACCAGCCGATACCGGGGAAACGAACGGTCCGAGACGCGCCCGTTCACCCAAGCCACTGGGATCCGAGCGGCCGCCGTGGCAAGCCACACCGGCCACAGCTCTGTTTCCATCACGATGAGGACCTTGGGGGCAGCGCGGCGAAGCCAGCGACGTGCTGGCAGCGGCGCATCCAGCGGCGCCTGGACCACCGGGCAGCGGTAGAGCGCCTGAGCGCGGTGCTTGCCAGCCAGGGTCATCACCGCGAGTGCGACCTTGAGACGGGGGCGGTGACGGGCGATCTCGCGGAGCAGGGGCCCCAGCGCAACGACCTCCCCCACCGACGCCGCGTGGATCCAGACCGCACCGCGCGGGAGACCCGCCGGGACCCAGCCGAGCCGTTCCCGCCATTCACGGCCCGCGGCGCCGGAGCGCAATCCCAGCGCAGCCAGCACGGGCCAGGCCAGAGCATACAGAACTGAGGTCAATCCCGCGTACAGCCCGTAGAGTAATTCGCCGAGAGGGTTTTTCAGCATCCTGTTCTGGCCCCGGCCCCGGCCTCGGCCCGAGCCGTCAGCTCCGCCAGGCTGCGCTCGAGCTGGCCACGAAGCTTCTCCCGCTGGACCGGCCCGGCGTCCCTCGGCACACGAAGCGCCTGACCCTCGATGAAAACCCCACGGGCGAAAGGAAGGGGAATCTGCAACCGATCCCAACTTCCAGCCCTAAGCCGGGGCCGGAGGGCGCACGCGATCGGCACGATGCGTACCCCAGCGCGCTGTGCGAGGATCACCGCACCTTCGCGCGCCTGATGCCGGGGGCCGCGCGGCCCATCTGGTGTGAACACGACGCTACCACCCCCGCGCAGGTGGCGGCTGAGCTCGCTCAACGCTTTCAACCCGCCGCGGGACGAGGAGCCCCGCACCACCCGAAGCCCAACCCGGGAGATCGCCCGCGCGATGGGGTCCCCGTCCGGGTGCCGGCTGATCAGCACCGTGTAGGTCTGGC
>CAZPLZ010000137.1:0-8843 GCA_964587525.1 uncultured bacterium | reverse complement strand
CGTCAAAGCGATGGTGGTTAACCCCAGGACGAGTCGGCGTGTGTGGACTTTCGAGAAAGCCCAGCCGGGCCATCTGGGCGGGACCTGGGGTGAAAACGTGCTGACCTGGGACGGGCGGGACGAGCAAGGGCAGCCTGTTCCACCTGGCTACTATGTCGTCATCCTGTTTGCGGAAGATGGGGCGCAGAGGGATCGCAAAACCGTGTCCCTCCGAGCGGTTCCAAGCCTCGAAGCGGTGGCTGCGGCTCTCGGCGGCGTGGGACAGCCTGTGGTGCGAGGGAGCGGTGCTGGTGGTACGGCGGGCAGTCCCGCATCAAGTTCTGCGACATCCTCCGCTTCACACGACCGCGGAGTGGATCGGGGGAAGAACCCGAAGGATTTCGAACGCGGCAACAATCCAGGACAGTATAAGGGCGGAGATTCAGAGGAGAACAAGGGAAATAGAATATTCTTGAAATGAGGACTTAAATCTATTCATACTACTTTCTGGTAAGTCTCCGATGTCAGGCGAGAGGAGCCTAGCCGTCTAAACTACAGTAGTTAGGCTTGGATCGCGGTGGCGGCGACGAGGCGCCGGCCGATCGGGTCCACCGCAAAGGAAGCTTGCTCCAGCGTTGTTGCACCCAGCAGCGCGTAGTCACTCGTCTCACCGAAGAGCACTGTGACACCCACAGTGCGGCCCTGTACCTCGATCAGCGCCGCCCCATAGGCCTTCTCAACAAATGTCCCGTTGGCAAGACGCACCGGAAGGGTGCCAAGGCGGGAAACGCCAACCCGGTCCAGGACTGTGGCAGGAATGGTAGAGTACGTGGCGCCGGTGTCCACGAGCAGGCTGACTTCCTCAGTCAGAACAGGATTGCCATCCCTCATAGCTCCGACACGTACCTTTGTTTCAAACAGTCCCATAGCAGTATTCTACTACGCGGCAGTATCGGAGATGGGAGGAAGGGAAGGTTGGAAAGGTGAGGTTGAACTGATGATGGACACGCGGTGTCTAAGCTGCGGGCCAGAGAGCCAAGGAGGTGTTGCGTGTTCACGCTGAAAAGCAAGTGCCCACGATGTGGATTGACTATTTTAGTTAGATTAGGCACGGTGCTGTTGGCGGTAGGCCTCTGCACCGTTTCTGCACAAGCGGCGCAGGCTGCGGAGAAGACCATCGTGCTCGTGGCTGGCACGCCCAGTCATGGTCCTGGGGCGCACGAATTCAACGCCGGGATGCTTTTGCTCAACCAATGTCTTGACCAGGTCAAAGGTTTCCGCGTGAACGTGCATCTCAACGGCTGGCCCAAAGAAGACAGCGCCTTCGAGGGCGCGGATGCCATTGTCCTGTTTATGGACGGCGGCGGGGGACACCCGCTGATTAGAGGGGACCGGCTGGAGCTCATCGGCAAACTCATGAAGAAGGGTGTCGGATTAGCGTGCCTCCATTATGCTGTCGAAGTCCCCAAGAATCGCGGAGGGCCGGAGCTGCTGAAGTGGATCGGCGGGTATTACGAACGCGACTACTCGATCAACCCGCACTGGACCGCAGAAATAAAACGCCTGCCCCGGCACCCGATCACGCGCGGGGTCAAGCCTTTCACCATTAGGGACGAGTGGTATTACCACATGCGTTTCCGCCCCCGGATGAAAGGGGTCAAGCCTATCCTACGAGCGACGCCCCCAGACGACACCCGGGGAACTGTGGCCGCCAGGGAGCATCCTGGACGCGAGGAAATCCTCGCCTGGGTGGCGAAGCGGCCTGGTGGGGGTCGCGGCTTTGGCTTCACGGGAGCTCACTTTCACAAGAACTGGGGCGACGAAAACTTCCGCAAGCTGGTCCTTAACGCCCTGTTGTGGATCGCCAAGATGGAAGTCCCTGCCAGTGGTGTCGAGTCATCCATCACGCCTGACGATCTTGACAAGAACCTGGACCCTAAGGGTAAAGCGAAACGTGCCGCTAGGTCTAGGGTTTCCATGACACCCCAAGAGACCCTTTGGACCATGACCGTCGCGGACGACCTGGAGGTCTCGCTCTTCGCTTCCGAACCGCAACTGGTGAATCCGACCAACATGGATATTGACGCGCGCGGGCGCGTGTGGGTCGTTGAGACGGCCAACTACCGCAAATACATGATACGGCCGGAAGGTGACCGCATCATGATTCTGGAAGACACGGATGGCGACGGTCAATGCGACAGCTATAAAACCTTTGCACAGGATCCTTCGATCAGGGCCCCGCTGGGCATCTGCGTGCTGGGCAACAAGGTGTACGTCGCGCAATCGCCGAACATGCTCGTCTATACCATTGACGAGTCCGGGGATAAGCCTGCTGGGCCACCCGCGATCATGTTCAGCGGCTTTACCGGGGAAAATGATGACCACGGCCTGCACACGGGCGTGTTCGGCCCGGATGGGCGGTTCTATTTCAATGCGGGAAACAACGCCGTCTGGGGCCATGTCATCAATCACGCCACCGGTGAGCCGGTGGTGGATTCGACCGGCAGCCACATCGGTGCGCAGGGTACTCTTTACCGTAACGTGTCAAAGGAGAAGGGAGCCGTAGGCTATCAGCAAGGCATGGCTTTTCGTTGTGATCTGGATGGCTCGAATTTTGAGACGTTGGGTGACAACTTCCGGAATAATTACGAGGTCACCGTGGATTCGTTCGGCACCGCCTGGCAGTCGGATAATGACGATGACGGCAACAAAAGCTGCCGTGTCAATTACCTCATGGAAGGCGGCGACTTTGGCTATGCCGGGCCACAGGGGTCTTCTTGGGACCGCGACTACGATCTCTACCCGGACCAGACCACGCAGGAGGCGCACTGGCACCAGCGTTTTCCTGGTGTTGTTCCCAACCTCCTGGTGACCGGGGCTGGTTCCCCGGCGGGAATCTGCGTGTACGAGGGTAACTTGCTGCCGGAGCGGTACCACGGGGCGCTGATTCATGCCGAGGCAGGCCTGAATGTTGTGCGTGCCTACCTCGTTGAACCTAGTGGCGCTGGCTACAGGGCTGAGTCCGTGGAGCTGATCAAAGCCAGAGATCGATGGTTCCGTCCATCTGATGTTTGTGTGGCGCCGGATGGCTCCGTGTTCATCGCCGACTGGTACGATCCGGGTGTTGGAGGCCACCAGATGGGTGACAACCAGCTTGCGACGCTGCGTGGCCGCATCTATCGCCTGGCTCCACCAGGTCACAAGCTCGTTGTCCCAAAGGTTGATCTCGACACCATTTCTGGCCAGATTGATGCGCTCTGCTCACCCAACCTTGCCACGTGCTATCTGGCCCACACGAAGCTTCAGCGCGGCGGGTCAGAAGCTATAAGGGCGCTGCGCAAACTTTACAAACGCTCACCGAATCAGCGCCATCGGGCCCGCGCCCTGTGGCTGCTGGCCCGTGCAGCCGGTGGGAAGTCCATGTTGCAGAGGGCCCTGAAGGACCCAAACGTCGACATTCGCGTGGCCGCTTTAAGGGCCATGCGGCTTATCAAGATGGACATGGTCGCGGCTGCCGCACGCGCGCTCAAGGATCCATCGCCGTTTGTCTGGCGCGAACTGTGTCTCGCAATGAACTATGAGTCAACGGAGCGGTGTTTGGACATCCTCGTGGCGCTTGCCGACAAATACAATGGCCGGGACCGCTGGTATCTTGAGGCGTTTGGGATTGGCTGCACAGGTCGCGAAGGTGAAGTGCTTGAAGCATGGTTGGAGCGGGGCCAAAACAAAGACCAGGAGGTTGCCGAGGGTATCCGCTGGCGTCTTCTGAAAAAGATTCCCCCTCTCCCTACCCGATCGGCAGGAGCCGACCCGCAGACGACCTCCCCGGACAGCAAGACGTCCCGTTTAAAGAAAAATCAGGCGCAAAGGACAAAAGACAACCGACCGTTGCCGTCCCTCAAGAAGTTGTTGGCCATGACTGGCGACGTTCAGGCCGGCGCGAAAGTCTTCCGGGATGCGAAGGGCGCCAAGTGCCTCACGTGCCACCGAATCGGGAAGGAGGGGATCATGGTGGGACCGCCGTTGTCGAGTATCGGCCAGAAGCTCAGCAGGCGGCAGCTCTACAAGGCGATTGTGACCCCCAGCGCCTCCATCCTAATGGGGTATGAAACTTGGAAAGTGGAGACGGCGTCGGGGGAAATAACCCAAGGAATCATGGTTGAACGCGTCGGTGATCATGTAACCTTGAAAGATGACCAGGGAAAATATCATGATATTCCGACAGTGGGCATCGTGGAAAAGACCAAGCTGCCGGTCTCGATGATGTCGGACGATCTCGTGAATACCATGAGCGTCCAGGATCTCGTGGATCTGGTGGAATATTTATCGCACTTAAAGTGATAAGGGGGGCATATATTGCATTAGCTCCAGTAGTATTTACGCTTCAGTGCCGGTAGACCTCCCTGCGGTGCTGGATGTAGTCGATGTAGACCTCCGCGCCCAGTCTACGTAGTATCCTCTGCGCCCCTTCGCGCGCGCTGCGATCCCCTCGAACAGCGCCGCCATCGCTTTTTTGTCCGTGAGGACCTCCGTCGTTTCCTCCACGCCCTCAGGATCGGAGACGTAGACCAGCAGTCCCTTGTTCAGCATTTCGGAGAGCGGCCGGTCCCGGTCCACAGCTACCCGCTTGGCAGCTTTGTACAGTTCTTGATCCAGCATGAGGGTGGTCTTCTTTGCCATATATCCATATTACCATAACAATGGGGCCTGGAGTCCTCCTCTGGCTCAGGGCAGGCACTGTCTCGTTCGAAAGATGGAATAATAGGCAATGAGGGGGTAATGACATATGGCTATCGGCATTGGAGTTAATTCCTGGGTATGGACATCGCCGCTTGCTAATGAATCGTTGAACTTGATGAAGAAGGCGGCAGACATGGGATTTGATTCGTTCGAGATCGCGCTGGAGGACCCCTCCCAGTTCAGCGCCGAAAAGGTGAAGGAGGCCATCACATCCTCGGGCCTGCGTCCTATCGTGTGTGGCGCGTTCGGACCGACCCGCGATCTGACGCATGAAGACCCCACATATCGCAAGGAGAGCCTCGACTATATTGAAGCTGCCCTGAAACTCTGTGAGCAATGGGGGGTCAGGCTCATGGTCGGTCCGATGTATTCGGCGGTCGGCAAGCGCCGTCAGGTTTCTCCTGACCAGAAGAAAAAGGAGTGGGATCTGGCGGTCCAGGGACTGCGGAAGGCCGGGGCTCAAGCGGCCAACCATGGTGTGACGTTGGGCATCGAGCCGCTCAACCGTTTTGAGACCGACTTGATCAACACCTGCGAGCAGTGTGAGCGGTTGATCAAAGACATTGGGCACCTATCCGTTCGCATACACCTGGATACGTTTCACATGAACATCGAGGAGAAAAGCGTCTATGACGCCGTGAAACGAGCTGGCAAGGACCTCGTTCATGTCCATGCCTGCGAAAACGACCGCGGCGCGCCCGGATCGGGTCTCGTGGACTGGAAGGGCCTGGCCAAGGGGCTGAAGGAAATCGGGTACGCGGGGGATGCGGTGATTGAGTCATTCACCCCGGAATGTCTGACCATTGCGGCTGCGGCAGCGATCTGGAGGCCGCTGGCCAGAACCCAGGATGATCTGGCCAAAGACGGCTTGAAGCACTTGAAGCAACTGTTGGCTGCTGGTTAACGTGCGCAGGGGAGTGTTGCTCGCCTCGATTCTGGCGTTGAGTTGCTTGACAGCCATCGTCCAAGCCAAAGCGGGGCGGCCTAAAACCGACGCTTCAGGTTGGATCTCACTGTTTAATGGGAAGGACTTAACCGGCTGGGATGGCGACCCCAAAGTCTGGCGTGTTCAGCACGGCTACATCTCGGGCAAAGCGGAGAAGGTCAGCCGCAATACATTCCTGATCTACCACCGTTCATTCTCAAACTTCATCCTGGAAGCCAAAGTTATGTTGATTAAAGGCAGAGGATTTACCAACAGTGGCATTCAGTACCGTTCCAAAGTGTTTGACCCGAAACGGTGGGTGGTCGGCGGTTACCAGGCCGATATGGGGAAAGGCTGGTGGGGAGCTCTGTATGAGGAAAAATTCCGGAGCACAGCTCTGTTCCGAGCCCCTCCGGAGGTTGAAGAATCTATTAAAACTGGAGAGTGGAACCAGTACGTGATTACGGCGAACGGTCCCACGCTCAGACAGGTTCTCAACGGGATCGTGTGTGGTGAATTCACGGATACCGACGAACAGCACCGCCGGCTTGAGGGTATCATTGCCTTGCAGTACCATGCCCCCGGCGAGGGGTTCGAGGTGAGATTTAAGGATCTTCGTGTCAAGCTGTTTCCTCAGCCGAGCGGCTCGTCTGGAGCCGAGTTGGATGGGTACCCCGCTTTCGAGCCGGTGGAGATTGCCAACGATATCGAGGTCGGCTACGGCGTCACCATCGCTGATGTCAATGGCGACGGCAAGCCTGATGTCGTCGTTGCTGACACGGAGCAGTTCTGGTGGTTCGAAAACCCGTCCTGGAAAAAGCATGCCCTCACTGAGAAAGGTCAGACCACGCCGCACAACGTGGCAATTGCAGCAGGAGATCTGGACGGCGATGGGAGAGTTGATTTTGCGGCCGGAACGGGCTGGCGGGGCCTCGATACGACCGTGAACGGTGAAGCCGTCTGGATCAGGCCCGGAGAGGATCCCTATCGCCCATGGAAGGTTATCCCGGTGGCGAAGGAGCCTTCCATCCACCGGGTTGGCATCGGGGACATTGACGGCGATGGCAAGCCGGAGATCATTAACGTTCCCCTCTTGGGTAAAGGAAGCAAGAAAAAACGCAACTGGAAAGACGTTGCCCTCCGTGTGCTCGGTTACAAAGCTCCGTCCGATCCCGAGAGAGGGTCCTGGACGGAGGTCGTGTTGGATGACTCCCTGCATGTCGCACACAATTTCGACCTTGTGCCTGCGGAAAATGGCAAGGGAAACGCTGTGCTGGTGGCGAGTTATGAAGGTATCCATCTACTGGAACGCGATTCACGTGGAAAGTGGTCAAAGATCTACCGCGGAGAAGGTCACCAGACTGGAACGCCTAATGCGCTGACGCCCAAAAGCCTGGGTGCCGGCGAGGTCCGGCTGGGCCGGCTTCCAGGAGGCAGGCGCTATATCGCGACGGTGGAACCTTGGCACGGCCACCAGGCGGTCGTCTACATCGAACCCCGAAGCCATGATGCGCGCGGTCTCTGGAAACGCCAGGTGATCGATGAGGCGGGCATGTGGGGGCATTGGGTCGTCTGTGCGGATATGCGCGGTGTGGGGTACGACGACATGATTGTAGCCTGGCGTAATCCTTCAACTGACCGGAAGAAGCCAGGGGTGATCGCCTACGTTCCCCTTGACCCGGCTGGCAAGAAGTGGCGCAAACATGTCCTGGAAGAGGGGGTGGCGGTAGAGTCGATGGCGGTCGCAGATTTAAACGGTGACGGGAAACTGGACATCGCGGTCGCCGGAAGACAAACTCGCAACGTCAAACTTCTGTTCCAGAAGTGACAAGATTACAGGCCTACGAGAATCAGAACAACTGTACCGATAGCGACCAAGCAGCCGCCAGCCGTTAGCACCTTCTTCTGCCGCGTCATGTGCAGGAAGTGACGATCGGCCCTTGCCTGTATGGCCATGACCAGTGGCCCAAAATCCTTGATAACTTTCTTTGCATTGTGGGCTGTCCGGTCTCCGGCCGGTGCTATGCCGTTGAACATCTCGATGGTTGCGAGGGCGTGGTACTTCCTGTAACGATCAGGCGGTCCAGTGTCAGCATCTTCAACCCAACTGCCGTGGATGTGGGCTGGATATTCATGTTCGCTGGTAATCATCTCGGTCGTGACAAAGTAGTCATAGCGGCGATCGGCTGTTAACGTTGCGCACTTGTAGATGCGGTACATTTCAATGGTGCCGCGATCGGTGTGAGCGTTGCCACAACAGTTGACGCGGAAGGTGGTGTGTCCGAGTCGTTTCTCGTTACAGCTTTCCCGGTAAGATGTTACCGCCGTTGCACAACCCGAGAGTATGACCGCCGCGATAATCGCTGCGAGCTTTGTTGTCGTCAGGCTTTGAATTTTATTAAGCTGGTGGGGCGCCACGGGTGTGCTTGGAATTGTATCAAGGAAACTCCATGATTCAAAACACCTGATAAAATTGGTCTTGGAGGGTTGCGCCGAACGGTAAGGCAGTGGACTTGAAATCCACCGTCCCCTTGGGGACTTGGGGGTTCGAATCCCTCACCCTCCGGAATATTACAGTGAAGTATAAAGGAGGTTCCAATGGAAAATCGAGAATATGAATCCATCACCCGGCGCCTTGAGCGCTTGGAGGCGGAGGGGCGCCGTTGGAAGGTTCTTGCGGGGGCTTCGCTGGCGGCATTGTGTCTCCTGCTCTTTGTCGGGGCTGGTGGAAGGAAGATGGCGGACGAAATTCAGGTACGGAAAATCGTTATCGTGGACGATGTGGGAGAAACCCGCATCGCCCTGAGAACGAAAGACGATGGCTCACCGATGCTGAGGCTGTATGACGAGGGTAAGAAGGGCCGCCTCTCGCTTAACGTGGGCGCTAACGGTGAACCAGGGATGTGGCTCTACGACGAGGACGGGAGTGTCCGTTTTGGAGTGAAAGTTAAGGTGGACGGAACAACTCAACTGCAGTTCTACAACGAGGAAGGCAACATCACCTGGGAGGCGAAACGGTAACCTGATTCAAGGACACTGAAGAGGCTAGAAGAGGGAGGAGAGGGGCCTTTCCCTCCAATTCGGCCTGAGACACGCGTCAGCGGGCTCCTACGTGCAAACGCGGGGCATCGTAGGGTCAAAGAATGAGTCACTCATCCCGGTTGCTATACTAGACGCTACAAAGCCCTTGTCTTTCTTG
>CAZPLZ010000136.1:0-8950 GCA_964587525.1 uncultured bacterium | reverse complement strand
CGACCACGGCAACGAGGAGCGCAAGAGCGGCAATCTGGTGGTACTTGCGGCGCACAAAACACATCATGCCCTGGGATGTTGCAAGAGGCGTACCAATACTTCTTGGCGGAACAGACGCCCTTTCCCAAGACAGAGGATCGTCCGGCAAACCCAACAACCGGCTCCATACAAGGAAATACGCCGCATCAATGTCTATGGCTGGAAATGTGAAGGCGTAGGGAAAAATTCCTCATAGGGAATCTTTGTCCGGCAAATATTGAGCACGTACTCCGACACGTAACAAATTCTCTTATCTTTCCCCCTCTCCTCCGGTCCCCTTGCTGGCATGCCCTTTGCAGTACGTAGAACATAGCTATGGCCATTTTGGAAGCGCCTACGTTAGGATTTTTCCTTCTGCACCTTCAGCATCACCCTCTCAATGGGGGGCGATCGTGACTCCCCCACGGCCAATGTCCGAACTAAGCCGGCCGCGACTGATCACCAAACTGCGCCGGGTCGGTGGATTTTTCGCCCTCTTCATGCTCCTGGTTTTAGCATCGGTGTACTGGATCACGCAGGACATCGAAAGAATCACTGACATCCCTAGCCTGCTAAACCAAACATTGCAGGAGCATGTGAATGACACGCTTGGACGTCTCAACGCTGTCTTGCTGATCTCAGGAGCGTCCATGGCCGCGATTCTCGCGGTGGCCGCCGTGCTGGTCGCCCGGTTTGTGGAGCAACACTTCGCTGAGATCGAGGAAGCGACGCGCCGCAAATCGCAGTTTGTGTCCTTCGTCTCTCATGAAATGCGAACACCGCTGAACGCCATCGCGGGGTTTGCACAAGTGCTGTCGGGCGGGTCATGCGGTGGCCTGTCCGCCGCTCAAGCTGACTGCGTGGCGGAAATACGAGGCGCCGCGAGGCATCTCAAGCTATTGATCAACGATATCCTGGATCTGGCGAGGATCGAGGCCGGGAATTTTGTGCTGTCCCTGCACGTTGTTTCCACCGAGATGGTCCTGAGGGAAACCTTAAACACCGTCAGGCCTCTGGCGCAAATGCGGGGCATTAGCATTGCACACAATGGTGACCTTGAAGCTCCTATGCGCGGTGACGCGCACCGCATCAAACAGATCCTGCTGAATCTTATCTACAACGCGATCAAATTTAGCCCAAGTGACTCGGTGGTCAACGTCGAGGCCCTGCGCATGGAAAGAGAAATACGCTTCACGGTGAAAGATTCAGGATGTGGAATTCGAGAGTCGGAACAGGGTCAATTGTTCCAGGAATTCCACCAGGCTGACTCAGCTAAGACAGCCCCTGATGCCACCGGGCTTGGGTTGGCCATCTGCCGGAAGCTTACCGAACTTCACGGCGGCCGGATCTGGGTTGAGTCGGCACCCGGGGCCGGTTCCAAGTTCCATTTTACAATCCCCGCGGCTTCTGCCAGCGAAAATTAGTCACGTCATGAGTGGAGATTACATCAAATGTGCAAAGATCCTGTCGGTCGACGACGATGAGGCCTCACGGAAACTGATGAAAGCCTACCTAGCCCCGATAGGCTGCGAGGTGCATACGGCTTCAAATGGAGCAGAGGCGCTGGAGTTCATCGGGCGCGAATCCTGGGATTTGATCCTCATGGATCTCCTCATGCCGGGCTTAACCGGATTCGATGTGCTGGAACAAATCCGGCGCGATTATCCGATGGCCAAACTTCCCGTCGTCTTGGTCACCGGCAAGGACGACGACGAGGCACACTCGAGAGGCCTGCAGCTCAGGGCCAACGATTTCATCGCCAAGCCCGTGGAGCAGGCGGAACTCTTGGCACGCGTTGGCACGATCCTGACCATGCGTTGGGCGCAGGTAGAACTGGAGGATAAATTGAACGAGCTCAACGGTCTGCGCACGAAGCAAGATCGTGCGGTCTACTCGCTTGTCCAAGACCTGCGCAACCCGTTAGCGCGTGCCCAAGCCTCAATTGCCCTTGTCTTGAAGAGGATCCCGATGATGGCAGATCAGCATGCAGCTCAGCTTCGAGAGGCGCTTTCCGAGATCGATCAGAGCATCGCCATAGCTACCGATGCCATGAATGTCTCAAGGCAGGAGGAGGAAGTGGCATGAGCATTACTGAGACCTTGCTTGTTGTCGATGACAATAGAACCTTAAACGACACACTCGTTGGATTTTTCAAGGATCAATATCCATCCCGCCAAATCGTAGGCGCCACAACAGTCGCTGGTGCCATTCAACACCTCGATGAACATCATCCCAGAGTTGTGATATTGGATCATTACTTGCCAGACAGATCCGGCCTGGAGTTCCTCGCGGAGGTTTCAGAGCGGTATCCCAAAACGAAGGTCATATTTCTCACGGGCTGCACCAACCAGGAAATGATCATCAGCTCTATTTGCCGTGGTGCGATGGACTACCTCTGCAAGCCTGTCGATCTCAAAAAGCTCAAGGAGGTCGTGGAGAAAGCCTTCGGGCAAGCCCAAAGAGCGCAAGAACACTCAGTCCCTGATCAGCACCAGGCCGACAACGAATCTGGCGCGCGGATTGTCGGGAGGTCTCCCGAAATCATCGAGGTGATCAAACTCATCGGAAAATTAGCCAGGACGACCACCCCGGTCCTGATCACCGGGGAAAGTGGAACAGGCAAGGAACTCATCGCCTGTGCTCTCCACAAATTCGGTCATCATCCCAGCGGACCATTGATCACGATCGATTGCGGCAGTCTTCCACCCTCCCTCATCGAGGCTGAGTTGTTCGGATATGAACGAGGTGCATTCACGGGAGCGACATCGGCGAAACCCGGCCTCTTTGAGTCAGCCCACAACGGAACGCTTTTCATGGATGAAATTGGCACCATGCCCCTAGAACTACAAAGTAAGCTGCTGCGTTCTTTGGAAACGCAATCCTCGCAGCGACTTGGATCAACCCGAAAGTGTCACTGGCAGACGAAGATTATTTCTGCCACGAACGTCGGAATCAAGGAACTGGTCGCTGAGGGGAAGTTCCGGATGGATCTGTACTTCCGGATTACTGGCGCGCATATTCACATGCCGCCACTGCGGGAGCGCATGGAGGATCTTCCCCTCCTGGTTGAGCACTTCCTGATCAAGCATGCCACCCAGGACAAAAGGTTCACCATTACCCGCGAGGCGCTCATGTTGATGGAGGCGTATCACTGGCCGGGAAACATTCGAGAACTCAGTCATGTCATCAATCGGGCAATCGCTCTGACAACTGGCACGGCTATTGACCCCGATGACCTTCCCGAAGAACTGTACTCCCCTCAACCCCTTAGCGCAGAGCTCGAGCAGGCTCCGGTAAGCGAAACCGCCGTCCTGCCCCTGAAGGCCATGAATCGCCAGTACGCCCTTAAGGTCCTGGAAATATGCCGTGGCATCCAGTCAAAGGCAGCCAACCTTCTGGGAATCGACAGGCGAACATTCAATACCCTGGTGAATGGGAAGGCAGGTCATAAAAGGGCTAAAGAAACGACGGACGGGGAATTCCTTAGACGGGGAATTCCTTTGCTCGGCGTCAGCCAGGCCCAGATGGAACGTTGAAGCATTGCAAAAATTAAAGCTCTGATAACCGGTACCACCGGTCAGGACGGTTCCTACCTAACTGTTGCCCTTGGCCGCTAGCCAACGGCCTTGACCCCAGCCTCCTTAAAACTCAGCCGGTACAGGATGTCCTTCAAGGCCATCTTCGCCCCCACGAACATCGGGGTGTCGCGCTCGGTAAAGCTGCTGGCCCGGGAATCACGCAGTTGCTGAACCAGATTGACGAACTGAGCAGGCTCGTCCCCTTCAAACGCCAGCACGAAATCTTGGTCGTCGATGCCGTAAGAATACGAGGTGTTGATCCGGATGGATGGAAACTTGTGGCCGATCGCGATGTGTTCGGCCATCATCTTCCGGCGCTCCTCCAACGGCAGCTCGTACCACCTGCGGGTTTTCACGAACGGGTACACGAACAGGTAGTTTGAGGCGCCAGGGGCCGGCGGCTCTTGCTCGTGTTCGTGCGGCTCGGAATACTTCGACGGCTTGGTCATAGACAGGTAGTGATACGGGATCCTCATGTAGGAAAAAAGTTTCGTGTTTCTGAGATCCATCCCCAAGTCGTGAATGTGGCTGAGATCATCCGCGGTCACCCATAGGAAAAACTCCACATCGGCCTTAAACCCCGCAGTACTGTAGCTGCGAATTTCAATTTTTTTCATGTCCACCACGCCCAGGAACTCCTCGATCGCCTCCCGGCGCTCAGCCACGGCGAGCCTCCGCCACGAGGTCTCGAACGCAAAAAACGTGAAGCTGAAAAACTTGTTCATATTTGATCCTACGCTAGCCCAGCGGCTTAGAAGGTGTCAACACGTGCGAACTAAAGGGCTGTCGGGATCAGCCAGCTCTGGTCAATCCCAAGTTGCTGAAGTTTTTCTCCGAACCGGGACAGGATCACCTGACGGTGGCTCAGGTGATGCTGCTTAAACACACCCGGCTCCACGATCACGCTCGGTGCCACGAACCTGTCGGGGCCGAGCTGACGCTTCAACCGGGCGGCCTTGAGCCTGAAGATCAGCCGGTTCACCGCTGTCCCCAGCGGGCCGGCGCCTATGAACTCTCCAATGGCCTTGAACAGCCTGCCTGCACCCCCCGGACTTACCATGGAACCTTCCAGGGAGCGCACGTTCGCACAAAATCTCCACACCCACTTCCGGTTGGCGATCCAGAGCGGCTCCGCAGCGCCTCCGTCGTACAGCGGAACCATCGTGACAAACTCAACGGCGGTGAACGGATCATGCGGCACCAGCTCCAGGCTCAACTCCTCCACCAGATAGTTCACACACAGGCGCAGGCCATACCACCGCGCCACGAGAACCCCCAGGGTCTTGAGCCAGGCGAATGCCAGATACCCCCGGTGGCTCGCAGCGACCACGAAGAGATCCACGTCACCGTCCGGCGCGCCTTTGGCCAGGGCTCCGGTCAGGCCGAGATATCGCACGAACGGCAGTGCCGCGGCAAATCGCACCCAGTTCTTAAGGGGCTTGAGGTCCGGCGGCGCCTGCGTCACTACCTGGCTTCCAGCGAGAAAATATCTCCCTGTGGAAAGCTTTAAGGGCCCGCCCTCCCCGTTCAGCGACGTCAGGACCGCGCGAACGTCCTCCCGTTCCGCAGGCTCACCGCCGAACAGCCGGCGGGCAATATCATCCTCGGTGAGACCGGCGCCAAAGAGGTCAGCGTACGCCACCGTGGCGACGATCCGCGTGTCAAGAGAAATGGGGCCTAACCTTCGTCCTTCCCCTCGTACTGCGCTTTCAATTTAGCCACCACGTTGGGATCCGCAAGGGTCGTAGTATCGCCCAGGACCCGGCCCTCTGCGACGTCCCGCAGGAGCCGGCGCATGATCTTTCCGCTCCGGGTCTTGGGCAGTTCAGCCGTGAAGTAGATCTCCTCCGGCCGGGCCAGTGCGCCGATCTTCTTGGCCACATGCTCTTTCAACTCTTTGGCCAGGGAGTCCCCGCCCTGCACAGAGCTCTTCAGTGTGACAAACGCTGAGATCGCCTGGCCTTTGAGCTCATGGGTCCGCCCGATCACCGCGGCTTCGGCTACCGAAGAGTGGTCCACCAGCGCAGACTCCACCTCCATGGTGGAGAGACGGTGGCCGGACACGTTCATCACATCATCCACCCGGCCCAGCAGCCAGAAGTAGCCACCCTTGTCCCGCTTGGCCCCGTCGCCGGTGAAATACATCTTGTTTTTATACTTCTCCCAGTACTGCTGCTTGTACCGCTCATCGTCATTCAGGATCGTCCGCAGCATCCCCGGCCACGGTTTTTTGAGGACCAGGTATCCTGCGTCCACCGGCTTGCCTTCCTCGTTCACGATATCCGCCTCGATGCCAGGGAAAGGGAACGTGGCCGAGCCTGGCTTGGTCTTGGTAATGCCCGGCAGCGGGGTGATCAGGATGCCGCCGGTCTCAGTCTGCCACCAGGTGTCCACGATGGGGCACCGCTTCCGGCCGATGTGTTTGTGATACCAAATCCAGGCCTCCGGATTGATGGGCTCCCCCACCGTTCCCAGCAGCCGGAGGGAGGACAGATCGCAACGTTCTGGATACTCCTCGCCCCAGCGCATAAACGCCCGGATGGCGGTGGGCGCTGTGTAAAAAACATTCACCTTGTATTTTTCAACGACCCGCCAGAACCGGTCCTTGTCCGGAAAATCCGGCGTCCCCTCGTACATCAAAGAGGTGGCGCCGTTCGCCAGCGGTCCATAGACGATGTACGAGTGCCCGGTAACCCAGCCGATGTCCGCCGTGCACCAGAACACGTCCTCGTCCTTGATGTCGAAGATGTACTTGAACGTTGCGTACACGTGCGTGAGGTAGCCGCCGGTGGTGTGCACAATGCCCTTGGGTTTCCCTGTGCTGCCAGAGGTGTAGAGCACGTAGAGCATGTCCTCGGCGTCCATGGGTTCGGCCGGGCACTCCCGTGCTGCCTTGGCCATCAGTTCGTGGTACCAGACATCCCTGGCAGGATTGAACGCGGCCTGGGCAGCGTCGCCGATGCGCTTCACCACAATGGTTTTCTCGATTGTGGGACAGTCCGCCACCGCCTCATCCGCTACTTTCTTGAGCGGAACCACACTGCCGCGACGCCACCCGCCATCAGCCGTGATCAGGAGCTTCGCCTTCGCGTCGTTGATGCGCTCCCGCAGTGAGTCGGCGGAAAAGCCCCCAAACACCACGCTGTGCACGGCCCCGATGCGCGTGCAGGCGAGCATGACCACGACCATCTCCGGAATCATGGGCAGGTAGATATTGACCCGGTCACCCTTCGTAATGCCAAGCCCTTTCAGGACATTGGCGAACTTGCAGACCTCCCGGTGCAGATCGGCGTACGTCAGGACCCGCTCATCACCGGGCTCACCTTCCCAGATGAGGGCGGCTTTGTTCCGCCGCCAGGTCGTAAGGTGCCGGTCCAGGCAGTTATCAGAAACGTTCAACTTCCCGCCGGTGAACCACTTTGCGAACGGCGGCTTCCAGTCCAGAACCTTGTTCCACTTCTTGAACCAGCGCAGCTCATTAGCCTGACTGGCCCAGAACTTCTCTGGCGACCGGGCAGCCGACTTGTAGATCTTTGGATCCTTGATATTCGCCTGTGCTTTAAATGCCTTCGACGGGGTAAAGACACGGTGTTCCTGTAACAGGGCTTTGATTTCCCCTTGCTGATTCCCTCCTGCCATGCTCACTTTACCTGGACTAAGAAACCTGGTTCACTGCAAGGAGAGCTTGACGGAGCTCGCGATCTCAGATGCAATCCACTCGCTGCTCATCCAGCAGCGAGGTCACGCCCGCTCAAGCTTCGGCGCTGGATCCGGCCGAGCGCTTGACCAACCTTCTGGACCAAGGCTGCCATTTCAAAGGGCTTCTGAAGAAAGGTGGAATCCTCACCGCTGACCTGCTTCGGCGGCAGAACGACATCTGAATAGCCCGACATGTAGATCACTTTTGCCCCGCAACCTCTATCGCGGAGCTGGCGGATCAATTCCGCTCCTCCAAGCCGTGGCATGATGAGGTCCGTGACAATCAGCTCGATCCGTTCGCCGTTACTCTCGTACTTGGATAAGGCCTCGAGACCATCAGCGGCGGACAGGACTATATAGCCACCCCGCTCAAGGGCCTGTCGCGCCAGCTCCCGAATGTGGGAATCATCCTCCACGAACAGCACCGTTTCACCTCCCCCGGGAACAGGACTCGGTGACGTCAAAAGCTCCTGCTCCAACGTTTCCGAGACCTGACGCGGGAGAAACATGCTCACCTGGGTTCCAATCTCCAGTGCGCTACGCAGCATGACACCCCCCCCGCTCTGAGTCACGACCCCATACACCGTGGACAGCCCCAGCCCCGTTCCCTTTCCAATTTCCTTTGTGGTAAAAAACGGCTCGAAGGCTCTTTCCCTTGTCTCCTCATCCATCCCACAACCCGTATCGTTCACCGCCAGCCGAACGTAATCGCCCGGTTTCAAAGAGTCCGGCACATTCTGCTCCCCCTGCTTTACAATCACGTTCTCCACTTTCAGCACCAAACATCCTCCGTTCGGCATCGCGTCCTTGGCGTTGATGGCCAGGTTCAATATCACCCGCTCGATTTGCATCCGGTCCGCCACGACCACCCAAAGGTCAGGGTCGGCATCAACCGTGATTTCGATGGCCTCCCCGATCAATCCCCGCAGAATGCCCACCAAATCGCGGGCCACCTCGCCGAGATGAAGGGCGGAAGCCTGGAGTGTTTGGCGCCCCCCATACGCCAGAAGTTTGCTCGTCAAGGCCGCAGCCCGATCCGTGGAGGATTGGATTTCGTGGACTTGCTTTCGTGTCTGATCGCTGATGGTTTGATCATCAGAAATCATGGAACAATACCCCATGATCACCGTGAGCAGGTTGTTGAAATCATGGGCAATGCCTCCGGCCAGCTTACCCAACGCCTCCGTGCGGTGCATCTGCCGTATGCGGTCTTCCTGCGACCTTAGTCGGCCCAGGGCCTGTCGTAAGTCAGTGATATCGCGGTTCAAATGCACCAGACCGATGGCCTCGCCTTCTTGATTCCTGAGCGGTGACACCGCTGTTTGGATATAGCGTTCAGAACTCTTGTCTTCGGTGGCCCATTCATAGATAACCGTTTCGCCCTGAAGGGCCCTTTGGCATGATTCCTGGTGGACCGGAGCAATCAAGCCTCCACCAATTTCCCAGAGCAGTTGGTCGATCGGTTCATGGTCCTTCACAGGCCTCGAAAGAACGGCCATGTTTCCAAAAGCACCGGTGACTCTCAGGTCCACGTCGGTTGTGAGCACCAGATCGTTCAGCGAGGTCACCACCGACTGAAACCGGGCCTCAGACTCGGTAACGGCTCGCTGCGTACGACGGAGGCAGGTGAGTTCGCGAGTCACTCCCAGGACCCC
>CAZPLZ010000135.1:0-8954 GCA_964587525.1 uncultured bacterium | reverse complement strand
AGCTCAACCCGGACAATCCCGAGCTCAAAGCCTGGATGGACCAGCTCGCTCAGTAAGCAATAACCCCCCTCACCCTCCCGGTTACCCGCGCCACCCGCTCCTGCTTTTTCCGCATCCTGCTGTTAAAGAGGGAGAGAGGGGCCTCAACTAAGATGGAGTTTGGACAGCGAAAGGGCCAGGGCGTGGCCTTGCACCTGCTTGAGCATCTGCTCATCCGCGGTGATGAGCGGAGCGCCGGTCTGTTCAGCAATAGCAAGATAGAGGGCATCATACATGGAAAGGTTATATTTCCATGAGAGCGCATTCATGCGCCGCAGCAAATCGGGAGTCAGTGTGTGGAGCGTGAGCCCCATCCCAGCCAGATCTTTCAGGTAGGTAGCAACTGATGTCTCGGTTAACTGCCGATTGAATCGCAAGGCGTTTCCAACTTCGATCAGAAGCAGCTCCGGGGCGTGCACCTGTATGCGCTTGTCGTAGAATCTTGAGCGCAACGCCTGCGCTTCCGTGCCACCCTCCTCTTCGGCGCCGTACCACTTGTAAACGACAGAGGCGTCGATGACGTAATTGGCCTCATAGTAGTGGTGAACTTGCTCGGCGGCCCAGAGTGGGGCTGCGGCCCGCCTCAGGGCTTTCGATGCCGGTCTCGCCAAGCCCTTGTAATGGCGATGGGATCCCAGTCAGGATCTTTCGCCAGCTCCTTGGCTGCTTCGTCCATGTGCGCGAAAATTTCTCTCAAGCGCGTCTTGCGCTCCTCCTCCTCAACTTGACGGCGTGCGGAATCTCTCAACAAGGCCAGCCCTTGCCTGAAAATTTCAGCGCGTGACACCGCCTGTTTTTTGGCAAGCTCATCCGCCTGCCGCAACTCTTCCTCGCTGAGGTTGAGCATGATCCGGTTCATGATTTAAGCATATCAGATAGCTGAAAAGATATCTATATAGGCACCATTTAGATACGGTGATTCCAGCGGAGAGCGGCGACATCCCTTTTGTTACACTGGTTGTTAATGCCTCCAGTTAAGCTCTCGTGGGCGTATCTGACCGTGCTGCGGCCGCTCCAGTGGACCAAGAATCTGCTCGTGTTCGCGGCGCTGCTGTTCGCCCGGCAGATCGGGGAGCCGGCGCAGGTGAAGCGGGCGGCGCTCATGTTCCTAGCCTTCTGTCTGATTGCCAGCGCCCTGTATATCCTTAACGATCTACTGGACCGAAAGGCTGACCAGCGGCATCCCAAGAAGCGGTTGCGGCCCGTCGCCTCCGGGGTCATCCACTGGGAAACCGGGACGATTCTCGCGCTTGCGCTGGGGGCTGCAGGACTGTTGACGGCGAGGAACTCGACTCCTGCGGCGCTGGCCTGTCTGCTTGGCTACATCGCGCTCGGTGCCGGGTACAGCCTTTTGCTCAAACGGGTGGTGATCGTGGACGTGCTGGTCATCGCCGCCGGGTTTGTGCTGCGGGCCGCCGCGGGTGCGTATGCGATTCAAGTGGCGATCTCGCCGTGGCTGCTCATCTGCACCATGCTGCTCGCACTCTTCCTGGCCCTTGCCAAGCGCCGGCAGGAGCTGCTGGCCTCGCCGCGGCCGCAGGATCAGCGCGTGGTCCTGGGACAGTACTCGTCCGCGCTGCTGGACCAGATGATCGCGGTGGTCACATCCTCAACGCTCATGGCCTACATCCTGTACGCGTTCTCTGAGCAGACCAGCCTCAAGTTTTCCTCGCAGCTCATGCCGCTCTCGGTCCCATTCGTGCTGTACGGCATCTTCCGGTACCTCTACTTGATCTACCACCGCTTGGAGGGTGAGGAGCCGGAGGTGCTGCTGGTCAAAGACTGGCCGCTCCTGGTGAACTTCGTGCTGTATGTCTTGGCGGTGCTTTTGATCGTCGGGGCTTTCTCTTGAGGCGGGCGAAGGTGGCCGTGCTCAAGACTTCGCCGGACACGGTCATTCATGACTACGCGCGGCTCTTGCGCATGGCCGGGTTCGAGGAGGCACTGCCCAAGGCCCACCCCACGCTGCTCAAGGTCAACATTTCCTGGCACTTCTGGTACCCCGCGTGCTCCACCACGCCCTGGCAGCTTGCCGGTGTCATCGAGGCGCTGCTGGGGGCTGGCTACCCTCAAGCCTCGCTTTCCGCCGCGCACAACCGGACCGTGGTGGTCTCGGCCCGGCTCGGGGAAAAGCTGAACAAGCACAAGGTGGTGACCGACCACTACGGGATTGCCAACGTGCATCTCTACGAGCCGTCGGAGGAATGGGTCCGGTATGAGCCGAAACACCGTATGCTGGTTTTAAACGGCATCTTCCCGGAGGGCATCCGCATTCCCAGACGCATGATCGGCGCGAACATCATTCATCTGCCCACGGTCAAGACGCACGTGTTCACGACGATGACCGGCGCCATGAAGAACGCTTTCGGCGGCCTCCTGTTCGAGAAACGGCACTGGACCCACTCGGTTATCCACGAGACCCTGGTGGATCTGCTCGCGATCCAGAAGGAGATCCATCCTGGCCTCTTTGCGGTCATGGACGGCACATTCGCGGGGGACGGCGCGGGACCGCGGGCCATGCGGGTGCACACCAAGGATGTCATCCTGGCGAGCGCGGATCAGGTAGCGATTGACGCGATCGCGGCCAGGATGATGGGTTTCGACCCCATGTCCATCACGTTCATCCGGCTGGCGCATGAAGCTGGACTGGGCGTGGGGGATCCCAACGAGATCGAGGTTACGGGTGAGGACATCTCCCAGATCAACTGGGACTTCAAAACCGGAGACACATTCGCCAGCCGCGGCCAGAAGCTCATCTACTGGGGGCCGCTGCACCGGTTCGAGAACCTTCTGTTACGCACCGTCCTGACGCCGTGGTCGTATCTGGCCTCCATTCTCTACCATGACTGTTTCTGGTATCCGTTCGTCGGCTACTGGCGGGCGCGGCGCGCGCTGAAGACCCGGTGGGGGGAGCTGTTCCGGAATTTCGAGCGGCGATCGCTGACCGCTGTGCCCCCCTTCCCTCTCCCGTGAAACCTATCGGCGGCTGGGAGCGATTGGCGGCGCTGGTGCTGCCCGCTCCTCCGCACGAACGGCTGCCGCGTCCCAGGCCGCAGCCACGGAGGCTGGCCAATCTGACGCTCACGGTGGCAGCCGCGCCGGTCTCCGCGGCCGGCCGGCTTTGGCTGAAGCTCTCGGGCCGGACTCGTTCACTGGACCCGGCCGGTCTCAAGTCCATCGCGTTCCTCAAGCTGGATCACCTGGGGGATGTTGTTCAAGCCACGCCGCTCCTGCGTGCGCTCAAGGCCTGGGCTCCGGCGGCCAGGCTCACCGTGTACACCCGCCCCGCGAATGTCGAGGCGCTGCTGCGACTTTCCTATGTGGACGAGGTGGAGGGTGTGGATGTGCCGTGGATCCGGCCCGAGACGTCCTGGGGGGAGAACCTTAAGGCGTGCCTGGCCCTCGCGGCGAACGTGCGCCAGCGGGCCTTCGACCTGGCCGTAGACCTGCGCTATCACAACCGGATGGACAGCCTGCTGCTGTCGCTCTGCGGCGCCCGGGCCCGGCTGGGGTTCGACGCGGGCGGCTGCGGGTTCTGGCTGACCCACCGGGCGCCGTGGCCTCGCGAGGGGCACGAGGTGGAGAGGGGCGCCGCGGCGTTGCGGTGGTTCGGGATCCCGGTCAGCGATCTGACCCCTGAGTTTCCCCTCTCCCTGCCCTCTTCCCCTTCGGGGGAGAGGGGAAAGGGGCGCATATGGGTGGCGCCAGGCAAGAAATTCGTGGTCGTCCACACGGGTGCGGGGAACGCCATCAAACGGTGGATGCCGGAGCGGTTCGCGTGGGTGGGAAGGGAGCTCGCCCGGCGGGCCCGCGTCACGGTCGCGGTGCTGTCGGGGCCGGGGGAGGAGGCGGGTGGGGAGCCGCTCGCCCGGGCGCTGCCGGCGGTCTCGCTTCTGGATCTGCGCGGACGGCTGAAGCTGCCGGAGATGGCGGCGCTGATCAAACGCGCCGCGCTCTTCATCGGCAATGACGGCGGTGCTGCGCACGTGGCGGCGGCGGTGGGGGCGCCGACCCTGATTGTGTTCAGCGGCACCAACCTGGCGGCGCAGTGGGCGCCGCGCGGCCGGCATGTACGCGTCATCGAGCAGTGGGTTCCGTGCAAACCCTGCCACAGCACGACGTGTCCTTTTGAACAGGCCTGCCTGAGGGAGGTGACGGTGGATCAGGTGCTCGCCGCAGCCCTGTCCATGCTTCGCTGAAGTTTAGGGGACGTACTTGAAATATTGAAATTCTCCACGTCGAGAATTTCAATATTTCAAGTACGTCCCCTCTAGTCCTTTGAGATAATACCCCGCAATGATTGAGGGTATAAGAGATCGCGTTCCCGCTAAGCGGGTGCTGGTAACGGGCGCGGCCGGGTTCATGGGCAGCCATGAAGCGAGCGCGCTGCTGGATGAGGGCTACGAGGTCCATGGCGTGGACGATCTCTCCGGAGGATACCGGCGCAACATCGCACCGGGGTGCAAGTTCAAACAGCTTGACCTGCGCAATCGCAAAGCGGTGGAGGCCTATATCAACAAGGTCCGTCCCGGCATTATTTTCCACAATGCCGCGGACGCCTCGGAAGGACGCTCGCAGTTTACGCCGGTCAATTCCACCGAGCGGAACTATCTGGCGTACCTCTATCTCTTGGTGCCCGCGGTCCGGTCCGGGCTTAAGAAAATGGTCTTGGCGTCCTCGATGAGCGTGTACGGGGCCCAGAAGCCGCCATTTACAGAAGACATGCCGCGGGCTCCGGAGGATATCTATGCGATCGCTAAAGCCTCCATGGAGCATGCCACGGAGATCCTCTCCACGGTGCATGGATTCACCTACACGATCATCCGCCCGCACAACGTCTACGGACCTCGACAGAACCTGCGTGACCCGTACCGGAACGTGATCGCGATCTTTATTAACGCGCTGCTCAACGGCAAGCCGTTTTACATTTACGGGAACGGGAGACAGAAGCGCGCGTTCACGTATATCGATGATTACACCCCGTATGTCCTCAAGGCCGGCCTCTCGCGGAGGTTCCATGGTGAGATCTTCAACATCGGGCCGCGCGAGGAGATCGCCATCAAGGAGCTAGCCCGGCTCATCATCCGGCTTTACTTCGGCGGCGAGCAGCACTGTCCAAAGCGCCTGAAGCCCCGGTACCTGCCGGCACGCCCGCTGGAGGTGGAGCGTGCCTTCAGCTCACAGAGGAAAGCCGAACGCCTCCTGGGGTACAAGACGACGGTGCCGATCGCGGAGGGGGTGCGACGGATGATCGCGTGGGCGCGCTCGGCCGGCCCGCAGCCGTTCACGTACCTCAAGGATGGGCTGGAACTGGTTTCGCCCGATACCCCGCGGTCCTGGACCCAAAAGCTCTACTAAGCGTTCGTCCCCCTCTCCCCCCGAAGGGGGGAGAGGGTAGGGTGAGGGGGGACTCATGAAAACTCAACTGCCACAGTTGGCGGTTCTGGCCCACAGCGCGGTGGAGCCGACACACCAGCGGAAGTGGGAGCTGTTGGCGGCGTACGGCTGGCGAGTCCTGCTCCTGCTGCCGCCGTGGTGGCCGGAAGGAAGCCGTCACGTTGCGGCCCGCCCCAGAACCGCCGGCCGGTTGCGGGTGGCGATCTGCCCGGCGGTGGGGATCGGGCGCCTCACCAACTGGTGGCCGGTTACCCTCCCCTCCCAGCTAGCCCGGTTTGAACCCGATCTGATCTATGCCGAGGAGGAGCCGTTCTCCCTGGCGTGCTGGCGAGCGGCCAGGATCGCTCAGGCGCGCAACCTTCCGTTCGTCTTTTATACCTACGAGAACCTTCCCCGCCCTCTCCGCTGGCATAGGCTCAAGCTGGTGCGCCGGTGCTTGAGCGCGGCCGCCGGGGCGTTTGCGGGCAATCGCGATGCGCAAAAGGTCCTGCGCCGCCGGGGATTCCGCCGTCCGATCGCTGTGCTGCCGGCCTACGGGGTGGACGGCAAAGTCTTCCGCCCGCGCTTACAGTCAGCATGCCGGCGCGCGCTGGGATGGCCGGTCGCGGGGCGGATCGTTGGTTACGTTGGCCGTTTCCTGCCGGAAAAGGGTGTGGAAGATCTCATCCGGGCTGTCGCTCAACTTCCTGACTCGGTGAGGCTGGCGCTCGTGGGGGCAGGGCCGTACCTGCTGGCTCTGCGTCTGTGTGCGCAGCAATGGTTGGGAGAGCGAGCCACGTTCTATCCGCCGGTGCCGCGGGCCAAGGTGGCGACCGTGATGGGCGCGCTGGATGCGCTGGTGCTGCCATCACGCACCACGCAGCAGTGGAAAGAGCAGTTCGGGCGGGTGCTTCCGGAGGCGCTGGCCTGTGGCCGCTGGGTGGTGGGATCGTCCTCGGGGGAGATTCCGCACGTGCTGGGCGATCGCCGCCTGGTCTTTCCCGAAGGCTCACCCCAAGCGCTGGCGCGGAAACTTCGATCGCTCCTCACGAGGCGGGTTCCCACCGCGCTGCGCCGCCGTGCCCTGGCGCGGTATTCAGACGAGACGATTGCCGGCGCCATGCATCGGTTTCTTCTTAGAGTATTGACTCACGCCCAAGGCCGGGGATAGGGTAAGCCCCACATGAGCTCGCAGACTCGCCCCCCTCACCCTACCCTCTCCCCCCTTCAGGGGGAGAGGGGGTGGCACTGGCCATCGAGTCTTTGGGGTCTTTTGCTCGTCATGTGCGTGATTGCCGCCCGTGACCTCTCGGCCGACGTCGGGGCGGCGGCTTATTTACAGGAAGGACTTGGCGCCAGGTGGCTGGGCATGGGCGGTGCGGCCCGGGCGGCGGCTTGGGATGTCCACGCCGGGACCTGGAACCCGGCAGGGTTGACGTACGCCGGGCCGGTCACGTGGCAAGTGGGGAGCATGCTGACGGTCGCCACGCTGGGGCGCTCGTCGGTTTCGCTCTCCGGCTCCTATCTCTCCGACCGGGCTGGCGCGTTCGGACTGAGCTGGATCCACCACGCGGTGTCAGGCATAGAACGGGTCGATGACGTGGGCACGGTGACAGGAACCGAGACGAGCGCTGAGGATGCGGTCCTGATGTCGTATGGCCGGAGGATTCTCTACCAGGTGCGCGCCGGCGCCACGGTGAAGCTTTTGCACCAGCAGCTCCTGGGTTTCTCGGCGAACGGCGCCGCCGTGGACGTCGGCGTGCTCGTGCAGCCGCTGCTTTCCCGGGAACTCTACCTCGCGGTGACGGGGGAGAATCTCGCGAGCACCTTCGCGTGGGAGACCGGGGTCCGGAACGAGCTGACCCGCGCGTTCGCTGCCGGTGCGGCGTACCGGACCTTCAGGGACCAGGTCCTGCTGGCCGCTGACGTTGTCTTCCGGCCTGCCCCTCTCGGTTCAAGCGTGCACGCCGGCGCGGAAGTGTGGCCGTACACAGAAGTGGCGGTGCGCGCAGGGATCAACGACGGCCGTCCCTCTGGCGGTGCCACGTATTTCTGGAAACCCTACGAGTTGGACTACGCGTTTGTGTGGGATCAGAATCGTCTCGGTAATCGTCATCAAGTTTCCTTCCTTTTGCATTTTTGACGTAAAGCGCTGGGTTCCCTGGCTGGGGCTGGCGGTGCTGCTCATCGGCAGCCTGAGCTGGATCCGCCGCCCGGGAGACTTCGCCGGTTACGTGGAAGTCGGCGAGTTGGTCTTACGGGGAGGGAACATCTACCGGGATTTATCTCCCCAGCTCAATATCTGGAACGCCTGGCCCCCCCTGTTCAGCTTGTTCTGTGTCCCGCTTGCCCTGGTGGCACGCCCCACCCCTTACCTGGCGCGCGGGATGTGGCTCGTGCTCAACTTCCTTCTCCTGTGGGTCATCCTCAAGATTCTGGTGCGCATGGTGTACAACAGCCGCTTGTCTTTTTGGCCTGCGAGAGATGGATTCTCATTCGGCTCGCCGGAGATTCTCATTCCGCTCGCCCTGGCGTCGCGGTTCATCGTCAGTACGTTTGAACACCTTCAAGTCAGTCTCGTGATCTTCACCGTAATCCTGGGAGGCCTCTCCTGGATCTCGCGCGGGCGGCCGCTGCTGGGCGGGGCGGCCATTGGCTTGGCCGCCGCCTTGAAGGTGATGCCGCTGGTGTTCCTGCCATTCTTGTTCTACCGGCGGCGTTACCGTGCCGCCCTCAGCGCGAGTGTAGCCGCCCTCCTGTTTTCGCTTGCTCCCGCCCTCGTGTTTGGATGGCAGAGGTTTGTGGAATACCTTCAGACCTGGCTTCAGGACATTCGGCAGGTTGATACCGGCGTCGCCAAGATGAATCAATCCGTGTTCGCCATGTTTGACCGGTTCATCGGCCACCACCTCACCCCCTTCAACGTCGTTCCCACCAGCGTGCTTCCGGAATCCGGACATCCCGCTGTCCTCCTGGCCACCGTGGGCTTGCTCGTCGTGGTGACGCTTCTCTCACTGTGGCTCTTCCGTGGCCGGATCGCCCCAACCGCGCCCGCCAGTCTTGCCGAGTACGGCGTGGTGTTGATTGTCTCCGCCGTGTTCGGATCGATCGCCTGGAAGTTCTACTTTGTTGTTCTCCTGCTGCCCTTGATGCTCCTGGCCGGTCTCGTGCGGCCCTTCGACAAGCTCAGGGCCCTGAGCGAGCGCAAGCGAGTCGAAGGGCACCGGCTTCTTGGCAGAGTCGAACGGCGCGTGGTCGTTACCGTGCTCGTAACATTTTTTGTCCTCGTGGTCCTCACGCCGCCAGGCCTGATCGGCCAACACCTTGCTGGATCGCTGTTGATGCTGTCGAACTGCACTTTTGGCACGCTTATCCTGCTTGCCACCCTGCTTTGGCTACACCCGCGCCTAGCCGGTACAATATTTCCACCCCGGGGAGCGTTATCATAGGATAGGGAGTCAATCGCAAAGGAGGCGTCAAGATGAACACATGGATATGGATGATGATGGTGGTGCTGCCACTCTGGCTGGCGGCGCCGG
>CAZPLZ010000134.1:0-9092 GCA_964587525.1 uncultured bacterium | reverse complement strand
AAACGGCTCCAGGAAGTCCACAACCTTCAGACCGGTCTCGAGAACCTCTGTCTGGATCGCCTGCTCCGCCAACGCGGGAGGTGGTTTGTGAATCGGTGCCCATTTCTCCACCGTCACCTCGCCCTGTAAGTCGATGGGTTTCCCGAGCAGGTTGAACACCCGGCCCAAGGTCCCCTTCCCGACCGGCACCGAGATCGGAGCACCGGTGTCGGTCACCTCCATCCCACGGCGCAGCCCATCCGTCGAGGACAGGGCCACGCACCGGACTGTGGATTCGCCCAGGTGCTGCTGCACTTCCAGCACGAGATCCACCGGCAGCGTGGAGCTGTCGTCCTTGATGGTGAGGGCGTTGTAGAGGTTGGGAAGCCGCCCCTCCGGGAATTCGACATCCACAACCGCGCCGATGACCTGCGAAACCTTCCCTGCGTTAGCCATGAAACTCTTTTCTATTATATAGAAGACGGGGTGATGGTCACTCGTTGGCTCCGATCTGCCTGCTGAAGCGGACAAACTGGGCGCAACGCTCGAGGCCGGCATAACTCTCCGGGGTCCCAATGTCCACGAAAAATCCATCGGTGCGATAACTGTAAACCCGCTCACCTTGTACGAGTTCTGGCAACCAATCCTGTTCCAACGAGAATGGAGCCGACATGGAGCACTCCTGGATCAGGCGTGGCTGGAAAAGGAGGACTCCCCCGTACACCCAACCCGTTTGAGGCTGCGTTGCCTTTTCTCGGAACGCCGTCACGCGGTCCGTCGCCGGGTCCAGATCGACGTTGCCAAATCGAGCCTGATCAGCCAAGCGCTTCACCAGAAGCGTGGCCTGGGCTTGCTGAGAGATGTGGCGGGACAGCATCGCCTTCAGGGAATACTCGATCAGCGTATCGCCATTAGCAACCAGGACCGTTTTGGATTCCAGAAGCGGTTTCGCATGTAGGATCGCCCCTCCGGTTCCCTGAGGGCTGGTCTCAACGGAGTACAGGATGTGGAGCCCGAAGTGGCGGCCGTCACCAAAATGGTCGCGGACCTTCTCCCCCAGATGGCCGACTGAAAGGACGATATCCTGAATACCCTGCTGGCGATAAAAGAGCAGAAGGTACTCCAGGAAGGGCCGGCCACCCACCGGAGCCATCGATTTAGGAACGCCCTGAACGATGGGCTGAAGACGCAGCCCCAGACCGCCGGCCAAGATCACGGCCTGAATCTCCACGTTAAGACAACCTCTCCTTGACCAGCATCATCAGATGGAGGAGGCCGGTCTTGAGGATCGGATTTCCGCTCCTGCCACCAGGGCGAACTCCTTCCCGCGTGGGGAATTCAAGCAGCGTACCCCCGCGCTTGAGGAACCGGATTGTCTGTTGAGCCTCGAGGAGAAAACCCTCGGCATCGAGCCGGAGGTCGTGAAAGAACGAGATCCGGAAGCCCCGGTAACCGTTCCAGCAGTCGGTCACCGAACCTCTAAAAAATATGTTCACCAGCTTGGTGAAGAATTGAAGATAGAGTTTGCGGGGAAGGTAACCCGGTTCCTGATCAGCCTTATGACTCCCCTGGGCCTTGAGCCGCGACGCGATGACCATGTCCGCCCCCAGGCCGAAGCACTCGAGAAACTTTGGCAGATCGCGGGGGTCCTCTTCGCCGTCGGAGCTGAGGAACACAATATAATCGCCCTTGGCCTTCTCGACCGCGAGCCGGATAGCACCACCCCGGCCACCGGAAGGTTGCACATACACGGGAAAGTCAGACTCACGCAGAAAATTCAGGGAGCCATCGGTGGACCCTCCGTCCACGGCGAAGACCTCACAAAAAATCTTGCGTTCCACCCGGGGGAGCACCGTGCGCAGGCCCTCGAGATCATTGTGGTTCAGGAGGGCGAGGGTGACTTTGATACGGTAGTCGGCCACGTGGCAATAAGGTCTTCCAAAGTTGAGCTCAGATGCCTCTGGGGCTCCCACCCGTGGCTGCGCAGGGAAGCGATATCAAATACTTTCCGGACACTGACCTTCTCTTTGACCACCAGCCGAGGACGGCAGCCGAAATGGTCTGACAGGTGCCCGTAGATCTCCCGGACTGAGAGAGGCTCCCCGGAGGCCACATTGAAGGTCATATTCCACAGCCCCCGTTCAACGCAGAATTCCACGGCGGACACGACATCGTGGACATGGACGAGGTCCACCACGCTGTCCAAGGTACAAAAGATCGGAATCTCCTCCCTGCCCTCCACAAAACCCGACAGGAGATCATACAGGATGTTACGACGCCATCCAGGGCCGTAGACGGCAGCGATCCGCAAACAGAGGTACGGCACCCCAAAGTGAGCCTGGTAAAGATGCAAGTACTCCTCCGACATCCACTTGTGTAAACCGTACACCGTCGCCGGACGCGCCGGCGCTTCTTCATTCCACGGCACCCCTCGAGATCCATAGACTTCCCCGCTTGAAGCTTGCACCACCCGGGCACCATCACGCCGAGCCCGCTCTACGGCCCACAGGGTTGGCCAGAGATTCTGCCGCGCGTCCTCCACCGGCTCCCGGCTTGAGGCGTAGACAGCTGGCCGGCCGGCAAATTGATAAATGGTGGTGAACCGAATATTTGGCAAAGGATCGTGGGAGGGATCGAGCTCGGCCGTCACCACGTGGGAGTCTTGAGAACCCCCTCGGCCAATCCCGTACACCCTCTCAGCGCTGGAGCGCGCCTTCAGGACACCGTAGAGCGTGCTCCCGATGAAACCATTCACCCCGGTAACTAACTCCACAAACTCCCTCAGATGACGGTCAAGGCCTTGGCCGGGTTTCTTCTCAACTCATCCCGCCAGTACTCCAGCAGATCCTGAAGTGTCTTCTCCAAAGGGATTTTTGGCTCCCACCCAGTGGCTCTCTTGAATTTCTCGGTCGATGGGATCTGCAAGGTGACGTCAGAAGGACGCATCAGGAGCGGATCTTCCACAACCTGAGGCCGCACCTTGGAAAAACTGATCAAGAGGTTTAGGGCTGCCCCGACACTCTCCGTCCTGTTGCCCCCAATGTTGTAGACTTCGCCAGGGGGACATTTCTCCAACAGCAGCCAGTAGGCTTGAACGGCGTCACGAACGTCCGAGAACGTCCGGATGGACTTAAGATTCCCCACGCGCACTTGGGCCGAGCCAAGACCCAACTCCGCCGCCACAATCTGCTTGGCAAAGAAGGACATGGCGAAGACGTCCCCCCGTCGCGGGCCAGTATGAGTGAACATCCGGGTTCGAATCGTCTTGATGCCATAGGACAAAAAATACTGGAGGGAGACCATGTCTTCGCCGATCTTACTGACGGCATACGGGGACGCCGGCCGCAGGGGGCAGGTTTCGGTAATCGGAATGTCCTTCTCCGTGACTTGCCCGTAGACCTCGGAGGAACTGCAGATGTGGATCAACGGATCCTGCTTGGTGATCCGCACGGCTTCGAGCAGATTGGTCGTGCCAACAACATTGGTCACGATGGTATCGACCGGCGAGTTGAAACTGGTGCGCACGTAGGACTGGGCCGCCAAATGGAAAATCCATTGTGGACAGACTTCCTGCAGGACTCGGATAAGGGACCCCAAATCGGTGAGGTCAGCTTCGAGCACATGGATGCGTTCGCGGATCGCTTCGATACTGTCCTTGGGACTGCGCCAGCGGCAGAGGCCGTACACTTCAACGCCGGGATGCTCTCGCAGAATGTACTCCGCCAGGTGGCTACCCACGAACCCGGTGATCCCGGTGATCAGGACGCGCCGGACATTACCTGAAGACACTTTGCCCTCTCGTGCTCTTCAGAGCCCTGTCGTAGATAAGGTCTCGTTGGACCGTCCAGATCTGCAAGCCCTGCTCCTCAAAGTTGAAGTTCACCACTTTGCAGCCTAACTGTTCAACCGCTTTGGCAACGTGGTGTTTCTTGTCGAACTGGCAGAACAACAGGAGGTACCCGCCGCCGCCGGCTCCCAAGACCTTGCCCCCGATGGCACCGTATTTTTTCGCCACCGCATACACTTCGTCAGCGTACGCGGTGGTGGTCAAAGGGTTCATTTTCTTCTTGTTCGTCCAGACTTGATCCATCATCCGGCCAAACTCACGGAGCTGCCCACGCACAAGAGCCGTCTTCATGTGCATCGCCAGGGTCTTCAAGGCATGCAGCCCCTCCAAGTGCTGTCTGTTTTTCCGTTTGTACAGATCCACCTGCGCCTTGATCAGGTCGCCCGAGTAATGTTGTTTTTTTGTATATAACAGGAGCAAATGATACTGGAGTTCCTGTCTGATCCACGGCTCGATGCGCAGCGGCGTGACCACCGTTTGGTCCTTATGGAAGTCGATCCAGTTAAATCCTCCGAAGACCGCGGCGTACTGATCCTGACGCCCCCCGGGAATTTTCAGGTCCTTGCGCTCAATCTCAACGGCCCTGGAAGCAATCTGGTACTTCGATAATCTCAAATGGTTCACATCGTTGAGGACTCCAACAAGCATCGCTCCAATTGTACCGCTCGACCCAAGCCCTGACCCCGGTGGCGCATCGTTGTGGATGAACAAGCTGAAGCCCCGGTGCTTCCCCATTCGGTTAAGCACCGCCTTGACCAGGTCCAGCCGCCCGTCGAACCGGATGGCTCTCTTGACGTCGTACTTCGCAATGATGTCGTAGTCAAGGGAATGCACGATGAGTTGGTTGTCACGCCGCTCTTGGAGCGTGGCGTACGCGTACATATTGATGGTGGTGCTCAGGACACAGCCACCGTGTTCGTCACAGTACGGCGCGACATCGGTGCCGCCACCGCAGAAGCTGATGCGCAGTGGGGCCTTAGCGCGATAAAACACGAACGGCCCCTGCAAGCAAGACTGCCCGCAGCCTCGATTTCCTCATTGGGCTTCCACGGCAACTGAAATATTATCGCGCACCTCTACCTTACCCCTAACGATGAAGTTTTCCTCACATAAAATTTCAAACCCCCAATCTGGGAGTGAAGATAATAATGTTGCTGGATATAGGCCCACTCCTCGGAATGCTCCTTGGCATACGGAATATCATGACCGCCACCGATCAGCGCCAAGGGAGGCTTTTCACGCTCAAGCGCTTCCAGCACGACCCCGCGTTGTGCCCTGGTGACCGCCTCTGGAAAGTAAGGGTACGGCGGCAGATTGGCACGGTCGCTGAGAAAGCTTAAGTGGAGATTGTGCAAGGCGGCCAGGTAGATACGCTTGTCCGGAGGGCACAACTCCTGGATCCTCTTGACACGATTGGCCAAGTCTCGATCCTGCTGCGGGGGAATGTTGACGCTGCCCAGGCGCTTTATCATCGAAGCGGGGTAGAGACGGCTGACCTTGGGGCAGTCGAGTTTCACGATCAGAGAGACTGCAACGGCGTAGAGCTGCATCGCGCCGCATACGAACAGCAAGGCCGATACCAGGTACGCCACTCCCTTAGTCCGTCCCCCACGGGCCCAGAGCAAGTCGATCGCCAGCGCAGCCAGAGCCGCCGCCAGTGGCGCGGAGCTCATCATCTGGCCCAATGGCCGGGAGAGTGCCGGCAATTGCGTTAGGAGCACGAACGCCAACAGGGCCAGAGCAAGCGTCCGGCGCCCCGTGAACACGGCGCGTCCGGCGCCAAGGAGCCAGGCACCCACAGCCGCACCCAACAACCCCGGCCACCACAGTGCCCATATTTCGCGATATTTGAACACTTGGTCCCACCCAGCCCATGGCGGCAGTGCAGGAAAGGGCATGGCGGCAACGCCGAGCAGGCGGGAAGAGGCGTAGCTCCCAGAGGTCATCGTGGCGATCGCCTCCCCGATGTGACGGCCGAAGATCACAAGCAGACAGAGGGACACCACCAGCACAGCTCCCCCAGCCCACGGGACCAGGTTCTCAAGCGCTTCCCTGAAGCTAGACCGGACGGCGTGCCCCAGGAACAGGATCCCGCAGGCCACGGCACAAGCCACAGCGTACTCATAGCTGTAAAGCATGGCGATGCCCAACAGCATGCCGGCCCATCCGAGCTGAGCCCTCGACTGTGCCACGATTCCCCGCCAGCACACCACCAGGGCAGCCAGTGGGAGAGCTGTCCGCAAGGCGTTGGCCCAGCCGTATTGAATGAGTGACGCGGTTCCGAACGTGAACACGAGCCAGCTCCCGGCCAGCGCCGCGATCCAACTGCGGCAGATCCACTTGAGCGCCGCTAGGTGGATCGCCGTCCCCAAAATCTGCACAGCCGAGAAATACCAGCGCTCGGCGGAAATGGTCATACCGAACGCCTGCATCCACCAGAAAAAAGAGTACTCGTAGAGCGGGCCGTACATGAGACGACTCCCGACCCCAGGGAGGTCGCCAGCCAGGTAACTTTGAAGGTAGATCAGGTGCTGACCCTCGTGGAGGCCATCCAGCGCTCGGAACATGATGCACGGATCGTAAATCCATAAGCACGCGAGGAGCATGCTGGCACCGGCCCAGCTCCTCCATCCTGCAGGAAACGCCTGGGCCGGTTCCTCTGGCTCATCCTCAGGTTCCGGCACCGCGAACCAGCGGCGGTCCAGCCACGGCAACACCACACCCAGCAGGGCCAATCCCAGCGGGATTGGCCCAACGGCATAGCGGGTGGAGAAGGCCAGCATGGTGGCAATGCCCATGCAGATGACTGCACCGAGGAGCGGCCACGGCGAGACCCAACCAGCCCATCCCCGCCGCCGCAATTGCCGGTGGATGAAAAGGTTGGCAGCCGCTCCCACCCATGCAGCCAACAGCATGGCGGCATACCAGAAGTAATCCTGCTGCTTGGGGTAACCATTGACAAAACAGTAGTTCAGAATGCCCTCAGGGGGGGACAGCACCTTGAATTTCACCACCTGACTTCCAGCCAGTAGAAGGACCGCCAGCCATCCGACCCAGACCCCGTGGGCGATCATCAGGCCAGTCCCACCTCGCGGAAGATTTTTGCTAATTTTTGAGCGCCTCGGCTCCAGTGGTGATTTCGAGCAACTCCTTGGTGATGCCTGTTTGCCTGAGCTTGTTGAAAAGCAAGGTCAGGTCATCCTGAAGTTCGGCCGCGTTGCTGCTCGCGTTGTCCATCGCAACCATCCGCGCACCCTGCTCGCTGGTCTGAGACTCCAGCAAGGTCCGGTACAGTTGGGCCGTCAGCGCACGCGGGAGGAGCAGGTCCAGCACGGCCGCCACCGACGGCTCGCACCGCACCTCTCCACCTCTAGCGCTCTCTCCCGGCTTGAACGGCAGCCAGGGCGCCAGGGTAGGCCGGCTGACCCCTGGCGAGACAAACTGCTGATACGCAACTTGGATTTTAGCAAGCTGGGAAAACGAATAGAGCGAAACCAGGTCTCGCGCCATCTTTTCCGCTTCTTCCCACGTCATGGGCAACGGCAGCCTCTCGTAGGTTTTGGTGATCTTCATCGGTTGCCGCACGAAAAAATTCCTGGCCTTGCGTCCAACCAGGATGAGGGTGGGCGTGGTGCCCCGAACCTCGCGAAGCACAAACCGGAACAAATTCGTATTGAACGACCCACACAGTCCGCGGTCCGAGCCCACCACCACGATCGCCTCAGCACCTGCCTGCCTTTCGCCCAGCAAGCGGTGCAACGGCTGATCGCCTCTCCTGACCACCGCTAGCTTGCTCGCCATGTCGTAGAGTCCATCCACGTACGGCCGGGTTTTCAGCAGGTGGTCCTGAACACGCTTCATTTTCACTGAAGCAACTGTCTTCATGGCCTTGGTGACTTGCTGGATGCCGCGCACCGCCTTAATGCGCTGGCGGACTTCTTTCAGCGCGGCCATGACACTTGTACTCCTTTCATTTCAGGGCAGCGGCGAACTCCTGCTTGAAGGCGGAGAGAGCCTCGTCCAGTGAGTGCTTAACCTCCTCCGTCAGTTCTTTCTGCTTGCGAATGCCAGCTAGCACGTCAGGACGCTTGGAATCCAGATAGGCGTACAACCCTTCCTCGAACCGAGACACCGAGGAGACCGGCAGGTCATCCAGATAGCCGTTGCTGCCGGCGTAGATGATCGCCACCTGCCTCTCGACAGGCAGCGGCTGGTACTGCTGTTGCTTCAGCACCTCGACCATCCGCGCGCCGCGGGACAGTTGCGCCTGGGTCGCCTTGTCCAGCTCAGCGCCAAACTTGGAGAACACCTCCAGCTCGCGATACTGCGCGAGGTCGATGCGCAGCCCGCCCGAAACCTGTTTCATGGCCTTGACCTGCGCCGCCCCGCCCACCCGCGACACCGAGGTGCCCACATTCATGGCCGGGCGCACCCCCTGATAGAAGAGTCCCGTTTCCAGGTAGATCTGTCCATCGGTGATGGAAATCACATTCGTGGGAATATACGCCGCGATATCGCCTTCCTGGGTCTCAATGATCGGCATGGCGGTTAAAGATCCACCCCCCTTTTCATCGGAGAGCTTGGCCGCCCGTTCCAGCAACCGGGCGTGCAGATAAAAAATGTCGCCTGGAAACGCCTCGCGGCCGGGTGGCCGCCTAAGCACCAGGGCGAGCTGGCGGTACGAAACGGCGTGTTTGTACAGGTCGTCATAGACGCACAGCGCATGCTCCCCCCGGTCCCGGAAATATTCGCCCATGGCGCAGCCGGCGTAGGGCGCCAGAAACTGGAGCGCCGCCGGCTCCGATGCGCTGGCCACCACCACGGTGGAGTATGGCATAGCTCCGTGTTCTTCCAGGGTCCGCACGAGCGCTGCCACCGTGGAGTTCTTCTGGCCAATCGCCACGTAGATGCACTTCACATCCCCGCCCCTCTGGTTGATGATGGTGTCCACGCAGAGGGCGGTCTTCCCGGTCTGCCGGTCGCCGATGATGAGTTCGCGCTGGCCACGCCCAATTGGGGTCATGGCATCCACCGCCTTCAATCCTGTCTGGACCGGCTCCTTCACCGGCTGCCGCTCCACCACCCCCGGGGCGGCGGTCTCGATGGGACGGAAATGCTTCGCCGTGACCGGCCCTTTCTCGTCCAGCGGCCGGCCCAGCGCGTCCACCACCCGACCAACCAGCGCCTCGCCCACCGGCACCTGGATGATGCAGCCGGTGCGTTTGGCCTCGTCCCCTTCGTGGATATGCTGGTCCTCGCCAAGCAG
>CAZPLZ010000133.1:0-9262 GCA_964587525.1 uncultured bacterium | reverse complement strand
CCTCTCCTGGTCCGTAGCCCTCATAGACGGATTCTTCGAAGTGCGGGGCATCCGACCCTTCGCCGGTTCCTCGTTGGATGGCTCGTTTGATGTTATCCATAGGCATGTTCATTTCTTTGGCCTTGTCGACGACCATCCTGAGACGCGAGTTAGACTCAGGGTTTCCTCCTCCCTGCTTGGCGGCGATGCTGATTTCGCGAATAAGTTTGGTGAAGATACTTCCACGTTTGGCGTCAGTGACCGCCTTCTTGCGTTTGATGGTCGCCCATCTGGAATGTCCGGACATGGTTGTTCTGGTGCTTCTATTCTCGCACAGGCTTAGGGCGTATCTCAAAATTTAACATGCGCTCTACCCTCTCGCAAAAGTGATGATCCGCACTTCGCGGGCGCCTGATTTGGTGAGTGCCTGGGCACAGGCGGACACGGTGGCACCGGTGGTCATGACATCATCCACCAGCAGCAAGGTTTTATCGAAGATGGCTCCCTCGTTCATGACTTCAAAAGCGCCCTGCATATTATGTATCCGGGCCTGCCGGTCCAGCCCGACTTGCGGCGGGGTTACTCTTAAGCGTGCGACAGCGCCATTCAGGTACTGAAGCCCAAGCCTTGGGGAGAGCGCCTTGGCGAGCACCGCCGCTTGGTTAAATCCTCGCTCCCGTTGCCGTTGAGGGTGCAAGGGCACGGGGAGGATGCCCTGAGCGTTTTCGGCAATCTCAGGGAATTTTCTGAAACCTTGCTCCAAGATCAACGCAAGCGAACGACCAAGGGCTTTCCGCCCGTGGAATTTTAACGCATGAATGGCTGCCCGTGCAGCACCCTCGTATTTCAGCGCCGACCGTGCAACTGAGTAAGCCGGCGGTGATTCCCTGCACCGGACACACGTGCGGTTGGCAAACTGTTCCGCGTCCGCTTCAGAAGGAACACGAAAATCATCGCCACAACGCTGGCAAAACGGAGGATTGAGCCATGGCAGTGAGGACGTACAGGTATCGCATAGTTCGATAGGCTGTCCCGGGGGTAAAGGGGTGTCGCATCCCGCGCACCGTTTGGGATACACCAGGTCGATTCCCCAGTCGATCCCACGTTGAAAAGTCATAAACTTGAAGATGATATCACTCCATATTTCTGGGTAGTTGAAGGCCAGGGAAGGCCTTGCGCCAATTGAGCCTGGCATCCACCATCCGTAGCTCAGCCAATGATGGCTCCGCCATGCCTCCAATGACCACCGCCTCAGCTCCTAATGCCCAGTGGCGGGGATCAGCGGCCGCGAGACGGTGCACCACGGACGGCGCCATGCCGACTTCTGCGGTCAGGCGGAAGCGGCTGGAGGAGTTCGCCTGAAATGCCAGCGGGAAGCATGTGATCGCCTCTTTGGCGTCCGGCGAAGTGATAACCGATAGATCGTCCACCGGAGTCTCGAGCAGGTGAAGCGCGTTCACCGCCTCGCCGGGCATGCCTGTATGAAAACCCACCCGTGCGTTTGGACAGGCCTTCCGGAGGAGGCGCAGTTGACCGTCAAGCTGGTCCAGTTGTCTCACACCTAAAGCGAGATCGGCCAGGTAACTGTGCAGGAGCAAGGTCCCACGAAATCTCCTGGGAATGGCATGAAGTGCGGCCTTCAGGAGGCCGGCAGCAGCTACCCAGAAGGTCATCGCCTTATCCCTAGCCAGATGGGAGGCCATTCCTAGTGCTGCGCGCACGACTCCCCCGACCCCCATCTGTCGGAGTAGCTCGCCGTACCGGTTGGTGAACAGGAGCCGGGCCTGACCGTAAAAATCCGGTATCGTAACCCTCACGTTCTCATCTGGAATTTTGAGATTTCGCAGGGTCGTGACAGACCGTGGAAGAATGAGGTATCCATCCCACGGCAGGTTGGAGTTCCCGGCCTGCAAAAACACGGTGGCCGTTTCCGTGGGACAATCACGCAAATCCAGGATACGTTGAATGGTTTTGATGCCACCAGCCGTGTAGCTGGGTCGGCTGGCAAGGGCGAGTGGAACTGCGGTTGCCGTTTCATTTGTTGGGCTTAAACTTTCGAAGTTCACAACCTCGCGTGCAGACTCATAGACACGGAACAGCAGCCGTTCCAACGCCACAGCTTCCTGAAGATTCATCGGCGGTGACGACCGAAAGCGGACCGCGGCTTGCAAATCAGCGTATTCATGAGCGAATCCTGCTCCGGCGTAATCCGGTGCCATGTTAAAACCAGATTCGGTATCCAATTGATGGACGAGTTCGGTTTCGTCACCGTGCCGGATAAAGATCCCCACACTGGGGGTGAGGGTCAAAACGCCAGCGTCGGTGGTGATGGTGAGCGAGGATGAAAGCCGTGGATACCCGTGGATGGACCAGCTGCAGTAATGAATGCCCTGAAATCCGGGATACCTGAAGGTTGCAACCAGCGAGTCTTCAACCTCCCTGGAATACAGTTTACGGCTCTGCGCTTCCACGGCTTCTGGGTTTCCAAAAGCGGCATGGATCATCGAGAGCACATGTCCTCCCGCCGCTATATATGCGCCCCCGCCTGAGAGACTTTTTTTTACTTCCCACCGATTGGCTGATCTTCTGTGAATGGATGATAACAGGCTCACGCCGACGAAGCTTTGCACATTTCCGTATTCACCCGCACGTAACTTTTTTATACAAGAATTGATCTGTGGACACCGCGGCATCACCCAGCCTACCTGCACCGGAAGTGTAGGGTATTCCCTGCCAAGACGTTCGTACACGTGTAACTGAGCGTCATAGACTGCCATCGGTTTTTCAACCATCACGGCCAGCCCACGCTGAAGGCAGGATCGGGTGAGCGGTAGATGCGAAGCCGGCGGTGTTGCGATCACGGCTGCATCCGGCTGGCGTTGCTTCAGTGCCTCCTCGAGCGAGCGGTAGCTGGGTGCGGCAATGCCTATTCGGCTAAGGAAGGTTGTTGCGCTGGGATTGATATCGACGATCCCATCCAGCACGATCCCCTTGAGCCGGGACAGGGCAATCGCGTGTACCAATCCCATGCGCCCTGCCCCGATGAGCAGGACGCGCACTGCACGTTCTTGAAGCGACCATGTCCCGTCAGGCAACCTGGGGCCGGACTCTTCTAGATCCAGGCGTTTCAAGGGGCGTAGGTTTAGCTCTAACTTGGCCAAATCGGGTGCGGTCTCAACCCTTTCAATCCGCTCCAGGCCCTTGAGGTTGGCACTGCTGATCGGCAATGCAATATGGAGCGCTTCGGCAGCTCTGACAAGAATTTTTACTGGCCACAGTGGCACGGGGAGAGCAGTTTTGCGCCTGCCAACACTGGCCATGGAGACAGTTTGTAGGAACTCCGCCAGGGTCACACCTTGCGGATGGCCAAGGTTAAGGACCGTATGATGCAAATCTTTCGCCTGATTGATGCACCGGAACACCGCCTCACAGAGATCGTCAACGTGGATTGGCTGGACGATTGATCGCCCCCCCCCCAGCAGGGGAAGGAACGGGAGGTTTTTGACTGTTTGGTGCATGCGCCCGAATACCCCTCTCCCGCCTGGGCCAATCACCAGGTTGGGTCGTACGATCACGATGTTCAGGCCCTCCAGACCGCTGAGCTGGCATTCGGCGGCATACTTCGATCGCCCGTACGTGGAGGAAGCATCTCTCCGGGCCGATGAAGATGAAAAGTAGATAAACGTGCCCACACCGGATTCTTTTGCCAACTGCGCTAGCCGCATGGTCCCCTCGACATTGACCGCGTGTGCGACTCGTTCACTGTCGCCTGCGTACGCAGCACAGTGCACGAGAGTCTGGACCCCCGCGAGCGCTTCGCGAGGAATTTGAGCCGGGAGACAGCCCAGAAACCGCATGGCGGCTGGCACGGCTGGCTCTCCTGCCCAATCGCTGCGGGTGAGCGTTTGGACGGCTACCCCACGTTCCTGTGCCAGCGTGGCTAGCCGGGATCCCACGAATCCCGTCGCTCCGGTTACGAGTATCGTTTTAGAGACCGTTGAGGTTATCTTGATTCTTCTTTGGCGAGGATCAATGAAGCCATTTTGGTCGTTCCAAATCGGAGGGTTTGCCAGAGTTGCCGCGGAGAACGAACACCACGAATGACAATCTTGGCAATCCGGACGAGTGAGCCAGGGTTAAAGTAGACCCTCATGAATGCTTTCCGACGGAGCTTGAGTAACTGTTCGGCGGAGAGGGAATACGTTTTCAGCGGCGACCGGGTGTAGTCATAGCCGTTGAGTGATTCACTGGAAAAAAGGCTGTCGCGTTTGGCGATATCGTAGAGCTCCGTTCCGGGAAATGGAACGGCGAGATGGAACTCCACCAAATCCCCGCCGAGTTCCACCACAAAATCGACCGAACGCTTGACATCATCTTCCGTTTCCCATGGCAGGCCCATGATCATATAGAGCAGTGTCTTCATACCATGCTGCTTGCAGAGCTTGACGGCGGTACGGCTCTTTTCCAGCGTCGTGCCTTTTTTCATCTTGTTCAGCATGTCCTGAACGCCGCTCTCGATGCCAAATGCGACGCCATGGCACCCCGCTTTTTTCATGGCCAGAAGGCGTTCGGAGTCGATCGTGTCCACCCGGCTGTTGCAGACCCACCGGATGTTGAGCTGCTGGTTGATGATTTCCTGGCACAGGTCCAGGACCCATTTCCGGTTCCAGGTGAAGGTGTCTGCCCGGAAAAAGAAGTCGCGGATCCCGTATCGCTCCACGCACTCTTTGAGTTCACCGACCACATTCTGTGGCGAACGTACGCGTATTTTTGAGCCATAGACCGTGGGGGCCAGGCAGAAGATGCACGCCGCCGGGCAGCCCCGGCTGGTTTGGATCGTTGCCTGTGGTTCTCCGGTGTCCGGCCGCTGGTACAGGTTGTTGTCCAACAGGTGCCGTGCGGGATACGGCAAGATATCCAGATTGGTTAGATACGGCCGCTCCGGTGTTGTGATGAGCTCCCTGGTCTTTAAGTCACGAAAACTGATACCCAGGATCTTGCCGTAGTCCGGTTCTGTCGCCAGCTCTTGTGCGGTGAGTTCGTATTCGCCCTGGATGGCCACGTCAAGCGCCGGGTTGGCGGCCAGGACCTCCCGGGCTTTGACCGCCACGTGGGCGCCTTTGGCAACCGTGGTGAGGGTTGAACCGAGTATCTCTTTGGCGACCGTGCAGGCGATTAGATCGTCGTTGATCGTGAAACTGGTCACGCTGATAAAAAGCAGGTCGGGCTTGAAGGTGGCGAGTTCCTGCTTAAACTCGTTCCAACTCCCGCCTTGCACCGGATAGTCTACAATCCGGCACTCCACCCCCTGAAGCTCCATGGTGGCGGCCATATAGCTCAAGTCCAGTGGGGGTCGTGCCGTGGTCGCGGCCATGCCCTTGAGCGGAGCCTGACACCGGTCCTCTCTGATGTAGAGGCCAGTTGGAGGGTTGATCAGGAGGGCACGCTTGGTCACCGTACCTTCCAACCGAGCCTGACTCTGAGAAACGTGTAGACACTCATGATAAGGACGATGAGCCCATCCCATACGGTGGTCCCCGGCCGGTAGTATGCGATGTTCACCACGTACGAGTTGTTGACGCGGTACCCATTCAGCGCTGTGATGAGCGCGATTTCCTGGGCGCAACTGTACCGCCAGCCGGTAAAGTAGTCCAACAGGTCTGGAATAATCTTAGCCCGTATGAAACGAAACCCCGATTCCACGTCTTGGTACGGATAACCGCTTAACACCCGTGAAACCCAGGAAAGCATCCGGTTGCCAACCCTCTTATAGAGAGGATACTTTAAAAAGTTTCGCTTCGTCAAGACGACATCCCAGTTCTCCCGCTCCATGGCGCTTACGATGCTTGGGATATACTCGGGACGGTGCTGGCCATCGGCATCGATATTGATCAGGATGTCTTCCGGATGGATTCTCCGTCGCCGGAGTTGGACCTCCGCCAGTTGAAATCCCCGCTTCAACGCACCTGCCATCCCCACGTTGTTGGGCAGCCGGATGATCGTCACGTTCCGATGATCACGGGCCCAACGTCGCAGCAATCGGGGAGTTTCATCGGTCGAGCCGTCATCAACGGCAATCAACCGGTCTACGAGTCGTGCGACCTCTGTGAGCACACCTGAGAGGGTCGGCGCTTCGTTATAGATGGGGATGATGGCGATTGTTTTCGGCCGGCGCCTGCGAGAACCACCAATTTCGAGTTTTGAGTTTCGGGTTTTAAGTTTCTTGGGCAAGTCTTACTTGGTTAGAGGCGCTCGACAACGGCTTGTGCCAACATGGGGACAAGAAGCTCATGGTGCCCGGTGAGCATGATACGGCGACCACCCAACGCGGTCGGGCGCTCCACGACGTTTAACCGGGGCCGGTAGTGCTGGATCATGTCCAGATTGGCGGCCGTGAACTTTCGCACCGGGTGCCCCAGGTTGCGTGCCACCGTCAACGCTTTGAGAAACACCTCTGGTAGGATCACGGCTGATCCCACGTTGAGCACCACACCTCCTTCGAGAGTTGAAACCACCGCGCAGAGCAGCTTGAAATCCTCGAACGAGGCACGTCCGATCGCTTCCCCTTGCGCCGTTGGCTGCTGGTGGTCGATATCGGTGCCAATCGCGACGTGCACAGTGGCCGGCAGCCCCCGGCTCGCGCACGCATGCAGGAGGCTCAATCGCCGGTGTGCCAACTTTGCCTCACCGATAGCGTGCCCGACCGCCAAGCCGAACCCTGAGGTTCTTCGCCTTTGAAGGGCCGCCGCAAGAAACTCTCCCGTTTCCCGTGCCATACCGAACGAGCCGTCCTTAAGCCTGCTGGCGACATCTTCAGATGTTGTGCCGGCATACGCGATCTCGAAATCATGAATGGCCCCGGCGCCGTTCATGGACAGCGCGGTCAGCGCCCGCCGGTTCATCAGCTCGACCAGCACCGGTGAAAGCCCGACCTTGATCACATGGGCGCCGGTCATCCACAGGATGGTCCGGCGGGCACGGACCGCACGGGCAATGGCATCCGCCAGCGTTCTGAACTCCTGGGCGGCCAGAATCTTTGGGAGGCTGTGCTCAAATTCTCGATAGGACTTTCGCTTCCGCGGCGGCGTGCCGAGATCTCTCAGCGAGACTTTGCTCTTCCGAGTCTTGATAGAGATGGTCCGCACGTGGGAGAGGTCGATGGAGGGCAGCACGCTCCCGCGCATCATTAGCCAAGCTCAATTTTTGTGAGCACGATGTGTACTGATCCTAGCAGTTTAACCTTGCTCTTGATAAGAACCGGCAGGCGCGCCTGATCATCGGTGAGCCAGATCAGCACATCACCACGCTGGCGGAAGAGACCCTCAAATTTGAGCCGCGGCTTGATCAGCACCGTCCGGAATTCGCCAGCGGGTACCCGGATGATTTCCCTACTCAGAACGTGGACGATCAACTCGTAGTTTTTTTTGTTCGTATTCACACACACGGCTGCTTGCTCGCCTGGTTTTGGCAGCCGCATGGTGCGGAAATAGTAAAACGATGCCAATATGTCACGGCACCCAGGGATGAGAGGTGATTCAACGCCTCCCCAGGTGGCGATCTGACGTTCGCGATCAAATGTGGCCACCACATCTTTCTTGTACCGGCCTTCTCGAAGATGTTTTTCATACTGTATTGGCATCAGGGTATCGCTGGTGGAATAACTCTCCACCCAGTCGTTCACCTTAAAGAAGAAAATTAGCCGGCTCGTGGCGCGGGCAACAAACCGGTAACAGGAGGTCCCCTGGAATGTCTCCAGAGACTTCACCGTCATGGTGGCTTTGCCTGCGGTGATGAAGTACCACTTGATGGCAAACGTGAGGTGCTCTCCTACATTGAAGACCTGCCCCGGTGGCGCCATCTCTATCTTCGGGATGACCGGTAGTCGTTTCGCAGGTGGTGAGACTTTCGCCGTGGACTCGGCAAACTCTGTGGTCCCAGCCAGGATTCTAAATTGCAAGGGTACTTCTATGACCTCACCCTCCGGCAAAGGGTCTAAGGCACCCTCGGTTCGCTTATTCCACTCCATGAGGTGGCGCCACAGCAGTGTGCGTCCCAGCTCGCGTTTGGCGATTCCACGAAGTGTATCTCCTGACCGCACGGTGTAGAGCAACGTTTCGGATGTCTGGTACCCCTTTTCCTCTTGCTTTCCAGCCTCAGATTCAACAACGCTGGTGGTTTCAGATTCGATTACAGATTCAGCGGTGTGTTCTGGAACCTGATACTTCTCGATCGTTCGTACGTGATAGCGTGGACCACACCCAGCCATTGATGTTATGTATGCGGCTAACAGAAAGACGCGCCACGAACTGCGCAGGCATGTGAGACGTTTCACGGGGCAAACAACCGAGGCCCAAGATTGTTTGCCAGCTTTTTCCAGCGTAGGGCCATCGGAACCTCGGGGGCGAGCTGAGCCGCTTTTGAAAACCACTCTGTGGCTTGGTCTAACTGGCGCCGCGCCAGGCATATCTCACCTCTCACCCCGAGTAACGAGGCCAAGGTTTCCCGACGCATGGGGGCATCGCCGGATTTGAGATTTTCTGGAACATCCCCCAGGATTGCCAGACCTCGTTTCACGTATTGCTCCGCGGCATCAATTTGCCCTCTGGCGAGTTCCTGCAAAGCCTTCTGCACATGCCAGGAGGCTTGGTTGATTAAGATGGACCGGCGGCTATGCGGGTAACGTCGAAGGGCATCGGCCAGCGCCTGCTCGGCGAGGTCAAATTCCCCAGCCCCTAGAGCAGCGATAGCTAGCTCAATGCGGTTTATGCTGTCCATCATCCCTCGCTCGAAAAATTTCCGAAGATAACGCAACGCGCTGGCAAAGTCATTCAACTGCAAGTAGGCATGTCCCACCTGGTTCCAGGCATGTCCCACGTCCGGCAACAGTGCTGAAATTTTGAGATACTCCTTCAGTGCGTCCTCGTTGCGACGCATGGTCTCCAGCCTTAAGCCCGTCCCATACACCGCTTCTGTCCCTGGCGCGAACCAGATCTCCGATGGGGGAAATGCAAGCGGCTGCCGGCGGATCTCGTACACATAGAACCCCCCGCTGGTGAAGTCAGACCGCTCACTCCGCCCCAGCCGCACCAGGTACCGCTTGCAAAACTCCACGTACCGCCGCAATGCCTCCCGCTCCCACGGAAATGGACCATACCAGAGTGACGAAAAATCCACCGATACATAGTTATACAAGAGCCGCTTTGCTCCCAATTGCTTAAACTTCTTGCTGGGTCTGACCTCACTTTTTCAGTCCAGTTGATTTGACGGTCACGTCGTTTTTTCG
>CAZPLZ010000132.1:0-9272 GCA_964587525.1 uncultured bacterium | reverse complement strand
AACCGGGTTTCCAACAAGGAACCCGAAGCGGCCCTTTCTTGACTAACACGGCGTGGACTTGTATGTAGGACGGGCGAGCAGAACAGCGCCCAGCGCTATGAGCAGGGCCGTTTCGCCCAAGGCGAGCAGCGTGAAGTTCAGTCCCAGGACCCGCAGCAGCACAAACCCCGTCAGCAACGCCCCCAGCACTCCCCCCAGCGTATTGGCTGCAAACAACTGTCCGATCGTCTTGCTGCTACGGGTGCGTAGCGTGGCGGCCAGCAACGGCAGCGAGAATCCAAATGCGGTCGCGACGGTGAGCAACAGCACGAAGACGACCAGGCTGTTAAAGAGGGAGAGCGTGCCAAACGACGTGGGGCGCGACCAGAACTGAGCAAGCAGCGGAGGCAGGCGGTCCCAAAAGGGAGTGGCAAGCGAGAAGAGCCAGATCACACCGAAGGCGGCGGCGAAGATCAGCAGGACTTGATCCGGGCTCTTAAGGCGCGCGTGCTTGAGGAGGTAAGCGCCAAGAGCCAGGCCGGTCAGGAACGCCGAGAGGATGAGCGCGAAGCCGTACACTGACCCGCCGGTGATCGTGAGGACGGTGAGGCGGGTTAAGGCGACCTCAAACGCCAGCGCGAGAAAGCCCGAGATGCCCCCAAGCGCGTAGGGCAGCCAAGCTGGTAACGCCCGCCCAGGAAGAAGGTCCCCCTCTCCCTCACCCTCTCCCCCAGAGGGGGAGAGGGTAGGAGGGGGGCTCTCCCCCTCTCCCTTTCCCTCTCCCCCACTTTGTGGGGGAGAGGGTAGGGTGAGGGGGGACAATGCTGGCCAGCGCCGGGCGAGCCAGAAGGCGGTGGCGGCGCAGGCCACATTCAGCGCGCAGGTCAGCCACAAGGTCAGTTTGAGCCCCAGGTGTGGCAGCATGACAAACGCCGCCAGCAGCGGACCCAGCGCCCCGCCAAACGTGTTGAGCGCGTAGAGAGGGCCCAGCGTGCGGGGGCTTATGGCCGAAAGCGTTTGCACAAGCGCAGGAAGTGTGGCGCCCATGAGGATCGTGGGTGGCAGGAGCAGAACGGCGCACACCAGGGCCCGCACGTAGGCGAGATCGAAGGATTGCGCGATCGCCAGATAGAGCGTCGAGGATGCTGAAAACAAGAAAGGAGAAAGTGCAGCCAGCCCAGCGAGACCGGCTTCCAGAAGTGCGTAAAGTTGAAGAGCAGTGCGCGGATGACGCAAGACGACCACGCGACCCATGAGGGCATACCCAAGACCGAGGCCCGCCATGAAGGTAGCCACCACGGTGGCGGTGGCCGTTGCAAAATTTCCTAAGAGCAAACCCAACCACCGGGTCCACAGGAGTTGGTACACCAACGCGCACATGCCCGTCAGCATGTAAAGGAGGAGAAGAAGCTTTGTCATTGGCTTCAATGGGATCATACAGATTTGCTGTGGACTTATGATATGCTGGCCTGGGTCAGGAGGCGTTTCATGAGACGGTGGGCCACACTCGCCTGTGCGTGCCTTTTCATATCTGGATGTCAAGGTCCCTCGGACCACGAGCAGGGGGCCACAGCGCTCGCGCCGGGCCACCGGAAGATGCTTAAAGTCCTCAAAGGGATCGCTGAACGCACGCCGGATGAAAATTCCTACCTCGGCGACTTCAAGGCCCGCCAGCTGCGGGAGCGGTTGGCAAACCTTACGGCCAGCGTGGACGATCCCGCCAGATGGAACCTTCATCTTCAAGCGGGAAAGGCCGAGCTTCGCTTGGGGAAGGTTCGCGACGCCATCGCCCACCTCTCCCGGGCGTATCAGTTACTGCCGAAATCCCAGCTCACATCGTCCGAAGCCAACCTAACGAGATTTCAGCTTGGGCTGGCGTACTTAAGACTGGGCGAGACCCAGAATTGCTGTCTGCGCCACACCCCGGAGAGCTGTATCATGCCGATCCAGGCCGGAGGCTTGCACACGCAGCGGGAAGGATCGCAAAGGGCCATTCACTATTTCACGGAAGTGCTTAAGAACACATCCCGCTACCAGTATCTGCATGGAACGGCCAGATGGCTGCTCAACATCGCCTACATGACGCTCGGGAACTATCCTGACGAGGTCCCCAACGACGTGAGGATGTCGCCAACGATCTTTACATCCGAGATCGACTTCCCTCGTTTCAAGAACGTGGCCCCAAAGCTGGGCCTGGCCACGTTCAGCCTGTGCGGGGGGGCCATCGTGGACGACTTCAACAACGATGGGTATCTGGATATCGTGACGTCAACCCATGACACCACGGGGCAGACCCGTTTTTTCCGGAACAACCAAGACGGCACGTTTTCTGACCGGACCGAGCAGGCGGGCCTGCTGGGGCTGTACGGTGGACTGAATTGCCTCCAAGCTGACTATGACAACGATGGCAACCTGGACATCCTCGTGCTCCGGGGCGCTTGGATGGGGAGGGCGGGACGGCATCCAAACTCACTGCTTCGCAATAATGGGAATGGAACCTTCACCGATGTGACGTTCGAGGCCGGGCTGGGGGAGGTCCATTACCCCACCCAGACAGGTGCCTGGGGAGACTACGATAACGACGGCGATCTGGACCTCTACATCGGGAACGAGACCTCAACAGACGTCACCGCTCAAGAGATGGAGGCGCCGGGCAAAACGCCGGGCGATACCAGGGGCAAGCCTTCACCGAACGTCTCCGCCCCATGCCAGCTCTTCCGGAATAACGGCGACGGAACGTTCACGGACGTCGCCGCCCAGGCCGGGGTCCAAAACCGCCGTTTCACCAAGGGCGTCGTCTGGGGAGATTTCAACGCAGACCGGTTCCCCGATCTTTACGTTTCAAATATGGGGGAACCCAACCGCCTCTACCGGAACAACGGGGACGGGACCTTCACCGACGTGGCGCCTCAGCTTCACGTCACCCGGCCTCAGGTGAGCTTTCCGGTCTGGTTTTGGGATTTTGACAACGACGGCGCGCTGGATCTGTTCGTCAGCAGTTACACCGGCGGGGTCAACATCCTCTCCGCACACCACCTGGGCTGGCCCGTGAAGTTTGAGACCGCTTGCCTGTACCGCGGTGACGGCCGCGGCGGGTTCACCGAGGTCGCCAAAGAGCAGCACCTGACGTACCCGATGCTGCCCATGGGCGCAAACTTCGGCGACCTCAACAACGACGGCTACCTCGATTTTTATCTGGGCACCGGTGACTCGAGATTCTCAAGCTTGGTGCCTAACCTCATGTTTCTTAACCTCAAGGGCAAGGGTTTCGCCAACGTGACCATGGCCGGTGGGTTCGGGCATTTACAAAAAGGGCACGGGATCGCCTTTGCCGATCTCGACCACGACGGCGATTGCGATGTCTTCGAGCAGATGGGAGGGGCGTACCGGGGTGATGCCTACGGCGACGCCCTCTTTGAGAACCCCGGGTTCGGTAATCACTGGATCACCATTAAGCTTGTGGGGGTCCAATCCAACCGGTCAGCGATCGGGGCGCGCATCAAGATCACCATCGTGGAAGATGGAAGAACCCGTTCGATCTTAAGGCACGTGAACAGCGGCGGCAGTTTTGGCGCCAACCCGCTCCGGCAGACCATCGGCCTGGGAAAGGCCAAGGCGATTCGTCAGCTCGAAGTGTTCTGGCCAAGGACGGGGCGGACCCAAATCTTCCGTGATGTGGCTTTCAACCAAACGATCCGGATCACCGAAGGGGAAGATCAGTACACGCAACTAAACCTCAGGAAGCTTGCGTTTCAATAGAGGAGAGGGGGGAGCGTTAGTCGATGGTCACTCGGTAACAGACACAGCCGGTGGTGTAGACCCCGATCACGTCTATGGTCCAGCGCAGCCAGGTCGTGTTCGTCGGAGGTGAGGTGCCGCTCGTCGCGCCGCCGATGTCGGTCCAGCTAGCCTTCGGCGGAATCGTCGAGCTGACGGTGGTGGAATACGCCATCGAATACGTCACGGGATTTGTGGGGGGACCGCACATAAACGCGTCGCTCGCCGGATTGGGCTCATACCCGGTCCCCTCGGGGATCGCATCATTGATGGTAAAGGTAAACGCCGAGGCCGAGGAGTAATTGCTCCAGCAGATCCTAAACGTCACCGTATCCCCGGACGCCTGCACCGAGAACTTCGGCTCCTTGAGCAGCTTGACATCCGTGGCGACGACCATGACCGTGGTCAGGCCCGCGATGCTGCCATCTATGGTGTCCGTCGCCACGATCGACTGAAGGCCCAGCGTGGTGAGGGTGACGGCGTAGAAAATTTTGGTCCCGGCGTCGGTGGAGGTATACGTGTAATCGAGCGGGAGCGAGGCATTGGAGTCAGTGGAGGTGAACGTCGCCGTACCGGTGTAATCGGTCTTGATGACTTTGGCTTCGATGACCTGCACCGTGACCCAGAAAGTCTGGCCGCTGAAGACGACGGGCGGCGCGAGGATCTCGTAGAAGACCCCCATCTCCAGAAATGGCGCGGTATACATCTTCTCGACCTCATTGCACTCGATGTACTGCGCGATCACGGCGCCAGGGTTGCCACCAGGCTGCACAATGCCCTGCACGTTGTTCTTGTTTTTCGGCACGATAGCATTGAACGCGATGCACTGGTCCCTGTCGTCGGTCGTGTAGGTCGCGGAGAACCCGTTAGAGGTATTTAAGTTGAATCCCAGGTTCACCTTGGGGGTGAAGACGTTAAACACCTCCACCATCTCAGTCTTGCTGCACAAGTGATCCGATACGTAACCGTGCAGCCAGTACTCCTGGCCGGTAAACGATCCCTCCGCCAGCGCCGCTGCGTCGTAGGCGTGCAGCACGGCGCCGCCCGAATACCGGTCAATGATGGAGCAGCCGCAATACGTCTGGATCGGCCCGCCGGATTTGAGTATCACCTTGTAGAGCCCCAAAGCATCTTTGCCCCCTGCCCCCGCGAACACGCTCTGGTCAAAGCCGCTGCCGTAGATATGCGCATTTGATGTCTGAGTGTTGACGAGGCCCCCTGAGACAGGGGGAATCACAGCCGCATCCACCGTATGACCCAGCGCCTTGACGACCCACCGGCCGGCACTACCGACCAGATCAGCGGAGATATTTCTGGCGTTCGGATTCGGGGCGTTCGAGTCAAACGGCAGGTACTTCCAGATATCGTATTCGGCCTTGGCGCCCATAGTCCCCACGATGGCCACATCCTTACATTGACTGTACGCCGACGCGATCAGGTAAAAGGTGGCCCCATCCCCCATGCTGACGAGACCGCCGCTCTCCCGGTTCGGCGCCAGCGTCCCCCAATCGTTGTTCGCTCCCCCAATCCCAAGCCCGATATACGCTTTGTGCATGATCAACTGGGTCGCCGAGGAAACGATCCGGTAGTGGGCCCAGTCGCCGTTGGCCGGGGTCGGATCGAAGGCCCACTGGCTGCCGTCGTAGATATCCCTCGTGGTAATAAAATTCCATTGCTCGGAGCCCATGTCCCACTCGAAGACAAAGACCGAGGTAGGCCGGGTGTCGTCGGTGTTTATGATGTGCAGGGAGTCTTTACGCCTTAAACTATCCGTCTTCTCCTGAGCCCAGCGCATGGTCGTGTACCCGATATAGCCCCTGAAACTTAAGTCGGTGGTCCCGATAAAGGCGTTGGCATCGTCGCCGTCTCCCTCCAGGCACGTGGAAAACTCCCAGAGGGTCGGCGCGTTGGTGAGGATCTTGTGGAGGTAGTTGGCCTTATGCGGCACATGCAAGACGCCCCCGCAGGCCGTGTTCACCTCCCACGGCACGTACCGGGCCGGAGCCCGCGCCACCTTGCAGCCACATTCCCAACTATTTTTGCAGTCGCCGCAGGCGCCGGTTAGACCCATCGCGCAGGTGCCTGCAAATCGGTCAATCGGCGGGCTCACCCCGCCATTAGCCGCAAACAGGTCGCATCCCCCCGCCCCGCCTCTGAACTCGTTCGGCTCGCCCGGGAACCCGTTCCCCTGGTTGCACCACTTCCGCCACATCGCGATGGTCGCCGCCGTGTTGAGGGGGAAAAACGAAATGTAAAACATATTCGTGTCGCTGTTGCAGGCGCTGAACCATTGATCGTCGCTGTCCGCAAAACCCACATAGCTGACGAAGGTGGTGTGGAGAATGATCTTGGCAAAATGCGTAAAGAGCCGGGGATCTTTCGCACCGCCGGTGCCGCCGATGATACCCGGCCTCCCCAGGGCCATAATAGAGGCCTCGTTGATCGCCGTATCCCCGGGGACAGCGACGACGCCGGATGTTCTCATCTTGGCCTGCCATTTCACGGTCAGGGTCATGCCTGGCGGCATGTCTATCTTCCAGGTGAGCAGGGTGGTCTCGCCCTTGGCGCCCGTGAGCAATTTCCCGGCGTTGGCGGCCGCGCAGCCGGAGGGCGTCATGGTCCACCCCACGCAGGGATCATAAATCCCCATGCCGGGCAGCCAGGAGTCAAGGTAGACCGGCACCGTGTCCCAGAGGACGACGTCCCACCAGGTTTTTGTGCTCGAGAGATTCCTCACAAAGAGTTCGTAAACAATCTCGTCATCGGGAAACCCGATGCGCGGGGCAAACAGGATATCCTGGTTGGCGAGCTTCCAGAACATGTAGCGCCTCACCACCGTGGCATGCGTGTTGGAAACAGCGGACGCGCAGCCTCCCTGAGGAGCCCAGGAAAGGTGCGCGTTGTTGAACAGGAAGGCTCCTTCAACCGCCGGCCCATTGACGTCGTCATTTATATCGCTGTTGCCGCTTTCCGACTCGATACAGATGAGCGGGGGCGGCGGGCAATTTCCCCAGTTCACCGAGACGGAGAAGGTGATCTCCGAGGTGGCGCCGCTGGAAGGATCGATCGACCCGCTGAAACTCCACAACAGCCTGTCAATGTCAACAGCAGGTGGCGGCGTGCCGCCGGGGAGAAGCTTGGTCCGGCCCGGCTTGGTGTCGATGACCCAGAGGTCGGTGAGGATGCCGGTGCCCGGCGTGCCGTAGTAGATCGTGTAGCTGATCGTGTCGCCCGGGACGACCGTAGTCCTGTCCGCAGACTTCATGATGTACTGAATGGTTTTCGTATCGAACTGGGCCTCCCACCACGGCGCACCATACCCCCACGAATCCGTGAGACCAAACGGGCAGTCGACCCCCCAGGTGCAGGCCAATGTCCCGTCAGCGTTGTACAACTGGTCTTCTCGGTACCCCGGCCCCAGCTTGATCGTGGCGGCAACGGTCGGGCAGGGGCCGATGTCCACGTACACCTGAAGGTCCACCAGGCAGTCGCAGCCTTTGGTGGCGGCGGCGCAGGGATCTGTGGCCCAGGGGATGGAGCCAGCCCAAGTCCAGGCGGGACGGCTAAAGCCGCCGATCGTCCAATCCCCTGCGTAGGTCATAGCCACCAGGGTGGAGTCAGTATTGCCGCAGAGGATCCGGAAATACATATTTTCGATGTCGGTCCCTGCAACCGCGGTGCCGTAGTTGAGCATCGTGAGGCCAACAATGGGGATGTCCGTGTTCCCCCAGACGGCGTCATCCATATATTCCCAGATGAAGAAACTGGCTGCAGGGGCAGCCTTCCAGTTCGGGAAAAACGTCGTGTAGGTGGTAAATGGAGGCACGGGATTGGGCCACAGACAGCAAACGCCATCGGCGCGAGCTTTTGAACCAAGGACCGCAAGCCCAAGAGCGAGCACCCCGGCGGCAACCAAAGCCCTACGCCCGCACAGCATCTGCAACCCCAAAGAGAACCGTTCCCTCACGTGCCACCCTGCTTTCTCTTAAGTTTCATCCAACCACCCCCGGCCCTGCTCGGTCAAGGTTCACTGTAGTGGTCATACCCCACCTCTAGTCCTGGCCCCCCCTCACCAATGCGAGACTATTGTAGCAAAAAGCGAAACATTCTGCCTGTGATACACTAACGAACATGTTGAGAGTTGGTGGCTTCCTGCTTGCAGTGCTGGCTTTTGCTGGTTGCGCCGTCAAGCCCCGCCCGCCCGCCTTTAATCTTTACGAACGGGAACGGCTGGTCGTGCTCCCGTTTGAAAATGTGACGCAGGACCCCGCTCTGGGCAAGGCCATCCAGGATGACCTGCTGACCGGACTGGTCAGGTTGAACGCCGTACCGGTGGCTGAGCAGGCCCAGGTGGCCACCATGATCGAAAAAATAGCATCCAGAGCAGGAGATGGAGAAGCAGAGCTGCGCGGGCAGATCAAAGACGCCTTCAAGTGCGATCTCATCATGGTCGGCTCGCTCAGCGCGTACCACGAAAATGTGCGGCAGGAAAACCCGAAGCGGATCAAAAAGTCATACAAGCACAACACCTACAAGTGGGGTTACCGGGACAGCGCCAACGTGAACATCAACACCACGGTCAAAATCATTGATGCGGCCACCGGCAACCTCCTCTGGATCACCAAAGCCTTGGGGCGCGGGGTCGTGAGCCGCTGGGTGGACCTGCCGTGGCCGGGCGAGAACGCCTCGCCCCCTAAGGAGGGGTGGGAAACCGTCGGCGTGAAAACTGCAAGCCGAAAAGACAAACGGGGTAAGGGGCGGGGGGATCCGCACCAGACCCCGCCGCCGGGAACAGCGGCGGGCACGCCGGCCGCCGCCAGCGGCCAGCAGCCCATCACCATCATCATCCAGAACACTCAACAGCAGCAGACTACGCAAGTGCAGACTCAGACCCAGGCTCAAGCGCAGGCGCAATCTGCGGCCGCCCCAGAGCGCCCCAAGCTGCTCTACCAGTCGGACGCGAACGTGTTCCGGGCACGCCAGCACGCCATCAATGATGTCGTGCGCACTGTGCTCAGGGATTTCCGCGGGCGGGGAGGCTGGCAGCCGACTGGAAGCGCCGTAAATTAGATGCTGAAAAAGCCACGTCGCGGGGCCGATTAGCTTCAAGCATCCCCTCTCCCCCTAAGGGGGAGAGGGTAGGGTGAGGGGGGTTAGACTTGACACTTCTTCCGTTGAAAGGCCTGCTCCCAGAGGAGCTGGAGGCCCTCGCCGTTCAGGAAGGAGCTCCTCGCTTCGCAGGCCGCCAGTTGCAGAGCTGGCTCTACCAGCGAACCGCTCTCTCGTTCAAAGAAATGACCAACCTTAAAAAAGCATTCCGGGAGCGCCTCGCGGAGCGCTACCGGCTTCAGGAAGCCACCGTGGCCGGGGAGAGGCGAGCTTTAGATGGCACCACCAAGCTGCTCATCGAGCTGACCGACGGCAGCCAGGTGGAAACGGTCATCATTCCTGAGCCGCACCGCACGACCCTGTGCGTGTCCACCCAGGTCGGCTGTGCCCGCGGGTGCCTCTTCTGC
>CAZPLZ010000131.1:0-9345 GCA_964587525.1 uncultured bacterium | reverse complement strand
GTGAGGCTTTGGCCAATGCATACCCAGTTGCAGTGAACGCACCAGCGAAACCGAACGCGTCCTGAGGATTCATGTTTTGGAGAGCGTGAAAGGAGTAGAACCTCAAAGGTATCTTGGCGGTGGAAGCCTTAGCCAGGTCTTTCAAGACAGGACTATCGACGAACCCCGGCGTGAACATCAGGTCGTCGGCTTCCTTCATCAGTTGATCGATCTTAGTGGTTACCCCACCCACGGTCGCTTGTGCCTGAGCGATGCGCTTTTCTTCCGCAAAGGCATCCAAGAGCCGTTGGCCTTCGACGCGGCCCAATTGCGCTGCTCTTTCGAGAATCTCGACGTAGTCGATGTCGATCTGCGAAGAACTCGTTGGGTCGAGATGGAGGCACATCCTGAAGTAACGCGCGGCATCTGCCCATTGCCCCATCCCTGCATAGCAATGGCCTAGGCAATAATGTGCACCGACATCAGATGAATCAATGGCGACCACTTTCGAGAACCGCTCCAGAGCGGGCGCAAAGTCGTTCTTCTTGAAGAAACCTAGGCCCTCGTCGTAGATCGCGTCCTTGTTCGGCTTCGATCTAAACATATCAAGGAATGACATGGGAATATGCCCCCAAAGGGAGATTGCCGTGATGGGCAAGCATCAGTTGCCGCATGTGCGGCTGCAAGATATGCATCAGGCTCATCGCGGCCCTCGGTGAAGCCTCCATGCAACCACAAGTCCTATCCGCCGCATATCCAGTTCTCATTGCCGATTTCATCATACCTCGCAATATGGAACGCACCGTTCAAGACGGCGTAGCCGTGTGGGAAAGTGCTGACGTGAAACCACGGCTGGTTCCCAAAGATGCAAGTAGTTAGTATGGATAGAGTGATATGGGCGATGACGGATTAACACACTCGAAAGATGATCGCAAGGCGACACGCGAGCGAATCCTTAAGTGGTTTGACCAGCATGCTCGTGCACTCGGGGATCTATACCGAGGCGCAGTGAAGATTCTCGATGAGCCAGGTTTTCCTGGGCAGTTGCGGTTCGTCGCGCATGCTGTTCGGGAGATTAGAAACCGCCTTCCAGACGTAGTTACGGGAGTCAAGTCGGGCGGAACTCTCAAGTATCAGGACCGCCTTGATGAGGTCGCAAAAGTGTGGCGAGCTCACGGATTCCAACAGGTCTCCTCCTCTGATACAGAGCCAAGCTTGGTTCCTCCCGATGGTCTCGTCCGAGTCCCAGTCCCCGTACACCAAGCTTGGGTTGAATTGGTACTGGACCACGAGCAGGTTCATGTCAAGCGGCGTGAGCAGGCAGCCCGTCTCTTTGAGGGGCTTGCAGATGAGAACAAGGGAAGACGTGAGGTATTGCGCCCTACGGTTGATCAATGGTTCAAGGAAACGAAGTGGTGCGAGAAGAGGGTGCACCATGGACGAGACAGCGCTATGGACCCCGCTGAACTTGCAGTTCGTTTTAACCAATTCGAAGACGCTCTTCACGCCATACTAGGAGGTTTCTTTCCGCCAATGGAGGTACTGGATGAAATCCTGGAAGACGCCAACTCCTGAGCAGATCGCGGCCGCTGTGCGGCAACTAACGCACATCGAGAAGGTTCGTTACTTCTTCGACAATCTTGAGAATCCCGAATGGATTGTCCCGCTCAGGGAACGGGGTTTCTTCAAGGACCCACCGGAACCCGAGCGTGAAGAGACTAAGGGAACGATCAGGATATGGACATGGCCTCACTCCCGATATCTCGCTCGAATGGCACCCAAGAAACCGGAGGCAGTTATTCAGGTAATCGCGGAGATGCGCGACACTGAGAATCCCCGGGTAAGAGAGGACTTGGTCGACGCGGCGCTCGCAATGCCTCCTGCCCTTTCTGTTCGGTTCGTAGACAGATTCTCAAAGTGGGCAAAGGCGTCGTTTCACGCTTTACTGCCCGGCAAGCTGGCCCAACTTGTGGTCCACTGGGCAGAGGCGGAGCATTCAGAAGCATCACTTCAGCTCACCAGTTCCCTACTGGAGCTACGCCTGCCCCATCCGCGCGATCCTTCGTCACCTTCGGTTCTGCGGGAACTCGACGCGTACATTGACGAATGGGACTATGGGGAAGCAGTCAAGGCCATTGTGCCCGTTTTGTCTGAGAGAGCCGGCATGAAGGCGCTGGAAACGCTGTCCGCTCTCTTAAGCTGTGCTGTCGAGCTACGGTCACACGCAGGAGGTGGTGAGCCGAGAGAGGAACTCTCGTTCGTTTGGCGACCCGCTATTGAGGATCACGAGCAGAACAGATCGGAGGACGTCCTCGATTACCTCGTGAATGCGGTTAGGGATACAGCAGAACTGGTAGCAAGCAGGTCGCCAGATGACTTCGGGGCTGTTATCGGCCACCTAGAGGCCGGGAGGACAAGAATGTTCGCGCGCATCATTCTTTACCTTCTGCGCAAATTCCCTGACACAGTGCCAGACTTGCTGGAACAGCACTTGGTGAGACGAGAAGTGTTTGATGATCTCGAAGTCTACCACGAACTTGGACTACTCATGACGACGTGCTTTGGGCGATTGAACCCGGTGAAACAGCAGGTAATCCTCGACTGGATCACAGAGGGACCAGCTATGGATGATTTCATAAAGGGAACACAATACTGGGACGGTCGTCCACCGACGGTTGAAGAGATATCGCGGCACCGGGAATCTTGGCAGAGTCACATACTGGCCTGGATCAAAGAACAACTGACTGGCGAGGCTCGGAGTCTTTATGACCGCTTGGTGCGGAAGTACGGCGAACCGGAGCAACCATACTTCCTTGCCTACATGTCCAGTTTCTCCTCGTGGGGGCCCGGAAGCCCAAAGACCGCGGATGAACTCCATCAACTGCCAGTCGAAGAACTGGTCAGGTATCTACAAACATGGAGAGCTCCTGAGGATGAAAGGGACGCATCACCTGAGGGCATGGGGCGAGAACTCGAGGCAGCCATCGCCAAAGACACGGATAAATATTCGACGACGACTGATCGCTTCAAGGGCCTCGATCCTGTCTACGTTCGGTCGGTAGTCCAGGGTATCGCTAATGCAGCAAGGCAAGGGAACGTCAAGGAATGGCTGCCTGTCCTAAACCTTTGTTCATGGGTCGTCAGCCAGCCACGAGAGATTCCCGGTAGAAAGACGAAATCACGGATGGCCGATCCGGACTGGGGATGGACCAGGAAGGCAATTCTGAGACTTTTCGCCGCAGGCACCGGAAATATTGACAGCCCGATCCCAATCAAGTTCCGAGCCAAACTTTGGGAAATCCTGCAGCCACTGACAGACGACCCCGATCCCTTGCCTGCAAAGGAGAACGAGTATCTTGATGAGAAGCAGCACTGGGATCCCGAGATGCTGTCCATCAATACGGTTCGGGGGGAGGCGCTCCACTGTGTTGTTCGATACGGACTCTGGGTCAGGCGCCATATAGGTAATGGAGATAGTGCTTCAGAAAGACTGGCCAGGGGTCTCGAAGAGATGCCAGAAGTGCGAAAAGTGCTGGAGCGGCATCTCGATATCTCCTCGGACCCATCCCGGGCAATACGTGCTGTCTATGGTCAATGGTTCCCATGGCTGGTTCTACTCGATGAGAGATGGACCCAGCGCTATGTATCCATAATCTTTCCAACGGCGCAAGTGGAATTCTTTAGGGCTTCATGGGAGACCTATCTTCGTTTCTGCCCCCCCTATGACAATGTTCTTCCACTAGTGCGGGATATCTACGCCCATGCAGTGGAGAGCATGAGTGTAATCACCGGATGGGGAGAACACGGTCATGAGGCCGTCGGGCGGCTAGCTTCCCACCTGATCACATTCTCCTGGCGGGGTAAAATTGAGAACGCTGGACAGAGGGGACTCTTGGACCGATTCTTTGAGCTTGCTCCGGGGTGGGTTCGCACGGCGGCTCTTCGCCATGCCGGCCGGTCGCTCAAGGAAACAAAGGGAGATCCTCCTGACGAAGTTCTTGGCCGACTGCGGCAATTGTGGGAGGTTCGCCTCGAATCTGCGAAGCGGTGTGCTTCCATCGAAGAACGTCGTTCGGAAATGGAGACATTTGGATACTGGTTCTCTGCTGGCAAGTATGACGATGAGTGGGCATGCATGAATCTCAAAGAGGCCATTCATCTAGCAGGAGGAGTCGAGGCCGACCACCTTGTTCTTGAGCGTCTAGCGGAGGTGGGAGAGAATCGGCCCGACCTTGCCGCACAGTGCTTGTATCTTCTCGTTAAGAACGACAAGGAAGATGGGACGATATTCCACTGGGGAGATGCCATTCGGGCCATCTTGGAATCTGCCACAAGGAAGGGCGACCGCGACACCAGGGAACTCTTGAAACAAGTGATCGATGAAATGGGGCGCAAGGGTCACTTGGAGTATCGAGAGTACCTACGACCGTGAAATGCCTTCTCAAGACGCCCGAACATCCATTGAGGCCATTGCAACCAGGCCGCTGATGATAGAATTCGACCCGACATATTCAACTTCCACAACTGCTGACCTGACTGATTCTACGCGCGGCAAGGCGGATGGCGAGTGGGGCGTGCGGCACTTGGCTGCCGGACAGGAAGCAGGTCCCTTCCATCGAGTCCAAGAGGCTGGGGAATGGGAGCCGAAGCGCGACACACCAGAGCGACGGTGGGCGGGAACGACAATGTCTGGTTCCAAGGCGGATGCCGTGGCGCTATACCATCTGGACCATCTCGACATAGCGAATCCCTGGCATGTCTTCACCTTCATGATCTGTGCAGGCCAGCCGTGTGAGTACTTCATCTCCCGAGTCAAGAATGGGCGCGGTACCCAGATAAAGATTCCCAACCAGACATGCGCTTTCGTCCAGATCAAGGACAAGAGTATTTTGATCGGTTGACAGTATGAAGAGACCAAGAGTCTTCATCAGTTATTCAACGCGTGATAGTGCGCTGGCTGGGCAGCTGAGAGACCACCTCGCCCGAGTTGGTATACGGGGATTCCTGGCTCACCATGCCATCGTCGAATCGCAGGAGTGGCGGCGCAGGCTTCGCAAGGAGATTGCGTCCAGCGATGCGGTGCTTCTTCTAATCACAAAATCCTTTTCCAAGTCGGATTGGACGGACCAGGAGACTGGAATTGCCATCGGATTGAGGAAGCGGATAGTCGGATTGGAAATATCTGGGAAGGCGTACGGCTTCGTTGTTGACTACCAGAACTTCAGCGCTTCAGAGAGGGAACTGGGTGCTGAGCTCTGGAGAGTACTCAGATGTCTGGTATTCCGCAACCCCGGAAGGAGAGAGTACTTCCGGAGACGATTGCTGTCACTCTTCTGCACAAGCCGAAGCTTCCACGACACACGTGACTACTTTCGTATGCTTCGGTTGTTTTTCCCCCTTACCTCTTTTGAGAAGAGGCGGATTCACAGCGCGTCTCACCGCAATGATCAGCTTGCTGGTGGATACGCGGAGGTGCGAGAGTTCGTCTCTGCCCTTCACAAGAGCTTCAACTGTAGCAAGTAGGACGAGTCCCCGCACAACAGATTCCTTCAAGCAAGAGTTCCTCTGCTGAGAATTGGGCGCCACGAGTGACAAACATTCTTGACCCGCTGGGACCCGGCCTGTATGCCTAAGCTGCGTACATCTTCAGACAGTTTCGATGGGGAAATCGTCCTCAAGAGAAAGTCCGGAATCTGAAAGGTTTCCTGGAAATAGGAGGCCAAAGCGGGCGTTGTTGCCAGAGTCCGATTCGGGCAGGTCGTCAAGACACTGGTAAAAATGGTTAGCGTCAGGTTCCTGACAGTCAGCGTTCAGTAGTCCCTCAAGGACGGGCAGGTGACGATATGAAATCTTCATCGTCCCTGTCCGCCCGTCGTATTCGATTGATACGCCCATCGCCGTCAGCTTGATCCCGCCGCGAGCAAGTATTTCTTGCGGGGGTCCTTGGCCGACATTCCGGACTCAACGATTCTTCCCGCCGCGACCAGCGCCGCCAAGCGGGTGCGGGCCGCACGCTCCGAAAGCCCGATCCTTTCGGCGATCTGGTGCGTTGAAAGCCCGCCTTTCTGCTTGAGTGCCTTGAGTATCGCACTGTCGCGTTCATCGAGCGCCGAACGGGCAGATCCCCCTTTGCGCCATAAGGTGACGCGGAAGTGCGTTCCAATCTCCTCGAATCTCGGTTCCGGCAGACCCGCGTCGCGGCAGGCTCCTATGATCCTCTGAAGGCCGCTGCCCCACTGTTCGATGAACCCGAGCTCCTTGAAGACCCGTGCCAGGACTCGGTTGCGGATTTTGGAAACGCCCTGAATCGCCTCTTCAACCGTCAGGCCCATCGGCAGGAGGCCAGGGTTCTCCACTTCGAGCCGGTCATCGAACACGGCAAGCCGTATCGGCGCCCCACGCTGTGAGTAGTCCGCATGAACCAACGCGTTGATCACGGCCTCACGGACGGCCAGCGGCGGTATCTCAGCCCGGGTGGTGCTGCGGGCGCCGCGGATTTCAATTCCCTGGCGCAAGTGCTTTCTTGCGAAAGCCAGGGCTGGTTCCACCAGCAACGGCAGGTGGTCGCGCAACTCCTGCGAGTCGTCAATCCTGCTCTTGTCCCTGCCCGCAAAGGCGCCTGCTTGGAGCCAGGCATCCGGAAAATCGCGTTCCCTGGTCTTGCCGAAGAGGAGCACTCCTCCCACCGTCGGAACGTGACGCCCCTGGTGGGCAACCACCAGTCGCAGGGTCTGCAGGCCCTTTGGAGCCAGGCGTCGCAGCGGGGCAAAACACTCGGAAGCGGCTCGGAAGTCTATCGCTTCCGAGTTCAATCGCGGCAGGGGCTGTTCATCATATGACTCCAGGCGCACTTCGCGCCGCAGGGATTCCGTGATCTCCCTGCCCGCCTGCCGGTTCGTGGATCCGATCCGGACATAGACCCCCTTTTCCGAACCCAACCGCGCTACCCAATGGGGACGCAGCGGGCTGGGATGCACCATTACGGCCAGCGCCTGCGTTTTTCGGTACGCCAGGACCTCGATATCGGGCACCAGCCGGGGCTGGATTCCGTCCGCCAGGATGCTGGCCAACCGCTCCTCTTCCTTCAACACGTCTGGAATGCCCTTCACGCGCCGCTCCGCGTCTTCGACTCCCAGCACCAGCGTGCCTCCGGCCGTGTTGGCGAAAGCCACCATGGTCTTGAGTATGTTGTCCGGGGAAGAGGCATCCCGCTTGAACTCCAGCGTCTTGCCTTCCGGCTCCTTAAGCAGTTGCTCCAGTTTCATACTCTGCATTCTACTCGGAAGTCGCGATTTTGGCAATGCTTCCGAGTAAGGCCGCCCTCACTTATGGACACGAGAGACTCGAGTTTGGTTTCGAGCCTCGCTCGTGCGTGGCTGCATCCACAGAGGTTTTTGGCCCTTTGCCGGCCTCCATAGGGAACTCGTCTAAGAAGGAACGTAGAGCCAGCCATGGTCGCCAGAGTCCAATTCGGCGAACTGAAGCATCCGAACAATCTGTGCTACCGTGGGCGCGTAAGGGGGGGCATTTTGTGCACATTGAGGCTGGCCGCGGGGCTGGCGATCGCAGCGTTGCCTGCGCTGGACGTGGTGGCCTTTAATCCAGCCGCTGACACGCAGGGACCGGTCACGGTGCGGATCGAGGGGCCTACGGAAGTCACGACGAAGGCTCCGTTCCCGGTCCACGTCACCCTCAAGAACAACGGCGCGACCCTGATCAAAGGCACCGTGCGGCTGGCCGTCATCGACGGCTGGCGGGCTGAGCCAGAGAAGGCAACACCGTTCTCCCTCAAGAAGAAAGGTTCTGCCCGCGTTAGTTTCCGCGTGATCCCCGCCGGCGCGACCTACAACGCCCACTATCCCGTTCACGCGTTCGTCGAGTTCACGACCAAGGGAACGCGGCACACGGCGCACCCCATCTTGATTCTGGAAACCCGGCTTCCCGCCCCGCCGCGCCCCGGCACGGCCGCAAACTTTGAGCCCATCGAGGTGCAGGACGGCGCCGGGCTCGCCCTCTGGCGGGCTCCCGCGCACCGGGTTGTCTTCCAGGTGTTCGGGAAGCCGCCGCGGACGATGCCCGCCGGCTGGCAGGGTTCTGAGGAGGCGACCAAGTGCTACGCATTGTTCGGCTCCCGCATCCGGCGCGGCGAGGCACGCGAGACGATCGCCGTCCACCCTCCCTGGTACCAGGGTGCCGGGATGATGCTGGTTGAATTCCCCTTGCGCTTGCCGGCGTCAGACTCCATCCGATTGCGGTTCGCCAACGCGATCCGGGACCACCACCCCGAGCAAGGCGAGCCGCCCAGCGACGGGGTGACCTTCCGCGTTCGGGCCGTTTCCCTTGACGCGCCGGACGGTGAAATGGGAGCGGTCCTCTTCGAAAAGCACACTGCCGCCAAAACCTGGCAGGACGCGGAGGTGGACCTGAGCGGTTATGCCGGTCAAACGATCCGGCTCCAGCTTGAAGCGCACCCTGGTCCGGATAAGGACACCACCTGCGATGGGGCGTACTGGGCCGAGCCGCTCCTGCTGGCCGGCTCGCAGCCGGAGCCAGGGCCGTTTCCGCCTCCGGCTGCGGCTGCCCGGCGGCCGTTGGGAACGCTGAACAGCCAGGGTGAGCGCCATGAGGTGTTCCTCATCCCGGGCAACCGCGGCCTGCTGGACGCGGCGGTTGGTTTTGCCCGTGGCGGGAAGGAGCTGCTCTTTCAAGGGTTCCGCATACGGACGTTGGGGGATGCGTTGGAGCAACCGAATGCTGCAAGTACATTACAAGAGGTCCTGGAAGAGCGGGGTGAGCACGGCTATCGCGTCCGGCACCGCTTCCACCATTCCGTAGGAAATTTCGATCTCCTGGGGGAGCTCTGGACCGAGCACGGTGCACTGAAGGTGAAATTCTGGATGGAAAACGAGCCCGCCTCGCGTCCCTGGTCCGCTACCTATATAGAAGCGGTAGCGGCGGGTTCCTGGAGCGAGCAAGCCTCGCGGGTCTATGCGGGGCCCGGCAATGTCATCCAGGAGCCTGAGGCCTTCACCTTGAACTTCGACGGCCACCGGCTCTCCACGTCCTTTGTCGGATTCGACTTCGTCAACGGATTCGCGCTCGTCCAGGCAGTTGATGTCCCACCGGATTTGCTGGAGGTGGAGCCGAAGACTCGCCGGTACACCCTGCACACCCCGCATGGGCAGACGCTCTCGTTCATCCCCGCCGCAAACGTCTGGCAAGCCGTCAAGACCTGGCGCGAAGCCAACGGGCTCAAACCCGCCGGCGGGGTCCACAAGTTGGCAGGGCGGTTCGTGTTCGATCTGTGGGGCGGCCAGTACGCCGAAGCGGCGGCGGCCCTCCAGCGAACCTTCCGGTACGGGCTCA
>CAZPLZ010000130.1:0-9488 GCA_964587525.1 uncultured bacterium | reverse complement strand
TCGGGAGCTGGTGCGCAACGCGCTGCGCATGCGACCGGACCGGACCGTGGTGGGCGAGGTGCGGGGAGGTGAGGCGCTGGACATGCTCCAGGCCATGAACACCGGGCACGAAGGCTCGCTCTCCACCCTGCATGCCAACTCCCCGCGGGATAGCCTCTCCCGCCTCGAGACGATGGTGCTGATGGCGGGGATGGAGCTGCCCCTCAGGGCGATCCGGGAGCAAGTGGTTTCCGCGCTCGACCTCATCGTGCAAATCGCGCGGCTCAAGGATGGCAGCCGGCGTGTTACGCAGATCACCGAGGTGACGGGCTTGGAGGGTGAGGTGTACCAGCTTCAGGAGGTGTTTGTGCGCCGCGGGGAGGGCGAGCTGGCCCCGGTCGGCCTGGTGCCGCACGTCGCCGAAAAACTCGCCGACCGCGGGTATCCTCTGAAATCCACCCTGTTCGCCGAATAGAATAGAAGACATCGTGACCATGGCCCTTGAGATGCGGGCGGCGCGGTTGCGCGGCCCTCGGAGGATTCAGGTGATGCCGGTGACCAGGCCGCGCCCCGGGCGAAGCCAGGTGCTGGTGCGGGTTAAAGCAACGGGGGTGTGCAGGTCCGATCTTCATTATTATCTACATGGGAAGATCGGGAACCAGGTGATCCGCCGTTACCCGCAGACCCTGGGGCACGAGCCGGCGGGACAGGTGGCGGCGGTGGGCCCTGGCGTTAAGTCCGTGCGGCCTGGAGACCGGGTGGCCATCGATCCCGCCATCGCCTGTGGGAAGTGTCCGGAGTGCCGGCAGAGCCGGAGAAATATCTGCACCCGTATGAAGTTTCTCGGGATGCCCGGTCAGCAGGGCGCGCTGGCTGAATATTTGGTCATGCCGGAGGCCAATCTGGTCAAGGTGCCAGCGGCGGTTACCTACGAGGAAGCGGCGGCACTGGAGCCGCTCGCGATCGGCCTGCACGCGGTGCGGCTGCTGGCTCTTCGACTTGGTGGGTCACCAGCCCGGCTGGGTCGCAAACTGCTGAGGCGTGCGCTGGTGATTGGCGCCGGCCCGATCGGACTGTGCACGCTCGCGGTCCTGAAGCTTAAGGCCTTTCACGTGACGGTGTGCGACTATCTGCCGGCGCGGTTGCGCATAGCGAAGCGCATGAGGGCGGACCGCACGAGGCACATTGTGGCCTCACGGCCGATGGTCTTCAATGCGAAGCGGCTGGCGGGGAGGTTTGACGTCGTGTTCGAGGCGGGAGGAACGGCGGAGGCGGTGGACCTGGCGATTCAGGCCGTTAGGCCAGGCGGCACGGTTGCGCTTATTGGCATCCCCGACGGTGACACGATCCCGGTCAATCTCCATGCCGCCCGCCGCAAGGAGCTGGTCATTCTGAACGTGCGGCGCTCCAACGGGGAGCTGGCCGAGTGCGTGAGGCTGGTGGCAAAAAAGCGTGTGAATCTTGGCCCCATGCTGACGCATAGCGGGGACCTCGCGGATACGGCTCGTCTTTTCGACTTGGTGAATCGCCGCAGCCACGGCGTTGTCAAGGCGGTCATTACGCCCTAGATCTTGCGGCGTCTGGGAGGGTGAGGCAGTTTGCGGGGGCGAGGTGCTGGGGCAGTGCGCTGGTAGCCGGCGGTAGCTAGCTCGCGCTGCACCACGGTCTCAACGAACCGTTCCAATTGCTGGCTGGTCTGGGGATCGAGGCCGCTGGGCATCAAGGCGCCTGACGGCGTAGCGGACGGCGCTGTGCCAACTGGAGGTGCGACAACCGAGAGGCTTCGCACCGGAGGCGTAGCTGCGGTGGCCGGAATGAAGCCGGTTTCGCTGGCCTGTCGCACATCCCCGATGTGCCTGCCGATTGCCCAGGCGATATACACTTCCGCCATGAGCACTGTGAGTACGAACAAGCTCCCGGACCCTCCGTCGCCGTAGTAGCTCTCTTGCGAAAAGAGAGAGGTGAAGTTGAACGAGATGTAATCCAGATATTCTGCAATCCGCCGAATGAAGGGGAGATGAAAGACCAGCGGGAACACGAACAACAGCAAGAGCATGACGCGGAGGTTGATAACCCATCCCAGGCTGAAGTACCGGTCCAGGAGCGCGGTGCCCGACTGGCCGCCGTTGCGGTGGTAGGCATACCAGACACCCAGGATGGTGATGAGCACGACACCGAAGATCAGGAGAAATCGAGACGCCCCGTTGATGTGCGAGCCGGGTCCGGTCGCAAGCCCGATCATGATCATCCAGGCCATGAGGTACTTAAACCGCTCTTTTTCCACCAGCCCCTGGCTGATGAGTTCGTTTTTCAGGGGTTTGATTCTCAGAAAGTACATAACGACTTCATCATAGCATCGAGGATTATGGTTTCACGGCAACAGCGAGAAACGCGGTGGCGCCCAGCATGAGTTCCTGCGGGCCCTGCCGCCGGTTGGTGACCTCTTTAAGGCGCTGCATCAATTTCTGCCGAGCGTCCTCCGACAGACTGCGCACCACCCCGCCCATCCGGGCGGCGCCCAGCACGAGCGCATTCCAGTAGTCGTCAAACGAACGGAAGGTGAGCTCGGTCTGAACGGCGGAGAAAGCGAGCTGCGTGAATCCTGCCCCCTTAAGCAGCGGTGCGAGTGCTGCCTCGGAGCCGAACCCGAACATGGGTGGGCCGGGTGGAAATCCGGCTTGGGGTGCAACCGCTTTGACAGCGTCCAGCATGATCTTCATGAATTCTACCTTTGACAATTCACCCCACACTGAACACGCTAGCTTCCCGCCGGGCTTGAGCACACGGTGCAACTCGGCCAGTGCCTTCGCCGCGCTGGGGAAGTGCATGAGCCCAAACCCACACATGGCTCGGTCGAAGGCGCCCTCTGGCAGCTCGAGGCGTTCGACATCCATGACCTTAAAGGACGCCCCGTTCACGTCAGCCGCGTTGGTGCGGGCGAGTTGGATCATGGCTTGAGAAAAATCGATCCCCAGGCAGGTTCCACCCGGACGGATCCGGGGCAGGGCGCGCAGGGCCAGCACCCCAGGGCCGGTGGCGGCGTCCAGGATCTGCTGGCCGGGGCTGAGGTCCAGCAGATTCAGGAGTGGCTCGGCGAACTGGGCGGTGGTTTTGGCCAGCCAACGATCGTAATCGGCCGCGACCGCCTCGTAGCCGGCGTGTTCCTCCTGGCGATAGATTTCGGGAGCATATTCCATGAAAGCAGTGTTATATAATAGTACCGAGGGATAGGCAGGTGCTGAAAAGGAGGAGGGATGTCATGAACGTCAAGATTCTTAACCGGGGGTTGTTGATTGGATTGGCCGTGTTCGGTATGGCTTCAGCAGGAGCCGCAGCGGGCACTGAGCCGGAGAAAAGCCAAGAAAGCGCTGACAAGAACCAGGAGCTTCCGCAGGCCCATACCACCCCATCCGGGGTGACGACAGCACAACCGGGTGGGGGAAACCCACAGGCCGTGTCGCCGAATGCGGCAACACCAGCCAGCCCCGCAGCGCGGCTCGCACCTGTACCCACCCTGGCTCCGAGCCAGCCAACCGCTATTCTCCTCCCGACCCCTGCTCCGACCGCCCCAGCTCCGAACCAGCCAACCGCCGTCGCGCCTCTTGCACCTGCTCGCACGACGGTGGCCCGTCCACCCTCCGGTTTTCACGCGTTGCAAAGGGGTCGCGGAGTGCCGGGCCGAACACCGGGCCTGGATCGCTCGAAGTTTCGGGTTGCGGTGACGCCGTCTCCCGCAGCTCCCGCTCTGCCTGAGGTCTGCTTAAGTCTCATCAACACGGTCCTCACGGACAATGGGCGCTGGCTGCTGGTGCCGAGTACGCAGGAAGATGCCCTGCTGGTCCTCAACGCGCGCACCAAAGAGCTCATCACGCGGCTTCAGGTTGGCGCGGCGCCCGTGGCGATCGCCCTGTCCAAGCGGGGAGGGCGTGCGTATGTGGCTGGCTATCACGGCGCCTCGGTGACGGAAATTTCCGTGGATGAACTGAGAGTGACCTCTACGATTCCGGTGGGCAACAATCCCGCGGCGGTGGCTCTCAGCCCGGATGGGAAGGTGCTCTATGTGGCGAACGCGGGAGACAACACCCTGACGGTGATCGACACTGAGTCTCACCGGCAGATCGCGGTGGTACCGGTCGGGGTTTCTCCTCAGGATGTGAAGGTGGCGCCCGACGGAAAGTCGGTGTTTGTGGTGAATGCTGGCGACGCGACCGTGAGCGTTGTGGATCCTATCACTTGGAAAGTGGTGGCGACCATCCAGGGCCGCTGATCGCAAAAGTCGGCGTAGTCCCGCTCTCCCTTTCCCTCATGGGGTTGCTGCTCGCCTTCACTGCCGCGCTCTGGGCGGAAGCGGCGATCGTCAGTCAGGACGTTCGTGATGCGGTGCGCGTCGAGGTGGTCACCGTCACCGTCGGCGGCCACGCTGCGATGCCGGTGGTGGTGCTGAAGGAGGTCAGCAGCACGCGGGCCCTTCCGATCTTCATTGGGCCCTTTGAAGCCAGAGCTATCTGGCAGGAACTGAGCGATGAGACTCCCCCCCGGCCCTTCACGCACGACCTCATGAAGTCGCTGCTGGACGCCTCCAAGCTCACGATGGAACGGGTGGTCATCACGGAGGTAAAGGAGAACACGTATTATGCAAAGCTCCACCTGCGGCAGCACGGCCGCGCGTTGACGATCGACAGCCGGCCCAGCGACGCCATCGCGCTGGCGCTGCGGTGCGACAAGCCCATCCTGGTGGCGCGCCAGCTCATGCACTCGACAGAATCGTTCGACCTGGCGGATCGAGGTGAGCCGGTTCAGTTTTCCGGACTGACGCTGCAGGAGCTGACCCCAGAGCTGGCGGCCCGGCTCGAAGCCAGCGGGACGGCGGGCGTCCTTGTGGCGGATGTGCGTGGTGGGCGGTTCGAGGGACACCTGAAGCGTGGGGATATCTTGATGACGGTTGGCGGCGAGCGGCTTCAGGACGCGCTGGATGCCGCGATGAAGCTCAGGCGCATTAAGAAGAGCGCGCCGGTGAAACTCACCGTGCGCAGGGAGGGGGAGAAACTCAAGCTCAGCGTGCCCCCCGGGAATTGACCACCAAGAGGAAGAAGTATCCCGCCGGAAAACGCGCGGCCACCCGCTGGCTGAACTCTAAGATTTTGGTCCCGGAGGTCCGGGACGCGATCGACACGTTAAGGATCGTGGACACCCATGAGCATCTGGACGAAGAGGCCACCCGGTTGAGGCAGCCGAACAACCTCACGAGGTTGTTCAAGTTTTATGCCTTTGACGATGTGGCCACCGCCGGCCTCTCTCCTGAAGCCCAGCAACGGTTCTACGACCCAGAGGTCTCCGGCCAGGAGCAGTGGAAGCTGATTCGCTCAATCTGGCCGTTTGTGCGGCACACCGGCTACTGCCAGGCGATCAGGCTCTCGATCAAAGAGCTGTACGGCATTGATGATCTGCGGGATGACACCATTGAGCCGTTGCTGGAACGAATCGCGAGGCGAAACCGTCCGGGGGTGCTCAGGTGGATTCTCGAGGATGTGTGTGGAATCGAGTGCTGCCTCGTCAACGCGATCGACGCTCCCCCTGGCGATCTGTGCCGGACGACCGCGCACCCTGGACTGTTTCTTTTCGATTTGGGTGTGGCGCCTCTGTGTGCCAATGACCTCAAGGTAGAGCCATACGAGAAGTTCTCCGGCATCGCCTGCCACAACCTGGCGGACTGGAAGAGGATTCTCGACTTTTACTTCACGAGATGGGGGGGCCAGGTGGTGGCGATAAAGAACCAGTGTGCGTACTGGCGCACGCTGAAATTTGACGACGTGCCTGAGTCAGAGGCGGCCCCGCTGTTCGAGAAGTGGCTGCTCAGGAAGGAGGCCGTGACGGGGGCGGAACGCAAGGCGGTACAGGACTTTAATTTTCACTACTGCATTCGGCGTGCGATTGACTTAAACCTGCCTGTCAAGATTCACACGGGGTACCACGCCGGGCAGGGGTATATGGATATGAGCCTGTTCCAACCCAAGGATTTGGCGAACCTGTTCCGGCAGTACCCGCGAGCGCGCTTCGACCTCTTTCACATCGGGTATCCCGAGCATCTGGATGTGGTCGCTCTCGTCAAACAGTATGGCAACGTCTGGGCGGACCTGTGCTGGACCTGGATCATTGACCCGCAGGCCTCGCTTCAGTTTGTGCGCCATGCGCTGTCCGCCCTGCCTTCAAACAAGATGTTCGGGTTTGGCGGCGACTACGGTTTCGCGGATGTTGCGTACGGGCATTCGCGGATCGCTCGCGATGGAATCGCGCTGGCGCTTTCGGAAGCGGTTCGGGAAGGCCGCCTCACCCGCGCCGACGCCAAGGCGGTCGCGCGGCGCTGGCTGCGCGAGAACGCGATGGAGTTTTACCGCATTCAGGAGAAACGCGCCGTACAGGCGTCCGGCCAGCCTGCCCCCTCTGCCGAGGCGAGTCTGCGAGCCTAACCTCCTCCCTTCCTGTCGGTCACAATTCGGCCATCCCGGAAGACCACCACGCGGTGGGCTTCCTCCGCCACTTCGCGGTTATGGGTGACCATGATGATGGTTTGCCCCTTTTGGTGAAGAGCCCTGAACATGCGCAAGATTTCTTCCCCGGACGTGCTGTCCAGGTTCCCCGTGGGTTCGTCTGCCAGGATGAGGGAGGGATCGTTGACCAGCGCCCGCGCGATGGCGACGCGCTGTTGCTCGCCCCCGGACAACTGGGTGGGGCGGTGATCCATCCGGTCACCCAGCCCCACCTCCTGTAACAGCTCGGCTGCACGGTGAGGGTCCCTCCTTCCCCCATAGAGGAGCGGAAGGCTCACGTTGGACAGGGCCGTGGACCTAGGCAACAGGTTGTAAGTCTGGAAGACAAAACCAATTTTCTGGTTCCGGATCTTGGCCAGTTGGTTGTCGCTTAAATGGCCAACGTTTCCTCCCTCAAAGCAATAGGTCCCTGAGGTCGGACGGTCAAGACAGCCCAGCAGGTTCATCAGCGTGGTCTTTCCCGAACCGGAAGGCCCCATCACGGCGATGTATTCCCCGGTGTCGATCGTAAGGCTCACCTCGCGTAAAGCGTGGACTTCCACGTCTCCGGCCTTGTACACTTTGTCCACCCTGTCGAGCTCCACCACACGTTGTGCCGCCATGCGGTTTTAGAGTGCCCGCAGACATTCGATGGGATCCAGCCGCGCCGCTCTGCGGGCCGGGTAGAGGCCGAATACGACCCCGATGACCACAGAATAGACGAAGGCGATGGCCACCGCCTGAGGGCGGATCACCGTGGTCCACCCTGTGAAGTGCGCCACGGTGGACGAGGCTCCCGCGCCCAGCATAAGACCGAACAGTCCTCCTAGGGCGGAGAGCAGCACGGCTTCCATCAAGAATTGAAAGAGAATGTCGCGGTTCATGGCCCCCAGAGACTTGCGCAGGCCGATCTCCCGGATTCGCTCGTTCAGCGAGGCCATCATGATGTTCATGATCCCGATCCCGCCGACGATGAGCCCGACGCCGGCCAGCAACCCGAAGACCATGTTGTACATGTTCAGGATCTTGAACGTGTCTGACAACCTTTCTTTCATGGTGTCGATAGTGAAGTCCTTGATCCCCCCGTGCCGGTGCAGGAGAAGCTGGGAGATATCCGTGACCACGCCCTCGACGGCGTCGGATGAAGCGACTTTGACATTGATGCCATGAGCCCTTGCATACGTATCGTTGCGCGCGACATAGGAGGTGAAAGGAATGAAGACCACCTCCCGCCATCCACCCCAGTAGACATTCACCAACTGTTTTTCAGAAGGCCGTTCCTCCTCGATCACCCCGATCACCTTGTAGGGAACCCCCTGGATGAGCAGCATCTTCCCGAGGGGATCGCCCCGCTTGAAGATTTTGCCCACCGGATCCAGCCGGTACCACCACCGGCGCTTGTCACGCGGGGCTTCCTTGCGAAGGACACAAACCTTGGCTGCGGTTTCCACGTCATAGCTGGTGATGAAACGGCCACGCGAGACTTTCCGGTTACGCACCCGGGCGTATCCGGGCTCCACGAGCACGCAGTTCCCCTCGAAAGTGTAATCCTCGAACCGCATGTTTCCCCAGCCGCGGCCCTCTGGCGACACCGCCACCACCCCCGGCAGGCTCGTGATGGCTGCAGCGTCCTCCGGCGTCAGGCCTTTGGAAAGCGCCCGGTTGATCTTGTCGCCTTCCTCGGGATCCCGGTACCGCACAAAGATCTGGTTGGACCCCATCAGCTCGATCTGCCGCCGGGCCTCGGCCTTGGCCCCGTCCCCGACCGAGATCATGGCGAGCACCGAACCCACACCCATGATCACCCCCAGGGAAGTGAGAAAGGCCCGGAGGCGGTGGGCGTTCAACTCATCCAGGGCGATGGCCACCTGATCGCGAAGCTTCACGTTGAAATCATCCCTGGCCTTTCTGTCCTTGCCATTTCTTTCCGCCCCATCCCTTGCTCTTCTGGGCACACTCTTCAGGGCTGGGGCGACCTTCAGGGCGCTGGATGACCTTTTCGCCCGCCTCCAGGCCTTCGAGCACCCCGATGAATTGGCCATCCGATGCTCCCACGTTCAGAACTCGCCGTTCAGCCTTGTCTTGCGCTTTCGAATCCAACACGTAGGCCACCGCATGCTTCTTCCCGTCGCACGTCTCACGGAAGTACCGCGCGAGGGGAAGTTTCACGCAGTCGAGACATTCGTTCACCAGAATCTGAGCCCGGGCCGTCATACCCGGCCGGATGTCCTGATCCGTTTCCAGCAGGGCGACCTCGGTTTTAAACACCCGGATGTCCTGTTTCCCTTGCTTAGCCACTGGCGATACCCTGATGAGCTTCCCACGATAGACCCGCCCCGGAAGGGCGTCCACCTTCACATCACAGCTTTGGCCCTTCTGGATGCGTGCCGCATCCATCTCGTTGATCTCGACCTCGAAGATCATCTTGTCCAGCTTGGCCACCTTCATCAAGACTGTCCCCGATGTAAAACCGGAAAGGCTGTCCCGGATACGATCGCCAGGCTCCACCTTCCTCCCCCCTGGACCCACGTTGCGGTCAATGACCACTCCATCAATCGGCGAGCGTACCTCTCCGATACGATACTCTTCAGCCTCGTACCCGCCCCGGACATACACTAGGACCTGTCCTTTCCTCACGCGGTCGCCCACGTCCGCCAGCACGTCTGTCACCTGGCCCGAGATCTCCGAGCGTATCTCCACGGAAGTGACCGCAGCCAGCAGGCCGATCTCTTCGATGATCTCCCTGACCGTTCCCTTCTGAACGGGGATCCCTGTGCCCCCCTGGGCTTGGTCTTTCTTGCCACACCCCGATCCAATCCCCGCCAAGCAGAACACGAATAGAACCGCCAAAATCTTTCTATTCATCATTTTTTACCCTCTCCCCCGTTTCGGGGGAGGTCGTCTGCAGGCCGAGTCTCCGAGGCCGGCGAGTCCTCGAGGCCCCGTTCATTCTTTTTTACCCTCTCCCCCTTTGGGGGGAGA
>CAZPLZ010000129.1:0-9546 GCA_964587525.1 uncultured bacterium | reverse complement strand
CCATCACCCCCAAGCCGGTCACCCGCTCCTGCGCCGGATTTGCGAGTGCCGTAAACCAAAACCTGGTATGGCGGTCCGTGCGTCGCGTGCACTCGGCGCGACCCTCACTGGCTGTGTGGTGATCGGCGACCGGCTTTCGGATGTGAAGATGGGCTTACGATTGGGTGGGAGAGGAATTCTCGTCCTGACCGGCTATGGCGCTGTGCACCGGTTGCTCGCCACCCGGGAACGAGTGGTCCCCAGTGCTATTGTCTCGGATCTTTCCGTGGCGGTCGAGTGGGTTTTGAGGCAGGAATTGAGTCAGTAGCCCTAAGGATGTCGAGCGAGAAACCCAGCGCCGGGGCGGAGTGCGTGAGGGCACCCACGGAGATGTCATCCGGTTTGAGGCGCGCATAGCGGCGGAGGTTCGCAAGGGTGACGCCACCAGAAATTTCGATCTTGGTGCTGCCCCATTTCCGGATCAGGTGAATAGCCTTCCGCATCTGGCCTATGGGGAGGTTGTCCAGCATGATGATGTCGGCTCCCGCGGCAAGCGCTTCGCGCACCTGGGGCAGGCTTTGGGCCTCCACTTCAACGCTCATACGCGTTTTCCTGCGGGCCAGCGCGACCGCCCGCGTAACGGTGCCTGCCGCGGCGATGTGGTTGTCCTTAATGAGCACGGCCAATGCTAAGTTCATCCGGTGGTTGTGCCCACCGCCAACCCGCACGGCGTATTTCTCCAGTTCGCGCAGCAAGGGGGTGGTTTTGCGCGTGTCCATTATCGCGACACCGTAGGGCCGGGCGGCGTCCACAAATGCACGGGTCAGGGTCGTGATGCCAGAAAGCCGGGACAGCAGATTGAGGGCGAGGCGTTCCCCCGTCAGGATGGCCCGCAGCGGGCCGGAGCACGCAGCCACCCGCTGACCGCGGTGCACCCGAGCACCTTCACGGACCAGTGGCTTGAACTTGAGGCGGGGGGAGCGTGCGCGGAAGACGGCCTGGGCTGCCAACAACCCCGCTATGATGCCCCCCCTTTTGGCCACGATGACCGCCTGCGCCCGCCGGGAGGGCGGGATGATGGCTGTCGTGGTGAGGTCCCCCCGGCCCAGGTCCTCGGCTAGGGCGGTACGGACGAACTGCGCTAGCCGGCGTGGGTCAAGTCGTTTGAATCGTCGTGAGGATCTTGACGTCATAAGGGGCCAGGGTGACCACCCGCGGGGTTTTCCGCCCCGTCAGCAGGTCGCGGTACCGCGCCTTTGCCGGCAGCGTGATTTTCTGCTGGCTCCCGGCATGGTTCAGCACGAAGAGAAATCGATCCTTCCCCTTCACCCGTTCAGTGATTTCCACGTGCTCGGAAGGGGCGATGGACGGCAGCAGCTTGTGCTGGGAAAGCAGCCACTTGACCAGGGTTGCGTAGAACACCCGATCGCCCTGGAAGCCCACGTAGACGACGCGCCCCATGCCGTAGCGGTTGATCGCCGCCGCCGGTGAGTCTTTAAACAGCCCTTCGCGGTAACGGGCGATGGCCTTGGCTCCGGCGAGCCGGAGTTGGTCGCACCAGATGGAAGCTTTCACGCTCCGCTTGGGAAGCGGTGCTTGGGTCTCAACTCGGCATGTCTCTTGGTACACGAGTGAGTCGTATTCCTCGACGATGCAGCCGGTGAGGTGCTTGAGCGCACCCGGAAGCCGGTCGTTCACCACGACGTTATGCACGTCCTTCACGCCACTGCGGAACGTGACCACGAGGGTTCCGCCGCTTTGCACATAGTCCGTGAGTTTAGCGGCCAGCCTGTCATCACACAGGAAGAGTGCTGGCGCGACGAGGATCTTGCACATGGAGAGGTCATCCGACGGCTGGTAGTACTCGACCCCGACGTGATGATAAGCAAACGCCTGGTGATACTGCCCGGAATGCCCGAGGTAGTTGAAGTGCGGGTTGCCCTTCTGGATGCTCATCGCCCAGCGCGCTTCAGGGTTGATCAGGATTCCGACGGGCGCCGTGTATGCCGATCCTTCCAGCCTGTCCCCGAGTGCGGCGAACTCGCGCGCCACCCGCGTCAGCTCTTGGTACCGTCGTCCGGGCTGGCCGTGGTGGTCCAGCACCCCGTGCCAGTACTGCTCGATGCCGTACCGGGAGGTGCGCCAGCGGAAATAGATCACCGCGTCGGCCCCGTGGGCCACCGTCTGGTATGTCCACAGGCGGAGCTGTCCTGGCTTGTCGCCGGACTGGAAGACGTCCAACCAGCCCGTAAGTCCTGACCGCTGTTCCATGATCCACCACGGCTTGTGCTTAAGCGAGCGGGTATAGTCGTGGCTCTCGCTTAATTGCTTGCCATTCCTGTATTCGCTGTGCTCGGGGAAGGACAGGGGTTTGCTTCCGGGATAGTAGTCCAGGGAGACGAAATCCAGCCGCTTGGCGAGTGTGAAGTAATCCACCTGGTCGTAGAAGCCCATGAAATTGTGCGTGATCCACTTGCCGGGACAGAGCTTCCTGAGAATCTCCACCTGCATGTCGTGGTAGCTCACCACCTGATCCGAATGGAAGCGCTGGTGATCCAGCCGGATGCTGGGCGAATGTGACGCGTGCTTGTGGCGTGGGAGGGGGATCTCGTTCCAGTCAAAGTATTCCTGTCCCCAGAAGATGGTGCCCCAGACCTTGTTGAGATTCTCCAGCGTGCCGTGGCGAGTCTTGAGCCATTCCCGAAACGCTTTGGCGCAGGTGTCGCACCAGCAGTGCGGGCCGCCGATCTCGTTGTCGATCTGCCAGCCGACGACGGCCGGGTGGTCGGCGTAGTGCTGGGCCATCGCGGTCACGATCCGGCGGGATAGCTCCCGGTACTTCGGGCTCGAAAAGCAGTAGTGACGCCGCCCGCCGGCTTCCATCCGCACGCCGTCCTGGTTCATGGCCAGGGTTTCAGGGTGCTGTGTGACCAGCCACGGTGGTGGGGTCGCGGTGGGCGTGCTCAGGATGACTTGAATATTGTGCGTACGGAGGACCCTGATCGCGTCGTCAAGCCAGCCGAAGTCGTAGCGGCCCTCACGCGACTCCATTTTGGACCACGCGAATTCGGCCACCCGGACGATCTTGAATCCACCATCCGCCATGAGCTTGGCGTGTGGCTCCCAGTCCGAGCGTTCCCAGTGTTCTGGGTAATAGTCAACGCCGATAAGCATGCAAATCCTCCTTGGGTTTTAAGTACATACGCCACCATAGTGTACGCGCTGCCCTAAGTCACCTGCCAGTTGAAGTGGGTGTAGCATTTGCTACATCGAGGTGTCTGAAATGCCCTGTATAGAGTTTAGGTTGAGTATAAAAAGCCTTATTTTTTGGACTTCTCTTCCTGGCACGTGAATTGCTCTTCTCCAATGGCATGAACCTCGGAGGAATCCTCATTGGGGTGGCAGGCCTCGTGCTGCCGTGGCCGGGGTGGGCGCAGGATCTCGACATCTCCTCCGGTGTCGTTCAGCTTAAGGATGTCCTCGAGCTGGCTCACCGGCACAACCCGGAAATACAAGCGGCCCGGGCGGAATGGGAAGCGGCCAAGCAACGTATCCCTCAGGCTCGCTCCCTCCCCAATCCTATGGCCGGTGTAGCCATGATGCCTGCTGATGCGGCCATCGAGACCCGGCGCGGTTCGATCGGGAGGAAGTACTCGGTGGAGCAGAAAGTTCCCTTCCCGGGCAAGTTACGTTTGGCTGGCAAGGTTGCCAAGGCGGAGGCCCGCGCGGTCCGGGAACGGTATCGTGGCGTGGAACTTTCGGTCTTTGCCAAGGTCACGGCTGCGTTTTCCGGACTTTTTTATATCGAGCAATCCATCGAGACGGACGAGGAGCAAGCTGACCTGATCCGCCATTTTTCCCGAGTGGCCGAGCGTAAGTATTCCATCGGGGGACGGAGCCAGAGTGACGTTTTCCGCGCCCAGGTTGAGCAGGCCAAGATCATCAACGATCTCATCACGCTGCGCAGTGACCGGGTCGCGGCGAGGGCGCGGCTGAATGCCCTTCTCAACCGGGCGGTGGACCGCCCGTTTGGACGTCCTGGCGGATTGGAGGACTTGACCTTTGATTTCTCGCAGCAGGAGCTCCAGGCGGCCGCGGAGCGCTACTGCCCTGAGTTGTCCGCTCAAAAGGCCACGGTTGAGCAGCGGAAAGCCGCGCGGGCCCTGGCCACGCTGCAGTTCTTCCCTGATCTGGCGTTTGGTTACGAACACACCGCCGTGAATCCGCTGAGCTCCGTCCCGGGAGCGGATGGCCAGGACGCGCGGGCCTTCATCGTGAAACTCAGCGTGCCGCTTTGGATCAAAAGCTTGCTCGCGCAGCGCTCTGAAGCTGACCAACGGCTCGTTGCAGCGCGCGCGGCGTATCGGGACATTCGCAACCGGACCATGGCCGGGGTGGTGGATCTGGCTGTGGCGGTGGAGAATCATCTGCGTCTGGCCACGCTGTTCAAGGATACCGTCATCCCCCTCGCTGAAGGCACACTTGCTTCCACCCAGAGGGGGTATGAAGCCGATCGTGTGAACTTTCTGGAGTTGCTGGATTCCCAGCGCAGTTTTTTGAAGTTCAAGCTGGAGTTCCACCAGCACCTGGCGGACTTTGCGACCAAGCGAGCCGAGTTGGAAAAAATGATTGGGATTTCTCTGGAGGATCTAAAAGGAGACTCAAATGAGAGATAAAAGGACCCGCGTTGACTATTACTCTGTTCATCCTGGCTTTGGCCTGGCAGTTATTCTGTTCGTCCTGGCGGGGAGCTTGCTCGTGCTGATGGTGTCCTGTGAGTCACCGCGTGAACATGACCAGCAAATACTTCAGGAAGGTGAGGTGGTCTACACCTGTCCCATGCACCCCGAGGTGGAGTCTGGCGACCCCGAGGCTCGCTGTCCCGAGTGCGGTATGAATCTCGTGGTCAAGGAGGAGGCGAAGGAAAAAGCTGCTGTGGAGCCTCTTCAGCGACAGGCCTCGACCGCCGGGAAGCACCGGACCCACGGCGATGAATCCAAACGCAAGGGAAAACGGCTCTACCACTGCCCGATGCATCCTACCTACACTTCGGATCGCCCCGGTGAGTGTCCCATCTGCGGAATGGATTTCGTGCCGGTGGATAAGGAAGATCTGGGGGGCTCGGTCGAGGGCCAGGCGGCTGTCAGGATCAATCCGGCCCGGCAGCAGCTCATCGGGATGAAAACGGCGCGGGTTGAGATGAAGCGGTTGACCAAGGCGGTGAGAACGGTGGGCCATATCGCTTATGACCCGGAGCTCTTTGCGGCACAGGAGGAGTACCTCACGGCCCGCCGCACTTTGAAGAAAATCAGGGGCAGCCCCACTCCTGAAATCGTCGAGCGGGCTCATTCGCTCGTGGCCTCGAGCCGCCTGCGCCTGAATTTGCTGGGCCTCTCTGACGCCCAGATCCAACAGTTGGAAGTTAAGGACCGTCCCGATTCCAACCTGCTGCTTGGCCGGGGTGGTACGGGAAAGGTCTGGCTCTATGCCGACATCTACGAGTTCGAGTTCGGGCACATTCGTCCCGGGCAGGCGGTGGAGGCGACCACGCTCGCTTATCCAGGGCACCATTTCAAGGGGAAAGTGGTGGCCATCGATCCTCTCGTCAACCCGCGCACCCGCAGTGCGCGAGTCCGGGCCCATCTGGGCAACCCCAAAGACCTTCTCAAACCGGATATGTTCATGAACGTAAAGATTTTCATCAATCTTGGCTCTGTCCTGGTGGTGCCGGAGAGCGCGGTCATGTTTACGGGGACCCGCAAGCTGGTCTTCCTGGATCAGGGCGAAGGCCGGTTTCAGCCGCGTGAGTTGGTGGTAGGGATCAAGGTGGACGATTATTTTCAGGTGCTCTCGGGGCTGGAGGAGGGAGACCGGGTGGTGGTCTCGGGAAATTTCCTGGTGGATGCCGAGTCCAAGCTTAAGGCGGCTCTTTCCCAGATGGCGGCGGGGGGCGAAGAACACGGGAAGCAGCTCTATCACTGCCCGATGCACCCCACCTACACCTCAGACCGCCCGGGGGAATGTCCGATCTGCGGCATGGACTTCGTGCCCGTGAAGAACGGGGAGGAGCATTGACCGCAACATGATTGTTCGGGCTGGAGCCTCCCATGATTGAAAAGATCATTGCCTGGTGCACGAGAAACAAGTTTTTTGTGTTCCTTGGAACAGCCTTGGCAATTGTCTGGGGCGTCTGGTCGCTGAAAAGCATTCCTCTGGATGCCATCCCCGATTTGTCGGATGTCCAGGTGATCGTCTTTACGGAATGGCCCGGCCGGTCGCCGGACCTGGTCGAGGACCAGATCACGTACCCGATCGTGAGTTCCATGGTCGCCGCGCCGAACGTCAAGGTAGCCCGCGGCTACTCGTTTTTTGGCTTGTCGTTCGTGTACATCATCTTCGAAGACGGCACCGACATCTACTGGGCCCGGTCGCGCATCCTGGAGTACCTTTCCACGATTACTGGCACCTTGCCTGAAGGAGTCAACCCCGTTCTGGGTCCCGATGCCACCGGGGTGGGCTGGGTGTTTCAGTACGCGCTCGTGGACGAGTCGGGAAACAACAGCCTGGCTGATCTGCGCACCTTCCAGGACTGGTACCTGCGCTACTATCTGGAATCGGTCCCGGGCGTGGCGGAGGTCCTCCGTCGGCGGCTTCGTTAAGCAGTACCAGGTGATCGTCGATCCAGATGCCCTCGTGGCCTATGGGATTCCCTTAAAGCACGTCATCATGTCCATCCAGCGCTCCAACAACGATGTGGGCGGGCGCATCTTGGAGCTGGCCGAAACGGAGCACTTCATCCGCGGCCGGGGATACATCAAGCAGCTCTCCGATATCGAGGACATCGTTCTGAAGGTCAACGAGAACGGCATCCCAATTTTGGTCAAAAACGTCGCCCGGGTTGCGTTCGGGCCGGACATGCGCCGTGGCGCGGCCGAGTTCGATGGGAAGGGCGAGGCGGTGGGCGGGGTGGTGGTGATGCGGTTCGGCGAGAACGCCCTGAAGGTCATCGACCGGATCAAGAAGAAGATCGAAGAGGTGAAGTCGGCGCTGCCGCCGGGGGTTGAACTGATCCCCGTCTATGACCGGTCCAAGCTGATCCACCGGTCCATCGATACCTTGAAGCGCAAGCTCTTCGAGGAAATGCTGGTGGTCAGCCTGGTGATCATCATCTTCCTCTGGCACTTCCGCAGCGCCCTGGTGCCGATCATCACGCTGCCACTGGCTGTCCTGTTTGCTTTCATTCCGATGTTCCACCAGCACCTGACTTCCAACATCATGTCGCTGGGCGGTATCGCCATCGCCATCGGCGCCATGGTTGACGCCTCGATCATCATGGTCGAGAACGCCCACAAACGCCTGGAGGAGTGGGAACGCGAGGGCAGGAAAGAAAAGTTGGCCGATGTGATCCTGCACGCCACCCAGGAGGTGGGCCGCCCGGTCTTCTTCTCCCTCCTGGTCATCGCCGTCTCCTTCATGCCCATCTTCACCTTGCAGGCGCAGGAGGGGCGTCTGTTCAAGCCGCTCGCGTTCACCAAAAACTACTCCATGTTCTTCGCCGCCATCCTGGCGATCACGCTCGTGCCGGTCCTGATGCAGGTCTTCCTCCGGCCGGTGAAGGGGCTGAGGATCAAGCCACGCTGGCTTTCCACGTTCACCAATTTTTTCATCGCTGGCACCATACATAGTGAGGACAAGCACCCCATCAGCCGGTTCCTGTTCAGTGTCTACCAGCCCGTGCTGCGGTTCGTCCTGGACTGGCGCAAGACAACCATCGGCGTCTCGGTGATCCTGGTCATCCTGACCATCCCGGTGTACCTGCGGCTCGGGTCGGAGTTCATGCCCCCGTTGAACGAGGGGGATATCCTGTATATGCCAACGACCCTGCCCGGCATCTCCATCGGCAAGGCCCGGCAGTGGCTACAGATCCAGGACAAGATTATCAAGACGTTCCCTGAAGTCGAGACCGTCTTCGGCAAGATCGGCCGGGCCCGCACCCCGACCGACCCTGCTCCCCTCTCCATGGTCGAGACGATCGCGCAGTTGAAGCCCCATGCAGAATGGCCGCTGGTTGAGCACCGGCGGTGGTACTCCGGCTGGGCGCCGGCATGGCTGAAGCCGCTGCTGGGTCTCATCTGGCCAGAGATGAAGCGGCGTAGCTGGGAGCGGCTGATCAACGATCTGGACAGCGCCATGCGGATCCCGGGCACGACCAACGCGTGGACCATGCCGATCAAGACGCGCATCGACATGCTGACCACCGGCATTCGTACACCCGTCGGGATCAAAATCTTCGGACCGGATCTCAACGTGATCCAGCGGATCGGCGAGCGGATTGAAGCCACCCTTCCGCAGATTCAAGGAACGCGCAGCGTGTTTGCCGAGCGGGTCACCGGAGGGTATTTCATCGATTTCGAGATCAAGCGGGCCCAGATCGCGCGCTACGGGCTGACCATCGAAGAGGTGGAGACGGTGATTGAGACGGCCATCGGAGGAAAGAATATCGGCATGACCATCGAGGGCCGGGAGCGCTACCCCATCAACGTGCGGTATGGCCGGGAGCTGCGCGATGACCTCGACAAGCTCAACCGGGTGCTGGTGGCCACCCCCACGGGTGCGCAGATCCCGATGGCACAGCTGGCGGAGATAAAATTCGTGACCGGCCCGCCGGTGATTAAAGACGAGAACGGCATGCTCACGGGCTGGATCTATATCGACATCTTTGGCGACCGCGACATCGGGAGCTATGTCCGGGAGGCCAAAGCGCTGCTGAAGGAGAAGATCGAGCTGCCGGCCGGGTACTACCTCAACTGGAGCGGGCAGTTCGAGTACATGGAGCGGGCCCGGAAGCGCCTTCAGCTCGTGCTCCCCCTGACCCTCCTGGTCATTTTCGTGCTGATCTATGTCAACACGCGGTCGGTGGTGGAGACCGGCATCGTCATGCTGGCCGTGCCCTTTTCCCTGATCGGCGCCTTCTGGCTGCTGTACATCCTTGACTACAACATGAGCATCGCGGTCTGGGTCGGCATTATCGCCCTGGCGGGTGTGGATGCCGAGACGGGGGTGGTGATGCTGCTCTACCTGAATCTGGCCTACGAGCGCATGAAGAGCCAGGGCAGGATGAGAACGCTTCCTGACTTGGAGGAAGCCGTGATGGACGGAGCCGTTAGGCGGGTGCGTCCCAAGCTCATGGCCGTCCTGACCACCGCGCTGGGCCTTCTGCCCATCATGTGGGCCGGCACCCATGAGGCTGGCGCCGACGTCATGAAGCGCATCGCCGCGCCGATGGTGGGCGGCATCTTTACCTCGTTCATCCTGGTGCTGCTGGTCTACCCGGCCATCTACGTTGTCTGGAAATGGGATTTGAGAAAGTTAAAAACTTGAACCTTGAAGGAGACTAACAGGCTGCGGAAAAAGTCCCCCCAAGGCATGGCCGGGCTGGAGGGGCCTCGCGGTCGCGGGGCCGACCGGTAGCAGGTGCTGAAAAAGCCTCAACGGAGCGGCGGAGCGAACGAGGCGCCAAAGGCAGGAGACGGCGAGCGTGCCCGAGAAGTCTGCCCCTTCGCTCCG
>CAZPLZ010000128.1:0-9645 GCA_964587525.1 uncultured bacterium | reverse complement strand
GCCGCCTGGCGTAGCGGGGGTGTTCTGTATCACTGGCTGCGGCTTCACTCAACGGGGGTGGCCGGGGTGGAGCGGTTGCTGACTCGGCTGGGGCTGGGGGTAGGTGCCTGGTCATTGTCGGTGCTGGGCATGAGCTGGTGCGGCCTGATGTTTCCCGGGTGTTTGCTGGCAGGGGGCTTGGGCCTGATCGCATTCGGTTCCGGCGGCTCGGCTGCCGATCGTCTCGGCCGCCCCCAAGCTGGGCTTGGAACATGGGGGCTCTGGCTGCTTGTCCTCGTGCTCCTCGCCACGGACCTCCTGGCGACCCTGGCACCTGAATGGTTTGACGACGGTCAGATCTACCATCTGGGGCTGCCAGCGCGGTTCCTCTTCACCCACAAGTTCTCTCCACACCCCGAACACCTGCTGACCTTCCTGCCGCTCAACACGGAAATGGTCTACGCGGTGGCGCTTTCGTTTGGCGGCGACGAGGCTCCCAAGCTCCTGAACTTATGCTGGGGCGCGCTGCTCCTGTTGGGCGCCGGCGCGCTAGCCCGGCAGTGCCTGAACACATCCTCGGCCTGGATATGGGCGGTCGCAGCGCTGCTGGTCATTTCCCTCCCTTTGACCGCGGTCGAAAACGAGATTGCGTTCAGCGACAATCTGCGGGCGTTCTGGGAGACCCTGGCGCTGCTCTGGCTGCTCAAGTTCTGCCGCCGGGGACGGCCGGGGCTCGCGGCCGCCGCGGTCTTCATCGGGCTGGCGATGGGCTCCAAGTACCTGGCGGTCATCCGGGGTGCACTGTTGGTGGCGGGGATCGTGGGCTTGTCGGGTCTTTCCCCGGCCCGGCTGGGGAAGCTGCGGGTCCGGCTGGCTTCGGCGGCATGGCTCGTCGTCGTGGCGTCGCTGGTGGTGTCCCCCTGGCTGTTGCGTAATTGGCTGGTCGGCCACGATCCGGTGTACCCGTTCGGCCAGCGGGTGTTCGGCAGCCTGCGGTATACCTCTGACGAGCTGACACGGTGGATGGAGGATAACCAGCATTACGGCATCAGTGACATGACCTGGCAGAAGTGGCTCACCCTTCCGTACCGGATCACGGTTGATCCCGGTGACGCGGAGTTCGGCACGTTTACGGTGAGTCCGTTCCTCCTGGCTTTTGCCGTGCTCATGCTGGGGAGGCGACGGTGGCCGGTGCCGGCCGGGTTCCTTCTGATGGTGTGCGGTGCGGAGGTTTTCATGTGGTCTGTAACGTCCCACCTGATCCGGTACCTGCTGCCGGCGCTGGTCGTGCTCTGCGCGGTGTGTGCCTGACTGGCGGGTCAGATCAAGATGGAGTCACGCCGGTTTGCCCAGATGTACACGGGGTTGTTTGTGCTGTGGGCTTGCTGTGCGTTGGTCATGCGGATGCACCACCGGTTCAATCTGGACGACATCTACGGCGTGTATGGGTACGCCCTCGGCAGGTTCACCGCCGCCCACGCGCAAGAGGCCCGGGGGTACGGGACGGAGTTTCAAAAGCTGCCGCCCGGTCCTGTCCTGCTGGTGGGCGAGGAGCGGGTGCTGGGTATCGGCCGGCGCTGGCGAGGAACCAGAAAGTACAACATCCCGCTCGTGAAGGAGTGGGCGCGGGATGCTTCGGACAGCCGCCGGTTCGCTATCCGGGCCAAACAGGCTGGGGTGAAGGCGGTGCTTCTGTACGTTCCCGGCTTCAATAACGTGCAGGACCGCGGGCCGGCGTTTAAGCTAACGGAGCGTGAGCTAGACGTTCTCAATTCCTGGTGGAAGCGCCTTGGAGTCGTGTACCGCAGCCAGTCTTGGATCGGCTACGCTGTGCTGTAATAAGCGGATGCGCACAGAGCAGGTTCGCTCTCGCTTACGCATGATGCGTCGCGCGGTGCGATTGGATGGCAAGCCTGCGCGTCAGGGTACGCGGGTGGTCATTCTGGGTTCGACCGGCTCGATCGGCCTGGCCACCATCCAGGTGCTCAAGCGGCTTCCCGGTTATCGAATTGTGGGGCTCGCGGCCCGGCAGGACATTGACACCCTGGAGAAGCAGGTGCGGGAGGTTTCCCCGAAGTACGTGGCGGTTCACGAGCCGGATGCGGCCCGGGAGCTGAAGCGCCGGCTGGGTGGCCGGGCGGAGGTGCTCAGCGGCCCTGACGGCGTCGTGGAAGTCGCCGGGCGCCGGGAGGGAGACGTGGTGGTGTCCGCGATGGTCGGCAGCGCGGGCCTCAAGCCGACTTACGAGGCTGTGCGGCAGGGCAAGCGGGTGGCGATTGCGAACAAGGAAACCCTGGTTGTGGGAGGGGAGCTGATTGCCCGCGCGCAGGCGAAAAGCGGCGCGCAGTTGCTGCCGGTGGACAGTGAGCACAGCGCTATCTTTCAATGCCTGGAAGGGCAGGAGCGCGCCAAGGTTCGCCGGGTGATCTTAACCGCCTCTGGGGGGCCGTTTAGGAGAAGGGTTTCGCTGGCCAAGGTGACGGTCCGGGAGGCCCTGCGGCACCCCACCTGGCGGATGGGAAGGAAAATCACGATCGATTCGGCGACCCTCATGAATAAAGGATTGGAAATTATCGAGGCGAAGTGGCTCTTTAATCTTTCCGCTCCCCAAGTTGAGGTGCTGATTCACCCGCAGTCCATTGTGCATTCGCTGGTGGAATTTGTGGACGGCTCCGTGCTGGCCCAGATGGGCCTGCCGGACATGAAGCTGCCCATTCAGTACGCGCTCACCTGGCCGACACGGGTGCCGGCGGCGCTGCCCCGGCTGAATCTGGCTCAGGTGGGCGCTCTAACGTTCGAGCCGCCCAACCTTAAGCGGTTCCTCTGTCTGAAGCATGCCCGTGAGGCCGCGGAGGCCGGAGGCAGCCACCCGGTGGTGTTGAACGCAGCCAATGAGGTGGCGGTGCAGGCGTTTTTGAACGGCCGTATCCGGTTCACCGATATCCCGGCCCTCATCGGGCGGGCCCTGGACGCTTTTCGCTGGAGCCGGCTGGAGAGCCTGGAGCACATCATGGAGATTGACCGCGAAGCCCGGGCCTATGTAGGTGCCAGGTCGCGTACGAGCGCAGCCGCCTCGGCATGATCACGAATATCCTTTTGATTGTTCTGTTGTTTGGGCTGGCCATTCTGGTGCATGAGTTTGGCCATTTCATTGTCGCTCGTCTGTTTGGCATCAAAGTGCTCAGGTTTTCCATCGGGTTCCCCCCGCGGCTATTCGGGTTCACCCGCGGTGACACTGAGTACATGATTGGGGCGATCCCGTTCGGTGGTTATGTGAAACTGTCCGGTGAAGAGTGGATGGAAACCGGCAAGATCGAGCCACATGACCTCATGGCGAAGCCGTGGTGGGCGAGGATCATCGTGTATTCGGCTGGCGTCACCATGAACGTGGTGTTTGCATTTGTGCTGTTCTTCGGAGGGTTGTTGCGCGGACTGGAAATCCCGAACTATTCCACAATTCTGGGTGAGGTTCCACAGAACAGTGAAGCTTCCCGGGCGGGGTTGCGAAGCGGTGACAAGGTGGTGGCGGTGGATGGCCAGGCGGTTGAGAGCTGGTACGAGATGGCAGCCATCCTAGACCAGGCAGGAATGGACAAACGGGTGACGCTGGAGGTGAGGCGGGGCGACGCGGTCATGGCTACTCCTCTGACCCTCACGGACAATTTGGGGTTGCGTCCGCTGATCGAACCGGTGATCGGGGAAGTGAGGCCCTTGTCTCCTGCTCAGAAGGCGAAGCTTCAGCGCGGCGATGAGATTTTTTCGATCAACGGTGAGCGGGTAACCCGATGGAGTGATGTGTCCCACCTCATCGGCGGGGGCAAGGAGGAGCCGATCACGCTGGGCATCCGCCGGGGTGAGGAGCGACTTGAGGTGATGGTCAAGCCGAAATTCGACCAGGAGCTTAACAAGCCAGTCATTGGGATTAGCCCGCTGGCGCCCGAGCAGTTCCTTCGCCGCTTCTCCGTCCCGGAGGCTGCTCAGGGTGCGGCTCAAGAGATCTGGTTTATTTCGGAGAAGATCGTGGAGACCCTCTGGAATGTCATCACCGGCAAACAGAAGTTTCGTGAAGTACTGGGAGGGCCAGTGCTGATCGCCCAGATAGGATATGCAAAGGCCAAAGCGGGGATTTGGGACCTCCTTCACTTCATCGGTGTGCTGAATGTGACCCTGATGGTGATTAACCTGTTGCCGATCCCGGTCCTGGATGGCGGCATGATCCTGCTGGCCGTCTGTGAGGGAATCCAGCGCCGTCGTCTGTCTCCCAAGACGTATTCCGTGCTGACCACGGCCGGCGGCGTGTTTGTGCTCGCCCTCATCCTCTTTGCGACCTACAACGATGTGCTGCGTTTCCTGCGCTAGGGAGAGGGTGGCTAATGAGAATGAGCCGGCTCTGCTTCCAGACTCTCCGGGAGGCCCCTAAAGAGGCAGAAACAGCCAGCCATCAACTGATGATCCGTTCTTCGCTGATCCGCCAGGTGGCGGCAGGGGTGTACGAGTTTCTGCCGCTGGGATGGCGGGCGGCGCTGAAGGTGACCGCCATCATCCGTGAGGAGATGGACCGGGCGGGGGCCCAGGAAGTGCTTCTGCCACAGCTCACGCCCAAGGAGCTCTGGGAGGAGACGGGGCGCTGGAATCAATACGGCAAGGAGCTGATGCGCTTAAAGGACCGGCATGACCGGGAGTTCGCGCTGGGCCCCACCCACGAGGAAATTATCACTGACCTGGTGCGCGCCACCCTGCGCTCCTACCGGCGCCTGCCGGTTACCCTGTACCAGATCCAGACCAAGTTTCGTGACGAGATCCGGCCACGGTTCGGGGTGATGCGCGCCAGGGAGTTTTTGATGAAAGATGCGTACAGTTTTGACGCAGACGAGGCAGGGGCGGAGCGTTCCTATGAGGCGATGCGCGTGGCGTATAACCGGATCTTCACGCGCCTGGGGCTCACCTACCGCATGGTCGAGGCTGAAACTGGACTCATCGGCGGATCGTTCTCGCACGAGTTCATGGTGCTGGCGGACACCGGTGAGGAAGGGCTGGTGACGTGTTCCGCGTGCGATTATGCTGCCAGCCTCGAAAAGTTACGCGGTGCCAAGAGCGGCGATACGTGCCCGCGTTGCGCCGGCATGCTCAGCGTCATACGGAGTATTGAGGTCGGCCATATTTTCAAGCTCGGTCTGAAGTACAGCCAGGCCATGCACGCGGTCTTCCTGGATGAAGCGGGGAAGGAGCGCGAGATGTGGATGGGTTGTTACGGCATCGGGGTGACCCGTATCGTGGCCGCGGCCATCGAACAGAACCACGATGAACGTGGAATCATCTGGCCCTTGGCCATTGCCCCCTACCGGGTGATCATCCTCCCTTTGGGGAAAGATTCTGAGGCCACCCAGGCTGCGGAAAAGCTTTATGACGAGTTCACCACGGCGGGAATCGAAACGCTGCTGGACGACCGGGGCGACACCCCGGGCGTCAAGTTCGCCGATGCCGACCTCCTGGGCATCCCCTGGCAGATCATCGTGGGCAAGACTTACAAAAACGAGAAACTGGTTGAGTTGAAGCGGCGGGGGAAGAAAGACGGTCTCAACATCAAGCTGGAAGACGTGAAGGGACGCGTCGTAGTGTGTTAGGGTTGGAGCATGGCTGAGGGGTTCCCAGGCATCTCCCTTCCCCCCATTCGCAAATGGCATATAGCGCTTGTTGTCCTCGCGCTTGCCGTCTTCTTGTTTTTTGGAACCCTGTTGCGGCTCACGGTGGACCTTCTGTGGTTTCAGGCGCTAGGTTTTTCCAAAGTTTTCTGGACCGCCCTTTGTAGCAAACTTTCCCTGGGCTTGGCTGGGGCGGGAGTGTTCTGGGGCATCGTCTATGCCAATATCTACTGGGCCCGCACCCGCACCGGCCCGCAGCGGGTCTATTCCTCCGACGAGGGAGAGAACCCCTTTCAGGTTATTCAGTCCATGGCCACATTCATTCTCCCACTGCTGACACTGGGCAGCGTGGTGCTGGCCGTCCTGATGGGGGTGCGGGCCGGTGTTCAGTGGGAGATGGCGTTAAGGTTTCTCCACCAGGTGCCTTTCGGGGACGTAGACCCGCTGTTCGGCCGGGACATCGGGTTCTATGTCTTTCACGTGCCGTTGTACCGGTTTGTGTTCTCGTTCTTCCTGATGACTTTTGTTTTTTCCGCCCTGTTCGCGTTGGCTGTGTATATCCTCCGGGGCCGTCTCGAGGTTTCGGAGAAGGGCTTCTGGATAGCCAAGGAGGCCAAGCACCATTTGGTCGTTCTGCTGGGTGGTCTGGTTCTTTTGATGAGCCTTCACTTTCATATCGAAATTTACGAGCTGGTCTTGAAGCAACGCAGCGTCGCCCCGGGCGCCGGCTATGCGGATGTTCATGCGTATCTGGCCGTGTTAAAGATGCTGCGCGTGCTGGCCGTCGTCGCCGCGGTGGTCATCTGGGCCAGTATTCGTTTTCCGAAACGCCGACTGGTTGTGATCGGGCTCGGCCTGATCCTCGTGTGCACCCTGCTGGGGGCCGGGTACCGGCAACTCGTTCAGCGCTTCCGGGTGGACCCCAATGAACTGGTCATGGAGACTCCCTTCATCGAGTGGGCGATCGAGCACACTCGCCGTGCGTATAAACTTGGAGACGTGCCGGAAATGAGCTTCGCGGCTGCGGAGAACCTCACCCTTGCCAAGCTGCGCAGGAACGACGCCACCATTCAGAACATCCGGCTCTGGGACCACGCGCCGCTGCTGACCACCTACGCCCAGCTTCAGGAAATCCGGACCTATTACAAGTTTTTGGATGTGGACAATGACCGCTATGTGGTGGATGGGAGTTACCGTCAGGTGATGCTCTCGCCCCGGGAGCTCCTTGCTGAAAACCTGCCCAGCCGAAACTGGATCAACGAACACCTGATGTTTACCCATGGATACGGTCTCTGCCAGGGGCCGGTGAACCGCATCTCGAATGAGGGTCTTCCCGAGTTCTTTGTCCAGGACATTCCCCCACGGGCTGTGGGCGGGCTGACCATCACCCGGCCCGAGATTTACTACGGCGAAGCAGACAACGAGTACGCGATCGTCCTGACCAACTCCAAAGAGTTCGATTACCCCTCGGGTAGCGAAAATGTTTACACGACCTACAGAGGAACTGGGGGGGTCGCGGTTGGCGGTTTCTTCCGCAAGTTCCTGTTTGCGATGTACTTTAGGGAATTCAAGATCCTGTTCACCGGTGAGATCACCCCGAAGAGCCGGATCCTGTATCACCGCAATGTCTTGGCCCGCATCAGAAAGGCCGCTCCGTTTATCCGGTTTGACCCCGACCCGTATATGGTGATTTCCAAGGACGGCCGGCTGTTTTGGATCGTGGATGGCTACACCACCACGGACCGCTACCCCTACTCGCTTCAGTTGCGGAGCCTTGGAAATTACATCCGCAATTCCGTCAAGGTCGTCGTGGACGCCTACAATGGGAGCGCCACCTTCTATATCACCGACCCATCCGACCCGCTGATCCAGACGTATGCCAGGATCTTCCCGACGTTGTTCCACAACTTTGCAGAGATGCCCGAGGATCTCCAAGCGCACATCCGTTACCCCGCGACGTTCTTTTCCATTCAGGCGCGGATCTACGCCACGTATCACATGACCGACCCGCAAGTGTTCTACAACAAGGAGGATCTCTGGGCCATCCCCAGGCGGAAGGTGGGCGGGCAGCTCATCCCGATGGAGCCCTACTACACCATCATGAAGCTGGTGGGCGTGGAGAGGGACCGCTCTTCAAGGCGTGAGGAGTTTATCCTCATGATCCCCTTCACCCCGGCGAACAAGAAAAACATGATCGCCTGGATGGCCGGTCGCTGTGATAAGCCGAACTATGGCAAGCTCCTGGTGTATAACTTCCCGAAGCAGAAACTCGTGTACGGGCCCCAGCAGATTGACAACCGGATTGATCAGACGCCTGAGATTTCTGAACAACTCAGCCTCTGGGACCAGACCGGGTCCCGGGTCATCCGGGGAAGCCTCCTGGTGATTCCGGTGGAGGATTCACTGCTCTACATCCAGCCTCTGTATCTGGAAGCCCAGGGCGGGGGGATGCCGGAGTTGAAGCAGGTCATCGCGGGCTACGGAGATACGATCATCATGCAACCGAATCTGGGCATGGCCCTTTCACGGATTTTCGGCGGAGCCGCTGGGCGTCATCTGGCGCGGCGAACGCAACCTGGGCGCAGCCCGAAGGCTGTTTCTATCAAGGGCCTCGTCCAGCAGGCCAACCAAGTCCTCCAGGAGGGCAAGAGAGCCTTGGCGAAGCATGACTGGGAAGGGTACGGGCGGTCCATGGCCGATCTCGAGCAATTGCTCCGCCAGATGTCCAGTCAACCTTAGGCTTCATCGATGAGTCCCAGGGTGCCAGGGACTGACAAATGACATTCTTGACACGAGTTGTCAGATGTCAGTCCCTGGCACCTTAGTTTGGATTAGGGCGTCTAGCTCAGATCGCAGGCGGTCCAGGACTTCGTCATAGCGAAACGTCCCGATCTTTTCAGGGCCGCGCTTAAGGTTGACATGCGTGGGCCCGCACCAGAGCCCCAGGTCAGCATCGTCGGTCTCGCCGGGTCCGTTGACCCGGCAGCCCATCACGGCGATGGTGATGTTGTAAGCCTTGGCAAAGTCGGACATACTCCGGACTTTCTCGGCCAGGGCGACGAAATCCTCGTTTTCCACGCGGGAGCAGGAGGGGCATGAAATAATATTGAGACCCTCGGTTCCATAGTCTGCGGCGGTGAACCGGCCGTTGCGGATGTCTTCAAGAATCCTCAGCCCCTCCCGGACCTCATCAGCTTTGCTCTCGTTGGGAAGAGTCAGGGAGACGCGGATCGTGTCGCCGATACCATCTGCCAGGAGTGGCTCGAAAGCCATGCGGGTTTTCATAACCCCGCCAGGGGGGAGGCCCGCCTCGGTGACGCCCAGGTGGATGGGGACCTCGGGTCTGGCTTTGGCGAATCTTCGGTTGGCCTCGATGACCTTTTTGGGGTTGGAATCTTTAATCGAAACGACGTACTGCGTAAACCCCAGCCGGTCCACAATATCGCAATGCATCTGTGCGCTTTCCACGATGGCCTGGATGGAGTCGCCGGGGTGCTTGCGCGCGATCTCGGGGTCGGTGGAGCCGCAGTTGACCCCGATACGAACCGCGCACCCGTGGTCCCGGGCGCAGCCGATGATGAAGGCCACTTTGGCTTCCACGGACTTTTCCTGTTCGTGATGATGGAGGTGACCGGGGTTGTACCGGATTTTGTCCACATGCGGGGCAACCTTGGCTGCCAGCCGGTAGTTTTCCTGTAAGTCCACGGAGAGATTCGCTGTGTCGTTGGTCTGGCGGCGGATCTCGGCCAGCGCTCCGGCGTCTTTGTCGCTGTCCACGGCGATGCGCACAACGCCAGCCCCGGCTTTGGCCAGCGCGGTAACCTGGCTTACGGTCGCGTCAATGTGCTGGGTGCGGGTGGCGCACATACTTTGAACCACGACTGGGGTGCCTCCTCCGACTTCAACATGGCCTATGGGTACCCGTCTGGTGTGCTGGGACATTAATTCATTGTATTCCTTCTCCCCCCTCACCCTACCCTCTCCCCCCTTTTGGGGGGAGAGGGAGGAGGGAGAGGGGGGTAGA
>CAZPLZ010000127.1:0-9663 GCA_964587525.1 uncultured bacterium | reverse complement strand
TGGCCCCTTCGCCGCCGCTTGTACGGTTCGCGAGCCGCGCGTGTTGTGCACCTGTGCCTCACCCTGCCGGCGGCGATCTCGTACCTGCTGGGCAACCGTGGCTGCCTGGAAGTCGTGGCTCAAAAACCTTGAGGAGGAACCCCACCATGCCTGACCTCCGCTGAGAGCGCAAGTCATGAAGGTTAGACACAGGCGCGAGCGAGGAGTTTCCTTGAGCACCAAACCAGCCTGTAAGGGTGAAGCAGGCCGGCGTATGGGGTGGTTCGCCGTCGCCATGTTGCCGTTCCTGCTGGCCATGCCGGTAGAGGCCGCCAAGATCGGTCTCAATCCGCTCATGGGGGACGGCGCACCGGGTACGAACACCGTTATCTCCGGGTTTAACTTCGAGGCGAGCGCCAGCTATACGGTGACATTAGGCGGGCGCGGGGTTACCCCAGCGAGTGTCATCTCGGATGCCTCGGGCAACATTGCGGCCACCACGCTGGTGCTCCCCGCGCTCCCGGCGGGGTTCCATGACGTGGTGCTGACGAGTGTAACGCGCACGTACACCTTCACCGGAGCCTATCGGGTCTGGCGCAATATCTGCCTCTCGCCCGCGCAGGGTGACGGTCGGGCCGGGCGAACTTGGAAGACCAACGGAGCGATCCCCGCGGGTGGGTGGGTCGGAATGGTATTCCGGATCGAGGGCATCGGGTTTGCGGCGCGCGCCTCGATTGCCGCTAATTCGATTACTGTCGGCGGCTCGACCACCACGCACGCTGCCATTACGGTCGGCGCAGACGGCACGTTTGGCTCTGCCACCATCATCGTGGACAGCAACCTCGCCAACGGGCGCAAGGACATCGTGCTCAACGACGGGGTTGCTACCACGTTTGCCGGCGTCTATGAGGTCCGGCGGTCCATCGGCCTCAATCCGTCGATGGGTTCACAAGATGCGGGATCAAGTATCACGGTCTCGGGGTGGGGGTTTGTGGACGGCACAACCGGGGCCAATAGCACGCTGGTCGGAGGGAACACCACGACCCATCCGTCGGCCACGATCACCAATGGGGCTTTCGTGTTTACCCTGACGCTTGATTCGAAATCCGGTGCAAAGAATGACGTGGAGATTTCAGGTCAGGAAGTCTTCACCACGGCCTATAGCGGGGTGAAAGCCAATATGCCCCGGCTTGCGGTTTCTCCGATTGTGTTTGTGGGAGTTCCAAACCAGGCCTTCCTGATGGAGGGGCTGGCCAACTGGAACGCCGGGACCATTGGGGCTGATACCACCATCCTGGCCGCGAATACCGACGTGCCAACAGTGCACAGTGCCATCTCGGCCAGCGGCGGCACATTCCCGGCGACGTGGGTGCGGCTGGATGGGGGTCAACCGGCTGACGCTGACACGCTTGAAATTGACGATCCCGGAGGTGGCAAGGCCATAACAAATAAATGCATAACGGTCAAGGGTTCGCTGGGGATCTGCCCTCCGGTATCTAACGGCGCCGTCGGCTATTCGGTGTCACTCACCGGATTCGGTTTCAAGCGTGGCGCGAATATCGCGGCTGATTCAATCGCGTTTGGGAGCGCCGCCGCGATCCATGCCGGAGTGAAAGCGAGTGACTGGGGAGATCTCGGCCCGCTCATCTTATCTCTACCGGCGCTGGCAAATGGCGATCACAACATCGTCATTGACGATGGGGTGACCGTGCGCACATTTAACAATCTCTATCATGCGCGCCGGAGCATTGGTCTGTCATTCATTGTGGGTCCGGGCTCCGCAGGGGAAGTTACTAACCTGATCGGAACCGGGTTCACCTCCGGCTCGGCGATTCCAGCCAACTCGATCACGTTTGGAGCCTTCGGGGTCACCCATGCCGCCATTGCGGTGGCGGCGGACGGGTCATTTCCTGCTGAGGCCCTCACGCTGCCCGTGCTGGATGCCGGACCTTATGACGTGACTGCCCAGGAAGTGTTCCCGCAGGCCTACCGGGTCTACAACCCGCTGGTTGAGGTCGGCAATTTTTCCACCCCGACCGCCGGGGTTGCGGGCACGGTGGTGACGTACACATTCTCGTTTACAAATACCGGCTACGAGGGAGATCCGCCCGCAGTGAGCTTTGTGCTGACGGACATGATCCCTGCCGGCATGCAGGACGTCGCGGGGAGCGACACCAGCTCTCTGCCGGCCACGGTTGAGTGGTACGACGGCACCTGTCCCTGCTGGACGGGAGTAGAGCCGGCGCCAACCGATGTGCAGCGCATCCGATGGACGCTGACATCCCCCTTACCGTCGGGCGCCAGCGGGTATGCAAGTTTCCAGGTGACGGCTTTATGACTTGGAGCAAGGACGAACAAGAAACGCCGCATGGCCTGATCAACCATGCGGGAAAGAACAACCCGCACGATCAAGATCAATCGTGCGAACAACAGTTTAGGAGGTAACGAGACATTGCGCAAAAAGCTAGCAAGCATGGGAATGACACTCGCCACAGCCGCAGTGATTGGGGTGCTGAGTCCCCAGGGGGCGCAGGCGATTATTACCGTCACCAACCAGGGTGATGTGGATTACGAGAACGAGGCGGGAAACGCTCAGCCAACGGTGAGCGACACGGCCGGCTTCAACCGTAAGTCCAACCCGGTTTTGAGCGTGGTCAAGACCGTGGACAACCCCACACCAGCCATCGGTGACACGGTAACGTACACCATCACCATCACCTATCCGAGGATTGCGGATGTGCCGCTGGTCTGTGGCGACGATTCGGCCGCCCAGAACATCGTGTTCACGGACGTGATTCCGACGCAGGTGACGTACACGGCGGGCACGGTGACACTGGCCGAGAACGGCGGGGCGCCGGTCACGCTGACGGATGCAGCCGATGCCGATGCGGGCGAGGTGGTGGCCGGGACAATCACGGTGCGTCCAAGCGATTTGGCCGAGGGTGACGGCGATGCGGCCTGCACGCCGGCGAACACGCGGGTCATCACGTTCCAGGGCGTGGTGAACGGCTCGTAACCGGCTGAAGGAGAGCAAAGGGATGAGTGAAGGCTTGCCTCCACTCCTAGTGGTATTTGCCATCTCCTCTCAAGCACTGGCGGCAGTGACGAACACCGCCTATGTGGCGTGCCAGAACGAGGTTGGTTTGATTCAGCCGACGGTGGCGTCCACGACCAGCTTTACGGTGACGGTGCGCAATCCAGCGCTGACATTCGTCAAGTCGGCAAGCACGACAGATCTGTTTGCCAGCCAGACCGTGGACTTCACGCTCACGATCGGCAACGTCGGGTCCGACACGGCCTTCGCGGTGACGGTGATCGACACCTTGCCTGCGCTCCTGGGGTATGAGCTGGGATCGGCCTCGCCCCCGGCGGATGTGGGCTGGGATCCCAATGCGGGTCCCCCTGAACGATTGCGCTGGACCATTGCGCAACTGGATATCGGCGCCGTTCAGGTCCTGACGTTTACGGCTAACGCCCTGGACCCTGGCGCCTTAAATCAAGAGGTGGCAAACCTGGCCCGGGTCCATTACGAGAATGCCGTCGGCACACCGTTGGTGACGGGGTCGCCGCCGGTGAATGTGCTGGTGCGTCGCAGCGGTCCGCCCCCCACGCCTCCACCAACGCCTCAGAACATCCGTCTGCTGGTGCGTATCTACGATGCTTCGGGCCGGCTTGTGAAGACGCTAACAGACACCATGGTCGATTCCCTGGTCACGGTCACGAGGGTTGGAGACGGGACCAGGCATGAGAGGTTGAGAGCCACGAGTAGAGAGACACTGACCGTTCTGCTCTCGGATGGGACCAAATTGGAGTGGGACGGCCGTGATGAGAACGGCAGGCTGGTACCCAATGGCATATATACAGTCAGAACGAACAGCCTCCAGCCTGACGGAAGACAGCAGATTTCGTCTGAGACATTCTCCTTAACGCATCCCTACGAGAAAGTGATTGAATCCGCAGTCCTCGTCCCTAACCCTGCAGACGATGTGGTGTGGATCAGTTTCAAGTTGGCTTTAACGTTTGGGGCCGTTGACGTCAAAATTTATGCGGTCTCCGGCAAACTGATCTACAAGGGGCAGACTCCGGGCACATCTCGCTCATTTAGGTGGGATCTGACGAACTCACACGGCTCGCGTGTGGCTCAGGGGTTGTATGTCGTGGTGCTGGAAGCCCGGGATCCGTGGACTGGGAAACAGGATCGTGCCACCTTGAAGCTCGCCGTGCTGAGGAGGTAGCCAGTCGATGCGTGGAATTCCAAGGCGTGCAGGGCGGTGCACTTTGATGGCGATGACTGGATTCTTCTTACTTCCCGTCCCTGGGTACGCTGCCTTTGAAAAAGGTGGCCTCATCGGCACAAGTCCCCGGGCCGCGGCGGTGAGCGGGGCCTATGCGGTTCTGGCGGACGATGTGTTATTAACGAAAGGGAGTCCAGCGGGCTTGGTCAACATGACAGGGCCCCACGTGCAGGCAGCCGGCGGCTTTACGGGTCAAACGTCGCTGACCTCTTCTTCGATTGGGGTTGGCACCATGCTGGAGGGAATTGGGGTTGCTGCCCTCGCTTGGCAGATTTCTTCCCCGGGAGGCTATGAGCGGTGTTATATGTTGAGCACTGCCTTGCCTGTAGGGGAAGCGCCTTGGCTTTCGCTGGGTGCGAGTCTCAAAAGCCTCTGGACAGATCTGGGGACCGACCAGGCCAGTGGATTCGGGTTCGACGCCAGCCTTTTTGCCAGTCCTCCTTTGCCTTGGAAGCCATGGGAGGTGCGGCTATCACTGGGATTGGAAGATGCCCTGGGCAGCCTGCAATGGAAGAGCGGGCTCCGTGAGGATCTGCCACATAAAGGCCATGTAGGTTTGGGCATCAGATGGGCGCAGTCCACAGCGTTGCTGGCGGAATATAGCCTGGCAGAGTCTGTCCTGGGCCGGGAGCGGATTTTAGCAGTTGGAATCGAGTCGGTGATTTCCACGAAAGGTCTACCCATCGCGGTGCGCGCAGGGTGGCGGGACGGAATGTACCGTGAAGCTTCCTTTAGCGCCGGGGTAGGGATACGGGTGAGGGTTGTCTCCCTAGATTACGCCCTCGTAGGCTTGACGCAAAGTCAAGGGAATTTACATCTTCTCTCTGCCAAATGGATATTTGGCAACATGTTGCCCCTCGGAAGTCAACGTGGAGTGAAGCTGGTGCTGCCAAAGGACTCCGAAAAACCTCGCCCACCGCGGGCGCCTGCTCCGAAGGAACAGGTCTTACCATCTCCCCCTGACACGGTCAGCAAACCGTCCTGGGTCAAGGTAATTGTTTTTGATAAACAACGGACAATGTTTCGTAGCTTGCAAACCGAGATGGTCTGGAATTTAACGAATGTAGCAATGAACAAGTATCTCATCGAAAAGTCGCGTGATTCCAATTATCAGAAGACAGTAGTGTTAGCAGGGTTGTATTCAATATCTACTCAAGCTTCAAATAATCTCATCAATAAATTAGGAGTGAGTCAGTTTACAAATGAAAAGCATTACCATAGCTTGTTGAGCGTGATTTACATGATCAACAACTTACAAGAGGTGATGTATTCACGCGAGAATATCAAGATAATTGAATTCAATCTAGATTACGACAAGCGATTCAAGGATTTAAAGGCCACCGATGTTAACTTATATGATCGGTTGGATAGCGTGGAGATTGCAATAAAGAAACTTCTTACTCTGATAAATGATCATTACGCAGAAAAATATTCATTGCCAGCGGTCGCCGTAGCTGTACCTGGGGCAACGCCGTTCATTCCTTGAATTTCTTTTCTTAAAAATATTCCCAGGTCAGGCCATCTCTTGTCTCTCACCTAGGGACGAGGGCGGCAGCGGCTGCAGCTCAAGCTGCCAAGCCTGGCTGCTCAGACCGTTGATGCCCTGTCCGGTCTCACCTTAGCCTGACGCCAGCATGTGTCCATCTTTTGCTGACGTGCGACAATATTTTCCCGGCAAATATTGAGCACGCACTCCGCCACGTAACACATTCTCTTATCTTTCCCCCTGTCCTCCGGTCCCCTTGCTGGCATGCCCTTTGCAATACGTAGACCCTACGTATGGATAACGGAGCGATTGCCCTGTGGCTTCCTTGAGCGAGACGGTAACCCACTTCTAATCGAATACGCGACCCTCGTTTCTAGAAACTCAAGTGAAGCCGCTGGCGGTGGGGTTAGTTCTGATCACCGGCCTCGGCAAAATGGCCTTTGCCGGTCCTCTTGATTGGTCTGAAACCATTGCCGGCAAAATGGCCATGGCCGATCCCCCTGACTGGACTGAAACCACTGCTTGGCAGGGACGTGAGACGCGGGTGGTCAAGGGCGAGATCATCCTCAAATTCAGATCCGGCACCGCTCGCACCTCGCGCCAGGGCTTCTTTCGGCAGCACAACCTTCGTGAGCTGGGATATCAGAAGTTCATCGATGTTCATCTCATCGCTATCCCGGCTGGCAAGACGCTTGAGCGGATCCTCGTTGCACTGAACAAAAACCCCTTGATCGAGTACGCCGAGCCCAACATGCACTTCTCCGCCAGTGTCTTTCCGGTTCCGGATGACCCGATCTATCAGGACGAGGTCATTCCTGGCAAAGGGTTGTTCGGGGTGGTGACCACGGAGACCGACCGGGCTTGGAACGATCCTGATCTCGTTGACTCGAAAGGCAAGACCACGACCGTGGTTGCCGTGCTGGATACGGGAATCTGGTATCCACACGAGGATTTCGCCATCGGCGGCGGCGACACCCGGATCTTCGTGTCCCCGACCGGCCAGGGCCCCGTGCTCGGCCCGGACAAGATTGTTGGGTGGGATTTTGCGAACGACGACAACAACCCGATCGACGATCAGGGACATGGCACCCACGTCGCGGGAACGATCGGCGCCACCGCGAACAACACGACCGGGATCGCGGGGATGAGTTGGTTCCCCAAGCTCATGCCGGTCAAGGTGCTGGCGGCAGACGGCAGCGGGTCGGGGTGGTGGATCATCGGCGGGCTTGGCTTCGCGAAGGACAACGGCGCCCACGTGGTGAACATGAGCCTGGGGAGCCCTTCGCCGTCAAGCGCCATCTGGGCGGCCGTGAAGGCCGTTGCTGCGGAAGGCATTGTCATCGTGGCCGCCACCGGGAACGACGCGTCCTCTGTTGGCTGGCCCGCCGCTTACCCGGAGTGTATCGCCGTGGGAGCGGTGGACAAGTATGACGCATGGGCGTACTTCTCGAATTTCGGCCCCGAGATCGATGTGACGGCGCCGGGAACCGGGGTGCCGTACCCGCAGATCCTGAGCACCAAGATGGGGGGTGGGTATGTCTCGTACCAGGGCACGTCCATGGCCACGCCGCACGGGGCGGGGCTGGTCGCCCTCGTGCTGGGCCAAAATTCGGACTGGGCGCCGGAGACCGTCTACCGCCGTTTCCGAGACACCGCCGACAAGGTCCCTCCGCCGTACGCAACAACCTACGACGCGCAAGGGTGGAACGAGTATATGGGGTACGGCCGCATCAATTCGTACCACGCGCTGGGCGGCATCGCCACGACGCCGGACTATGACGCAACGGTGTACCTGCGAGACTCCCGGACTGTGCTTTCCGATCCCGCCGGAGCGAACCTGGTGGACCGGCACGTCATGCTGCCATACACCGCCGGGACGGTTTCTTTCAGCCTGGTGAGTGACGACCGGGATGTGGTCTCGATCACGAACGCGGTGGTCGAGATCACGAATCCGGATCTGACGGTCACCACCGTCCCGCTTGCGGCCGCGCCGATTGACAGCCGGCGGGCGGATTATACGGCTGTCGTTGCCGCTCCGATAGAGTTTAGCGAGTCAACGTACATCCCGGCTGCGGTGTTCACGGACAACAACGGCCGGGAGACTCGGATTCCGCTGCCGGTTTACACGATCCCGGAGTCTGTCCCCACCGAGCTGGCAGCCACGCTCACGTTCAATCCGGTGGCCCCTACGGCCGGTTCATCAGTCGAGGTCGTTTTGAATGTCATGAACGGAGGAACGGTTGATGCCACCGGCGTGAATCCCGATCTGGAGATCAACAGTGGCGGGAACCTGGTGTCACGAACCGGGGGCCCGGTGCCGGCGGGCCCCGTCACCATCACTCCCGGTGCAACCCAGTCGTTCACTTGGACGTACGACACGCTGGGGGCGGGCCCGGTGCGACTCACGGGGACGGGGACGGGGATTGATTCCGGCTCCGGCGGGCCGATCAGCGCATCGGCGTCCGGGACCCTCGTGACTCTGGAGGAACCACCGCCCAGCATCGAACCCAACGCCTTGGAGGTAGATCTCAGCTTGGTCCCGGGAGCTATCCTGGTCGGCCAGACGAGTCAGGCCCGGCTCCGGGTCACCAACATCGGCTCAACCACCATGGAGGTTCTTACTCCAGAACTCGAGATCAACTCCGGCGCCTCTCTTGTTTCGTTGGCCACCGGTCCGGTGCCGGCCAGCGTGGCGGTACTCGCCCCAGCTTCCACCACGGTCTTCGTCTGGACCTGGAACGCGTCCGGTGCGGGGCTGGTGGGTTTCACGGGAACAGTCACGGGCACGGAGATGTCCAGTGGGGCCACGATCGTGGATACCGATACTGGCCGGCTTGCCATCTATGCCGCCGGTCTTGCCGGTTGTCCACCGGAGGTTGCCTGGTCGCGAACGTACACGAGCGCCGGCAGCAACATGGATCAGGCCACCGATGTGGCGATTGATGCCTCCGGCAACATTTATGTCTGTGGTTGGGCGACGATTCCGGGTCAGGGGTGGGACCTTTTGTTGCGGAAATACGACCCGAACGGTGGCCTGATCTGGAGCCAGATGTACAACGGGCCAACGAGCGGTCAAGATTACGCTGCCGCCATCGTGATTGACGGAAACGGAGACCTCGTTGTTGGCGGAAAAACCGGTTTCGACTTTCTGATCCAGAAGTACGATCCTGACGGCACACTGCTCTGGAATCGAACGTACAACGGTGCGTTCTCCGGGAACGATTTCGTATTGGATGTGGCTGTGGATAGCTTCGACAACGTCATTGTGGTTGGGAGGGAACAGTACAGCGGGCTTGGCAACCGGTGGACGATTCGCAAGTACAACAGCGGGGGCGGGTTCCTCTGGATGCAAACCTACAATAACCCCGCGATGCGCTTTGACACGCCGCGCGGCGTAGCCGTGGACAGCGCTGACAACATCATTGTGGTTGGCGACGAGGAGGTCGCACCAAGCGATTATGACTGGTTGATTCGCACGTACGACTCAGCCGGAAATTTCCTGTGGTCGAAGTCTTATAACGGATCCTCAATGGCTGCGGGCGCATTTGACATCGAGATGGACTCTCTGGGCAACTTTCTGGTCTGCGGCTATGAGCGGTATAGCGCGTCGGGCTACCGGTGGATCACTCGGAAGTACGATAGTGTCGGCAACGTGCTGTGGTCGCGTACCGTGACCTCGCCGGCCGAAGGCACGGAGTGGGCCCGTGGATTGACGGTGGATGGGAGCGATGGCACGCTGGTCGTGGGGTACGTCACGCGCGCGGACCTGAGCGAGGGCTTCAACTGGAGTATGTGGCGTTACGATGCGACGGGAGCGACTGTCTGGTCGGACATAAGCGCGACAGGCGGTGAGGACGAGGCGGCTGACGCGGCGTTCGCTCCAAACGGGGATTTCGTCGTGGT